>NZ_CAWORF010000027.1:0-156067 GCF_963883545.1 Escherichia sp. E4702 | reverse complement strand
CATAACCAGCGCGGTGCATACGGGAAATAGACGATGACCAAACGCCGCCACCGACCCCCCGTGCCGATCCACCGGCAGGCCGTTCACCGTCGCTCGTTCGAGCAAAAACGGCATGATTTCAGTTTTATGGAAAATCTGCGTCACCAGCTCGCAATCTTTCAGGTTATAAGTCGCCAGTGCGGGCTTATCTTCGGCGAAACGGCGGTCAATTTCGTCCATCCGATCCCACGGGTTATCGATAGATTTTCCTTCGCCTAATAGCTCCTGAGCGACAGTTTCCAGTGAGAATGAAGAGAAATTCCAGAACGCGGATTTCAGCGCCTCGATACCGTCGATAATTAGCCGACCTTTGGCCTGGGCGAAAAAGACGCCGTCTTTAAAGCCGTGCTCGCGCCACTCCAGCTCGCTGTTATCGCGCCCCAGACGCAGTGGAATACGGTAACGCTCGGCATGTTTTTGCAGCATTCGCAGATCGAACTGCACCACGTTCCAGCCGATGATCACATCGGGATCGTGGTTTGCAAACCAGGCGTTAAGTTTTTCCAGCAGCTGCGGGCGGCTGGCAACGTACTCCAGTTCGAAATCGAGCGCGGAGGCGTCGCCATTCTCTGGCCCCAGCATATAAACGATGCGCTGCCCGCAGCCCTCCAGGCCGATGCAGTACAGCTCACCGTGGCGGGTGGTTTCAATATCAATAGAAACCCACTTGAGCGGCGGACGATAGTCGGGATGCGGTTTCAGGCGAGCATTAACGATAGCGCCATTGCGCATATCTCCCTCGACCCACACTGGAGCGGTGATAAAACGCTCCATCAGATAGCGTTCTGGCGGGCGCACATCAGCCTCGTAGACGGTAACGCCACCTTCACGCAGGCGCTTTTCGTAATTCATCAACTGGCGATGGGCGCGACAGTAAAGGCCATACACCGGCTGACGGTGAAAATCCTTTAACGCCAGCGGCGTCAGGCGAAAGCCTTGTTCACCTTGCAAAATATGCTGAGCGCGGGGAACCTGATCGGCGGGAATAAACGCCACGGACTCTTGCGGCGCAAGCGTAACGTGCAACGGCCCGTTGTCCGTTGCCAGCCAGAAAGAAACTTCGGTCCCTTGAGGGGTATCCCGCCAGTGTCGGGTTAAGATAAAACCTGCCTGCGCCACGCTGAAAATCCAATAAAAAACCAGGCTTGAGTATAGCCTGGTTTCGTTTGACTGGCTGTGGTTTTATACAGTCATTACTGCCCGTAATACGCCTTTGCACCATGCTTACGCAGATAGTGCTTATCCAGCAAGGTTTGCTGCATATCAGGGAGCTGCGGGGCCAGCTGGCGGCAGAAAATCCCCATATAAGCGACCTCTTCCAGCACGATAGCGTTATGCACCGCATCTTCGGCGTTTTTACCCCACGCAAACGGACCGTGAGAATGGACCAGTACGCCAGGCATTTGCGCCGCATCGATACCCTGTTTTTCAAAGGTTTCAACGATGACGTTACCGGTTTCCCACTCATATTCGCCGTTGATTTCTGCGTCGGTCATTTTGCGAGTGCAGGGAATGGTGCCGTAGAAATAGTCGGCGTGAGTGGTGCCGGTAGCCGGAATTGACTGACCCGCCTGCGCCCAGATGGTGGCATGGCGGGAGTGCGTGTGCACAATACCGCCAATGGACGGAAATGCCTGATAGAGCAGTCGGTGAGTTGGCGTGTCGGAGGAGGGCTTTTTCGTACCTTCAACCACTTCACCGGTTTCGATGCTGACCACGACCATATCGTCGGCGGTCATGATGTTGTAATCGACGCCGGAAGGTTTGATCACAAAGACGCCGCGCTCGCGATCAACGGCGCTGACGTTGCCCCAGGTCAGAGTGACCAGGTTGTGTTTTGGGAGCGCCAGGTTGGCTTCTAAAACCTGGCGTTTGAGATCTTCTAACATGTTGACTCCTTCGTGCCGGATGCGCGTTGCTTATCCGGTCTACAAAATCGCAGCGCGTAGGCCTGATAAGACGCACCAGCGTCGCATCAGGCGTTGAATGCCGGATGCACTTTGCTTATCCGGCCTACAAAATCGCAGCGCGTAGGCCTGATAAGACGCGCCAGCGTCGCATCAGGCGTTGAATGCCGGATGCGCTTTGCTTCTCCGGTCTACAAAATCGCAGCGTGTAGGCCTGATAAGACGCGTCAGCGTCGCATCAGGCGTTACATACCTGATGCGGCTACTTAGCGACGAAATCCGTAATACACTTCGTTCCAGCGCAGCGCGTCTTTAAATGCTGGCAGGCGGGTGTCGTTATCAATCACCGTGATTTCAATGTCGTGCATCTCGGCGAACTGGCGCATATCGTTAAGGTTCAGCGCATGGCTGAAGACGGTGTGGTGCGCACCACCAGCAAGGATCCACGCTTCGGAAGCAGTTGGCAGATCCGGTTGCGCTTTCCACAGCGCATTCGCCACCGGCAGTTTCGGCAGGGAGTGCGGTGTTTTCACCGTGTCGATGCAGTTAACCAGCAGACGATAACGATCGCCGAGATCAATCAGGCTGGCGACAATCGCCGGACCGGTTTGGGTATTGAAGATCAGGCGGGCAGGATCATCTTTACCACCAATACCGAGGTGCTGAACGTCGAGGATCGGTTTCTCTTCCACCGCGATCGACGGGCAGACTTCCAGCATATGGGAGCCGAGCACCAGGTCATTACCTTTCTCGAAGTGATAGGTGTAGTCCTCCATAAAGGAGGTGCCGCCCTGCAGACCGGTTGACATCACCTTCATGATGCGAAGCAGGGCGGCAGTTTTCCAGTCGCCTTCGCCCGCAAAGCCGTAACCCTGCTGCATCAGACGCTGTACGGCCAGACCAGGAAGCTGTTTCAGACCGTGCAAATCTTCAAAGGTGGTGGTGAACGCGTGGAAGCCACCTTGTTCCAGGAAACGCTTCATCCCCAGCTCAATACGCGCCGCTTCCAGCACGTTCTGTCGTTTTTCGCCGTGGATTTGAGTGGCAGGCGTCATGGTGTAGCTGCTTTCGTACTCATCGACCAGCGCGTTAACATCGCCGTCACTGATGGAGTTCACCACCTGCACCAGATCGCCAACCGCCCAGGTATTGACGGAGAAACCGAACTTGATCTGTGCGGCAACTTTATCGCCGTCAGTGACCGCCACTTCACGCATGTTATCGCCAAAACGGCAGACTTTCAGATGACGGGTATCCTGTTTAGATACCGCCTGACGCATCCAGGAGCCGATACGCTCATGGGCTTGTTTATCCTGCCAGTGACCGGTAACGACGGCATGTTGCTGACGCATACGCGCGCCGATGAAACCGAACTCGCGGCCGCCGTGCGCGGTCTGGTTCAGGTTCATAAAGTCCATGTCGATGCTGTCCCACGGCAGCGCCGCGTTGAACTGGGTGTGGAATTGCAGCAACGGTTTGTTGAGCATGGTCAGGCCGTTGATCCACATTTTGGCTGGGGAGAAGGTGTGCAGCCACACCACCAGACCTGCACAACGATCGTCGTAATTGGCGTCGCGGCAAATTGCGGTGATTTCGTCCGGCGTGGTGCCCAGCGGTTTCAGCACCAGTTTGCAGGGCAGTTTCGCTTCCGTATTCAGCGCATTAACGACGTGCTCGGCATGTTGGGTGACCTGACGCAGGGCTTCCGGGCCATACAGATGCTGGCTGCCAATTACAAACCACACTTCATAATTATCAAAAATCGTCATTGTCGTGTCCTTATAGAGTCGGAACGGCCTGGGCAGCCTGTGCCAGGGCGGAAGTTGGAAGATAGTGTTGTTCGGCGCTTACCGCCCACTGCTGATAGCGGCGATAAAGCTGTTCAAAGCGTTGTGCCTGTTCGCTGCACGGTTGCAGGGTTTTCTCTACCGCACTGGCCATTTTTTGTTGTGCTGTTGGGATGTCGGCATGCACTTTCGCGGCGACGGCAGCAAAAATCGCCGCACCGAGCGCGCAACACTGATCAGAGGCGACAATTTGCAGCGGGCGATTCAGCACGTCGCAGCAGGCTTGCATAATCACCTGATTTTTCCGCGCGATGCCGCCCAGCGCCATCACGTTGTATACGGCGATCCCCTGGTTGGTGAAGCACTCCTGAATTGCGCGCGCGCCAAAAGCGGTAGCGGCAATTAAACCGCCGAACAGTAGCGGAGCGTCGGTGGCGAGGTTCAGGTCGGTAATCACCCCTTTCAGACGTTGGTTAGCGTTTGGCGTGCGACGACCGTTAAACCAGTCGAGTACTACTGGCAGGTGATCCAGAGACGGGTTTTGAGCCCATGCTTCGGTCAGCGCCGGAAGCAGTTGTTTCTGGCTGGCTTTGATTTGCTCTTTCAGTTCCGGATGCTGGGCGGCAAGCTGTTCCAGCGGCCAGCCGAGTACGCGACCAAACCAGGCGTAGATATCACCAAACGCCGACTGACCTGCTTCCAGACCGATAAATCCAGGAACCACGCTGCCATCAACCTGACCGCAAATGCCTTTAACTGCCCGCTCGCCAACGCTCTGTTTGTCGGCAATCAGAATGTCGCAGGTGGAAGTACCGATAACTTTTACCAGTGCGTTAGGCTGTGCGCCCGCGCCGACTGCGCCCATATGGCAGTCAAACGCGCCGCCGGAAATCACCACGCTTTCAGGCAGACCGAGACGCTGCGCCCATTCCGGGCATAAAGTGCCCACCGGAATATCGGCAGTCCAGGTGTCAGTGAACAGCGGGGAAGGTAAATGACGGTTGAGAATCGGGTCCAGCTCATCAAAGAAACTGGCTGGCGGTAAACCGCCCCAGCTTTCGTGCCACAGAGATTTATGCCCGGCGCTACAGCGTCCGCGGCGAATATCCTGCGGGCGTGTGGTGCCGGAGAGTAGGGCGGGTACCCAGTCGCACAGTTCAATCCACGATGCGGCAGATTGCGCCACGGCGCTATCCTGGCGAGTCACATGCAGGATTTTTGCCCAGAACCATTCGCTGGAATAAATACCGCCAATATAGCGAGAGTAGTCAGTTTTGCCCGGTGTATGACACAAGCGGGTGATCTCTTCCGCTTCTTCAACTGCCGTGTGGTCTTTCCACAAAACGAACATCGCGTTCGGGTTTTCGGCAAACTCCGGGCGCAGCGCAAGCACGTTGCCGTCGGCGTCGATTGGTGCAGGCGTGGAGCCGGTACTGTCGACGCCAATGCCGACCACGTCAGCGCGTTGTTCGGCGCTAAGCGCGGCCAGCACGGTTTTTAGCGCCGCTTCCATTGACTCGATATAGTCACGCGGATGATGACGGAACTGGTTATTCGGGGCATCACAATATTGCCCTTCCTGCCAACGGGGATACCACTCTACGCTGGTGGCGATCTCTTCACCGGTGGCGCATTCCACCGCCAAAGCTCGCACAGAATCACTGCCAAAATCGAGGCCAATTGCAATCGCCATCGTTTCACTCCATCCAAAAAAACGGGTATGGAGAAACAGTAGAGAGTTGCGAAAAAAAGCGTCAGGCAGGATCCGCTAATCTTATGGATAAAAATGCTATGGCATAGCAAAGTGTGACGCCGTGCAAATAATCAATGTGGACTTTTCTGCCGTGATTATAGACACTTTTGTTACGCGTTTTTGTCATGGCTTTTGCCCCCCTTTGTTACAAAATGCTTTTCACAAGCGGGGTTGCCGGTTGGATTAGCGAGAAGAGCCAGTAAAAGACGCAGTGACGGCAATGTCTGATGCAATATGGACAATTGGTTTCTTCTCTGAATGGCGGGAGTATGAAAAGTATGGCTGAAGCGCAAAATGATCCCTTGCTGCCGGGTTACTCGTTCAACGCCCATCTGGTGGCGGGTTTAACGCCGATTGAGGCCAACGGTTATCTCGATTTTTTTATCGACCGACCGCTGGGAATGAAAGGCTATATTCTCAATCTCACCATTCGCGGACAGGGCATAGTGAAAAACCAGGGGCGAGAATTTGTCTGCCGACCAGGCGATATTTTGCTATTCCCGCCGGGAGAAATTCATCACTACGGTCGTCATCCGGAGGCCCGCGAATGGTATCACCAGTGGGTTTACTTTCGCCCCCGCGCTTACTGGCACGAATGGCTTAACTGGCCGTCGATATTTGCCAATACCGGTTTCTTTCGCCCGAACGAAGCGCATCAGCCGCATTTCAGCGATTTGTTCGGGCAAATTATCAATGCTGGACAAGGGGAAGGGCGCTATTCGGAGTTGCTGGCGATAAATCTTCTTGAGCAATTGTTACTGCGGCGCATGGAAGTCATT
The DNA here is from genome assembly GCF_963883545.1 of Escherichia sp. E4702. Classification (NCBI taxonomy): domain Bacteria; kingdom Pseudomonadati; phylum Pseudomonadota; class Gammaproteobacteria; order Enterobacterales; family Enterobacteriaceae; genus Escherichia; species Escherichia sp. E4702. The sequence continues at coordinate 149,802 of NZ_CAWORF010000027.1, read as the reverse complement.
AATGAGTCGCTACATCCGCCAATGGATAATCGGGTACGCGAGGCTTGTCAGTACATCAGCGATCACCTGGCGGACAGCAATTTTGATATCGCCAGTGTCGCACAGCATGTTTGCCTGTCTCCGTCGCGTCTGTCGCATCTGTTCCGCCAGCAATTAGGGATAAGCGTCTTAAGCTGGCGCGAAGATCAACGCATCAGTCAGGCGAAGCTGCTATTGAGCACGACTCGTATGCCTATCGCCACCGTCGGACGCAATGTTGGCTTTGACGATCAGCTCTATTTCTCGCGGGTATTTAAAAAATGTACAGGCGCCAGCCCGAGCGAGTTCCGTGCCGGTTGTGAAGAAAAAGTGAATGATGTAGCTCTCAGGTTGTCATAATTGGTAACGAATCAGACGATTGACGGCTTGACGGAGTAGCATTGGGTTTGCAGAATCCCTGCTTCGTCCATTTGACAGGCACATTATGCAAGCATTGCTGGAACACTTTATTACCCAATCCACTGTGTATTCATTGATGGCGGTGGTGTTGGTGGCCTTTCTGGAGTCACTGGCGCTGGTCGGTTTGATTCTGCCCGGTACGGTGCTGATGGCGGGGCTGGGGGCGCTGATAGGTAGCGGCGAGTTAAGTTTCTGGCACGCCTGGCTGGCGGGGATTGTTGGCTGCCTGATGGGCGACTGGATCTCCTTCTGGCTGGGCTGGCGGTTTAAAAAGCCGCTGCATCGCTGGTCCTTTCTGAAGAAAAACAAAGCGCTACTCGATAAAACCGAGCATGCGCTGCATCAACACAGCATGTTTACCATTCTGGTCGGGCGCTTTGTCGGGCCGACGCGCCCGCTAGTGCCAATGGTGGCGGGGATGCTGGATCTCCCGGTGGCGAAATTTATCACGCCAAATATTATCGGCTGCCTGTTATGGCCACCGTTTTACTTCCTGCCGGGGATTCTGGCAGGCGCGGCGATCGATATTCCTGCCGGAATGCAGAGTGGCGAGTTTAAATGGTTGCTGCTGGCGACGGCGGTGTTTTTGTGGGTTGGCGGTTGGTTGTGCTGGCGATTATGGCGCAGCGGCAAGGTAACCGATCGTTTAAGTCATTATTTGTCGCGTGGTCATTTGCTGTGGCTGGCACCGTTGATTTCTGCCATTGGCGTGGTGGCGCTGGTGGTGTTAATTCGCCATCCGTTGATGCCGATGTATATCGATATATTGCGTAAAGTGGTTGGGGTTTAGGGCATAGTCTTGTGCGGGGCGACTGATGCGGACAAAACGCACCCGTAGGTCGGATAAGGCGTTCACGCCGCATCCGACAGTGCATACTAACCCGTAATCCCCAATAGTGCCGAAGCACTCGCCTTACCGCTCAACAATTCATCGGTCTTACCCTGCCAGGCGATACGCCCGTCGGCGACCACCACCGAGCGCGTGGCGATCCGCGCGGCATCTTCCACACTGTGCGACACCATCAATAGCGTCATTTTTTGCTGCTGGCAGCTCGTGCTCACCAGCGTCAGCATCTCCTGGCGTAGCGCCGGGTCGAGCGCGGAGAACGGCTCATCGAGCAATAAAATCGGTTGTTCGCGCACCAGGCAACGCGCTAACGCCACACGCTGTCGCTGACCGCCAGAAAGCTCGCCCGGTAACCGCGCCATTAAATTATCAATTCCCATCTGACGGGCAATAGCGTGCATTTTGTCCTGCTGTGCCACGTTCAGCTTCAGTCCTGGATTAAGCCCCAGCCCGATGTTCTGCGCGACCGTCAGGTGACTGAACAGGTTGTTCTCCTGAAACAGCATCGACACCGGACGGCGTGACGGCGGCGTTGTGGTGTGATCAACGCCCTCGATAGTCAGCGAACCGCTGGCTGGCGTCAGAAAACCGGCGATCAAATTCAGCAGGGTACTTTTACCCGCGCCGCTTGGCCCGAGGATCGCCACCTGCTCGCCGCGTTCCATCGTTAAGCTAAAACGCATCGGCAAATGGTGGTAAAGCCAGGTGATATCAGTCAGTTTTAACATTTCGCCCCGGTAGTTTTTCAATCACGGTAAACAGCAGAAAACAGAGCAGCAGCAGAATTAACGCGGTGACCGCGCCGTCCTGGCTGCGATAAGAGCCAATTTGCTGGTAGAGATAAAACGGCAGGGTACGGAAATCATCGTTACCGAACAACGCCACCACGCCAAAATCACCAATCGATAACACGCAGGCAAAGGCCAGCGCCTGCGCCAGCGGACGTTTCAGGGCGCGCAGCTCCACCACTTTTAAGCGTGACCAGCCTTCAATGCCCAGCGACTGACACAACATGCTGTAGCGGGCGGTGATATCGCGCATTGGGTTTTCCAGCACCTTCAGCGCGTAAGGGATCGCCATTAACGCATTGGTGAAAATCACAATGCCGTCAGCAGATTGCGGCAGGCCGATAGTGTTGTTGAGCAGTAAAAAGAAGCCCGTTGCCAGCACAATCCCCGGCATGGCGAGGATCAGCATTCCGCTCATCTCCAGCGCCTGACCCGCCAGCATTTTTTGCCGCGCCCGCAGTTCGCGACTGCTCCATAGCAGCATCATGGTCAGCACTACGCACAATACGCCTGCCGCCAGCGCAATACGCAACGAGGTCCACAGCGCCTGCCACAGCACCGGTTGTGCCAGCACTTCCGGCAACTGGCGATTTACCCCATCGACGATCACCGCCAGTAACGGTGGCAGCAACAGCAGCAGCGCCAGCACAATTAACACAGTGTCGCAAATGCGGCTATGCAGACGATCGTCCGGGTCGCGCCAACCTTGCAGCAGCGTGGTGCCAGGCGCAATGGCCTTACTCAATCGCTGACTCAGCAGCACCAGACCGAGACAGCACACCATCTGGATCAGCGCCAGCATCGCCGCGCGGGCAGGATCGTAGTCGTAACTCAGCGCCTGATAAATAGCCAGCTCGATAGTCGTCGCTTGCGGACCGCCCCCCAGCGACAGCACGGTGGCGAAGCTGGCGAAACAGAGCATAAAGATAAGCGCAGCAACCGGCGGGATTTGTCGCCGTAACCACGGCCATTCGACGAAGCGGAAAAAATGCCAGCCGCGCATCCCAAGCTGGGCGGCAAGCTGACGTTGTTCCCCGGGAATGTTTTCCAGTGCCTGGAGTAATAAGCGGCTCGCCATCGGCAGATTAAAAAATACATGCGCCAGCAAAATGCCTGGCAGGCCGTAGGGCGAAAACGTCCACTCCAGACCAAGCGATTGCCAGAGCGATGCCAGCCAGCCCTGGCGACCATAGACGCTAAGAATGCCGAAAACGGCGACCAGCACCGGGAGGATCAAGGTCATTGCGCACAGACGCAACAGCGCCAACCGCCCGGGAAAGCGCCTGCGATAAAGCGCGCGGGCAAGGAATATTGCGGGTACGACAGAGAGCAGCGCCGAGAGAAACGCCTGCCAGAAGGAGAAGCGCACCACATGCCACAGGTAGCTGTCCTGCCAGATTGCCGCCCAGCTACCCTGCGGCGCGTTCCACCACAGGGCGAGAAACGCCGCCAGTGCAACCGCCACCACAAGCGTAGCGGCGCTTACACCTGGAATTAACCAGCCGGGAATTAACGGCTGACGGCGCGTTGCCATTCGCTAATCCATGCCTGACGTTGTGCCGCCACTTCGGCTGGCGTGAACTCCAGCGTGGTGGCCGGTTTGGTCAATTGTTCAAACCCGGCAGGCAGCGTGACATTTGCCACCGGATACATCCAGTTGCCGGTTGGGATCGCATTCTGGAAAGCCGGAGAAACCATAAACTGGAGGAATTTTTGCGCCAGCTCCGGCTGCTTGCTGGCAGCGGTGCGGGCGGCAACTTCCACTTGCAGATAGTGACCTTCGCTAAAGTTCGCAGCGGCGTAGTTATCTTTCTTCTCTTCGAGAATGTGATAAGCCGGAGAGGTGGTGTAACTCAGTACCAGATCGCTTTCGCCTTTTAAAAACAGGCCGTAGGCTTCACTCCAGCCTTTGGTGACTGTGACGGTTTTCTTCGCCAGCTTCTGCCAGGCTTGTGGGGCGTCATCGCCATAGACTTTTTGCATCCACAACAGCAAGCCAAGCCCCGGCGTACTGGTACGCGGATCCTGATAAATCACTCGCCAGTTTTGATCGCTCTCAACCAGTTCTTTCAGGCTTTGCGGCGGGTTTTTCAGTTTGTTCTTGTCATAGACGAAGGCGAAGTAGCCGTAATCAAACGGTACGAAAGTGTCATTATTCCAGCCGCCGGGAACGTTTACGGCATCCGCTGCCACACCGCTTTTGGCAAACAATCCGGTTTTACTGGCGGCGTCTAACAGGTTGTTATCCAGCCCCAGCACCACATCGGCTTTGCTGTTTTTGCCTTCCATCCGTAGACGGTTGAGAAGCGAAACGCCATCTTCCAGCGCCACCAGTTTCAGTTCGCAATTACAGTCGGCTTCAAAGGCTTTTTTAACCACCGGACCAGGCCCCCAGTCGGCGGCGAAGGAATCGTAGGTATAAACAGTCAGAACGGGTTTAGCGAAAACAGGCGCTGTGCACAGCAACAGCAGGGGAAGACATTTTTTTAACACTTTGCACCTCAAAAAAGAGTGGCAAAGGACTTGAGAAGGAGCCTCAAATCCCTTCGCCGGCGTTATCCGGATCAGGTTCGACGGGTATTTTCTCAGCGCACGCGTCTGCGTGGCACCCCGTTGAGAACGGCGTTAGTGTAGTGATTTTGTTATCAACCAGCAATCATGGATCCGGTGGCGCAAACCACGCTGATTTAAAATCGAACCAGCCGAGGGTGTTCATGCGCAGGCCGCGCATACTGCGTTGTCCCTGAATAATCAGCCAGTGGTGGATCAGCGGCACCATTGCTTTACTGGCAACCAGTTGCTGGCACCAGTTCGCCAGATTCATCTCGCCATTACGCCAGCGGGCGGCGTCGGCTTGCCAGTCGAGAGGAATACAGTGTTGTAGCAGCGGTACTTCGCACAAGTGCGCGAACAGCGAAAAATCCAGCGGCAGCGTAAAGTTGGCGCTGTTAAGCCAGATGTCGCTTTCGATCTCACCTTCGTGCCACTGATCGTAGCTGATCTCTTTGATTTCCAGCGTGACCTGGTGACTTGCCAGAATCTGCTGCATGATCCTGGCAATCACCCGATGTTCAATATGATCCTGATAAAAGGTCAGGGTGAGATGTTCCAGCCCGGCAGGTTTTTCGCAATGTGTTGGGCGGGCATGGTGCCAGCGGGGGAGCAACCCATAGGCCGGAAACCACAGTTGCTGGTACTGTTCCTCGGCGAAATAAACCAGATTGGTCGGCGAAAGTACATAGCTTATCCAGTCTCTGACTTGCTGATTCGCCCCGCGATGGGTGCGGCTGTCGAACAGTAAATAGTAGCAACCTTCTTCAAGGCGACTTTCAATCTCTTTTTCCTCGCCCTGCGGCCCTTTCAGCATCAGGCCTCCAGCGGGTTCATCGGCAATTTCCGGCAAGACCCAGACGTTAACTTCGTCGATTAATGCCCGATAACCGAAGAAATCATCGAATGCCTGAATTTTCAGTTGGTTAGTGCTGTTACGCATTACCGCATACGGACCGGTACCGATAGGGTGGCTGGCAAAATTGCTGAGGGTTTCCCATTCACGCGGCAGGATCATCGCCGGAACTTGCGCCAGCAGTAACGGCAACCAGCGATCTGGCTGAGTGAGATGAATATCCAGCGTCCAGGGCGTCGGCGACACAATTTCAGCAATATGCGAATAGAGCGGCAGCGTATTGATACGCTTCAACGAGGCGATGACGTCGTCCATTTCCAGTTCACGACCATGATGAAAATGGATCCCCGGACGTAAAAAGAAGCGCCAGTGAAGTGGGGAAATTTGCTGCCAGTGGTGGGCAATATCCGCTTCCAGTTCCCCATTTTCCTCATTTATTCGGGTTAACGCACTGAAGATTTGCCGGGCGATATGCGTTTCGGAACGGCGTAATGCGCTGCCAGGCAGCAGATTGCGCAACGGGCGATAGTAGAGCACGCGCAGGATATGCCGCCCCTGGCGGAAGCTGCGGCCCAGATGAGAAACCAGCATTTGCCGCACGGCAGTTTTATCACCGACTAACTGCACCAACTGGTCGATGCGATCCTGTTCCAGCAGGTCTTCCGCCCGCTGTTGCTGAAGCGCCAGCCCGGTGTAGAGGAATGTCAGACGCGAGCGTTTACCGCGCCCAACTTCAGCTTCCCATGTTAACCAGCCGCGATCTTGCATGGTGTTGAGCAGGGTGCGCATATGACGACGGGAGCAGCTCAATAACTCCGCCAGTTCGTTGAGCGTCGTGTCCTGCGATTTACCCTCGCAGCATTGCCACAGGCGGATGAACTGTTGTTGCAGACGAGCAGATGGCATAAAAGGGGAACTCCTGCGCAAAAGTCAGCAATTTTATTTTCCCTATATTAAGTCAATAATTCCTAACGATGAAGCAAGGAGGTGCCCCATGCGTCAGTTTTATCAGCACTATTTTACCGCGATAGCGACGTTGTGCTGGCTGCGTTGGTTAAGCGTTCCACAGCGTTTAGCCATGCTTGAAGAACTGATGCAGTGGGAGGGGAGTGATTCTGAATACTGATTTGCGGACATCATGTGTGACTGAGTATTGGTGTTAATCGCCACGCCAGCAGTGAATACCTGCTGGCTTTTTTCTTTTTGGCGATTGAGTGCCGGACGGCGTACAAATTAACGCATAAACGCCGGTTGCTTCTCTTCATAAGAGGCAATAGCGTCGTCGTGCTGCAGGGTCAGACCGATGCTGTCCAGACCATTCATCATGCAGTGGCGGCGGAAGGCATCGATAGAAAAACGATACGTTTTATCACCCGCTTTCACCTCTTGCGCTTCCAGATCCACGTCGAAATGAATCCCCGGATTGGCTTTCACCAGTGCAAACAACTCATCCACTTCTGCATCGCTTAATTTCACCGGCAGCAGTTGGTTGTTAAAGCTGTTGCCATAGAAGATGTCAGCGAAACTCGGCGCAATCACCACTTTAAAACCGTAGTCGGTCAATGCCCACGGCGCGTGCTCACGCGAGGAGCCGCAGCCGAAGTTTTCTCGTGCCAGCAAAATGGAAGCGCCCTGATACTGCGGGAAGTTCAGCACGAAGTCCGGGTTTGGCTGTTGGCCTTTTTCATCCAGAAAACGCCAGTCGTTAAACAGATGCGCGCCAAAACCAGTACGCGTCACTTTCTGCAGAAACTGTTTCGGGATAATCGCATCGGTATCGACATTGGCGGCATCCAGCGGAACCACCAGGCCTGTATGTTTGATAAATTTCTCTGCCATGGTCTGCTCCTTATTTAATGTTGCGAATGTCGGCGAAATGTCCGGTCACAGCAGCGGCGGCAGCCATTGCCGGGCTGACCAGATGCGTGCGCCCGCCGCGCCCCTGGCGGCCTTCAAAGTTACGGTTGCTGGTGGAGGCGCAACGTTCGCCCGGATTCAGACGGTCGTTGTTCATCGCCAGACACATTGAGCAGCCAGGCAAACGCCATTCAAAACCGGCTTCAATAAAGATTTTGTCCAGACCTTCCGCTTCCGCCTGAGCTTTTACCGGGCCAGAGCCGGGAACCACCAGTGCCTGTACGCCTGGCGCGACTTTTCGCCCTTTGGCGATTTCCGCTGCCGCACGTAAATCTTCAATGCGCGAGTTGGTGCAAGAACCGATAAACACTTTATCGATAGCGACTTCGGTCAATGGAATACCCGGTTTCAGCCCCATATAGGCCAACGCTTTTTCTGCCGACGCGCGTTCAACCGGATCGGCAAACGAAGCCGGGTCGGGAATGTTGTCGTTCACGGAAATCACCTGGCCTGGATTGGTGCCCCAGGTGACCTGCGGGGCGATCTCTTCTGCTTGCAGAGTCACAACAGTATCGAAAGTTGCGCCTTCGTCGGTTTGCAGGGTTTTCCAGTAGGCGACGGCATCGTCAAAATCTTTGCCTTTCGGCGCATGCAGACGGCCTTTGACATAATTAAAGGTGGTTTCGTCAGGTGCAACCAGACCGGCTTTCGCGCCCATTTCGATTGCCATATTGCACAGGGTCATCCGACCTTCCATGCTTAAATCACGAATTGCTTCGCCGCAAAACTCCACCACATGTCCGGTGCCGCCAGCGCTGCCGGTTTTACCAATGATCGCCAGCACGATATCTTTCGCGGTAATGCCCGGTGCGGCTTTGCCCTGGACTTCAATTTTCATGGTCTTCGCTCGACCCTGTTTCAGGGTTTGCGTTGCCAGTACGTGTTCAACTTCGGAAGTGCCGATACCAAAGGCCAGTGCGCCAAATGCGCCGTGGGTGGCGGTGTGCGAGTCGCCACAGACAATGGTCATCCCCGGCAAGGTGACGCCCTGTTCTGGCCCCATTACGTGGACGATCCCCTGATACGGGTGATTCAGGTCATACAGCTCGACGCCAAATTCTTTGCAGTTTTTGATCAGCTCCTGCATCTGGATCCGCGCCATTTCACCGCAGGCATTAATGTCTTTGGTCTGGGTGGAGACGTTGTGATCCATGGTGGCGAAGGTTTTCCCCGGCTGACGCACCGGGCGACCGTGGGCGCGCAGGCCATCGAACGCCTGCGGTGAGGTCACTTCATGCACCAGGTGGCGGTCGATATATAACAGCGGGGTTTCGTTTTCGGCTTCGTACACTACGTGAGCGTCGAACAATTTTTCGTATAACGTCTTAGCCATGATTACACCCCTTCTGCCACATAGCGGGCAATGATATCGCCCATTTCATCGGTACTAACGGCGGCAGCGCCACGGGCTAAATCCCCGGTGCGAATGCCTTCTTCTAATGCGCGGTTAATCGCGCGTTCAATGGCGGAAGCCGCATCATCGGCATCCAGGCTGTAACGCAGCAGCAGCGCCAGCGACAGAATTTGCGCAATCGGGTTAGCGATGTTTTTGCCAGCGATATCTGGAGCCGAGCCGCCTGCCGGTTCATACAGACCAAAACCTTGCTCGTTCAGGCTGGCGGAAGGCAACATCCCCATCGAGCCAGTGATCATCGCACACTCATCAGACAGAATGTCGCCAAACAGGTTGGAGCACAGCAGAACGTCAAACTGTGATGGATCTTTAATCAGCTGCATGGTGGCGTTGTCGATGTACATATGCGCCAGTTCGACATCCGGATATTCAATGGCGATCTCATTAACAATTTCCCGCCATAAAATAGAGGATTGCAGCACATTGGCTTTGTCGATTGAGGTGACTTTGCGACGACGCTTGCGGGCAGATTCAAACGCGATACGGGCGATGCGTTCGATCTCAAAACGGTGATACACCTCGGTATCAAACGCTTTTTCATATTGTCCGCTACCTTCGCGGCCTTTTGGCTGACCAAAATAGATGCCGCCGGTCAGTTCGCGCACGCACAGGATGTCGAAGCCGTTAGCGGCAATGTCAGCACGCAGTGGACAGAATGCTTCCAGCCCCTGATACAGTTTTGCCGGACGCAGATTGCTGAATAATTTGAAGTGCTTACGCAAAGGCAGCAGTGCGCCGCGTTCTGGTTGCTGGTCTGGCGGCAAATGTTCCCACTTCGGACCGCCTACCGAGCCAAACAGCACGGCATCGGCTTGCTCACAACCTTCAACCGTCGCAGGCGGCAGCGGCTGCCCGTGGTTATCAATGGCTGCGCCGCCTACATCGTAATGGCTGGTGGTGATGCGCATCGCAAAGCGGTTGCGCACGGCATCCAGCACTTTCAGCGCCTGGGTCATCACTTCCGGACCAATACCGTCCCCCGGCAATACGGCAATATGGTAATTCTTCGACATCACACGGTTTCCTTGTTGTTTTCGTTGTGTTGAGCTTTGCGTTGCAACTCTTTTTCGACTTCTGCGGCGCGCCAGATATTGTTCAGTACGTGCACCATGGCTTTGGCGGAGGACTCGACAATATCGGTGGCCAGGCCGACGCCGTGGAAGCGGCGACCGTTGTAGTTGGCGACAATATCCACCTGACCCAGCGCATCTTTACCGTGACCTTTAGCGGTCAGGCTGTATTTCACCAGTTCGACGTTATATTCAGTGATGCGGTTAATTGCCTGATAGACGGCATCGACCGGACCGTTACCGTTGGCGGCTTCTGCTTTGACTTCTTCGCCGCAGGCCAGTTTGACGGCGGCAGTGGCAATATCGTTAGAGCCAGACTGCACGCTGAAGTAATCCAGACGGAAATGCTCTGGCTCTTCTTGCTGCTTACCGATGAAGGCCAGCGCCTCCAGATCGTAATCAAACACCTGACCTTTTTTGTCCGCCAGCTTCAGGAAGGCGTCGTACAAATTGTCTAAATTATATTCATTTTCTTTATACCCCATCTCATCCATGCGATGTTTCACCGCCGCACGCCCCGAACGAGAGGTCAGATTCAGCTGGATTTGGTTCAGACCAATAGATTCTGGTGTCATGATTTCGTAGTTTTCGCGGTTTTTCAGCACGCCATCCTGGTGGATACCGGAGGAGTGTGCGAATGCGCCGCTGCCAACAATGGCTTTGTTTGCCGGGATCGGCATATTACAAATCTGGCTAACTAACTGGCTGGTGCGCCATATTTCCTGGTGATTAATGGCGGTGTGGACGTTGAGAATATCCTTACGAACTTTAATCGCCATGATGACTTCTTCCAGGGAACAGTTACCGGCACGCTCGCCGATCCCGTTCATTGCACCTTCCACCTGGCGTGCACCAGCATGTACCGCCGCCAGTGAGTTGCCGACCGCCAGGCCCAAATCGTCGTGGGTATGTACGGAAATAATGGCTTTGTCGATGTTAGGTACGCGTTCATACAGGCCGCTGATGATTCCGGCGAACTCAAACGGCATGGTGTAGCCCACGGTGTCCGGAATGTTGATGGTGGTGGCACCGGCATTAATCGCCGCTTCGACCACTCGCGCCAGATCGGCAATGGGTGTACGCCCGGCATCTTCGCAAGAAAATTCAACGTCATCGGTGTAATTACGGGCGCGCTTCACCATATAGATAGCGCGTTCGATCACTTCATCCAGCGTGCTGCGCAGCTTGGTGGCGATGTGCATTGGGGAGGTAGCAATAAATGTATGAATACGGAAGGCTTCGGCGACTTTCAGAGATTCAGCCGCCACATCGATATCTTTTTCCACGCAGCGGGCTAACGCACATACGCGGCTATTTTTGACCTGGCGGGCGATGGTTTGCACCGATTCAAAATCGCCCGGCGAAGAGACGGGAAAACCAACTTCCATTACGTCAACACCCATACGCTCAAGGGCCAGCGCAATTTGCAGTTTTTCTTTCGCACTCAGACTTGCCTGTAACGCCTGTTCACCGTCGCGTAATGTGGTATCGAAAATAATAACTTGCTGGCTCATGGTTTGGGTCCTTGTCTCTTTTAGAGCGCCTCGCTTCGGGCATAAAAAAACCCGCGCAATGGCGCGGGTTGTTTTTGACTGCGTGCTGGCTTAATGCTGGATGCCGCTCACTCGTCTACCGCGCAAAGAAGATGCGTTTAGTAGTAGTAGACCGATAAAGCGAACGATGTGAGTCATTAAATCAGCTCCAGATGAATGCGATATGCTTTTAGAGTTACTGGATACAAAAACGGATGTCAACCCTGTAGTAAGAAAAGCGGCTTTTCAGCGGTAATTTTGCATGTCTCAAATTAGCTAATTGTGCTGTGTATACATAAACCAACAATATTAATTTCTGTCAGCCAGATCACACTTTTCATTAATTGACATACTTCAGCATAATTTATTGCATTTAATCAATAAGTGATATACGTATAGATAGTATCAATTACCTAACCCATCCTGATGATTTTTCTGTAATTATTTATTTGATGAATGTTTAATTATTGATGAAGCTTATATTATTGATAAGTTAATAAGGAAGATATGGGTGATTAATATATAAATTTTTAATTAAAGTGGCGATTTTATACATATCACGGATGATTGAGCATTCATGGTGATTATGATTATATTGTTTGTGTGACAAAAACATTATAGATAATCATGCTGTGGTGGGTGACTTTCTGCGCGGCGGTGGGTTTTGTTTTAAACAGAACTCTTATCTTTATGTTTTCCTAATTTTACTCATTTTCCTTTTTCTTATTTTATATGTATGGTAAATCATATTTTTCAGGATTATTTTTTTTCTGCATTCCGGTAAGGAAAAGGGAGTTAAGTGTGACAGTGGAGTTAAGTATGCCAGAGGTAAAAACAGATCATCCAGAACCAGCAGATTTTAGTAAGCCACAGCTGCGCATGGTCGATCTAAACTTATTAACTGTTTTCGATGCCGTGATGCAGGAGCAGAATATTACTCGTGCCGCTCATGTTCTGGGAATGTCGCAACCTGCGGTCAGTAACGCTGTTGCACGCCTGAAAGTGATGTTTAATGACGAGTTGTTTGTTCGTTATGGTCGTGGTATCCAGCCGACTGCCCGCGCATTTCAGCTTTTTGGTTCTGTGCGCCAGGCGCTGCAATTAGTGCAAAACGAATTACCAGGTTCAGGTTTTGAGCCAGCCAGTAGCGAGCGGGTATTCCATCTCTGTGTTTGCAGCCCATTAGACAGCATTCTGACCTCGCAGATTTATAATCACATTGAGCAGATTGCGCCAAATATACATGTTATGTTCAAGTCTTCATTAAATCAGAACACTGAACATCAGTTGCGCTATCAGGAAACGGAGTTCGTTATAAGTTATGAAGATTTCCACCGCCCTGAATTTACCAGTGTGCCGTTATTTAAAGATGAAATGGTGCTGGTAGCCAGTAAGAACCATCCGCATATTAAGGGTCCATTACTGAAACATGATGTTTATAACGAACAACATGCGGCGGTTTCGCTCGATCGTTTCGCCTCATTTAGTCAACCGTGGTACGACACAGTAGATAAGCAAGCCAGTATTGCTTATCAGGCATGGCAATGATGAGCGTCCTTAGCGTGGTGTCGCAAACTCACCTGGTCGCTATTGCGCCTCGTTGGCTGGCTGAAGAGTTCGCCGAATCTTTAGAATTACAGATATTGCCGCTGCCATTAAAACAGAATAGCAGAACCTGTTATCTCTCCTGGCATGAAGCTGCCGGGCGCGATAAAGGCCATCAATGGATGGAAGAGCAATTAATTTCTATATGTAAACGCTAAACAAAAGCAGAATAAATCAGGCATTCCTTTCTGGTTTATTCTGCTTTTTTTATTAAATGCAGAATTTTATTCTAAATGCATGTGCGCCAGATTTCATGAATAATTAAAAAAATAGAGAAATTGCTGTAAGTAGTCGAATCTAGCCAATTTATTATCAATTTACGCCTTCATTCTGGAGTATTTTATCGTTTCTTTTCTCCTTTCCTCCTGTTTATTCTTATTTCTTCACGTTTGTGACTCTGTCTGCCAATTGCTTAAGCAAGATCGGACGGTTAATGTGTTTTACACATTTTTTCCGCCAAACAGTGAGGCAGGCCATGGAGATGTTGTCTGGAGCCGAGATGGTCGTCCGATCGCTTATCGATCAGGGCGTTAAACAAGTATTCGGTTATCCCGGAGGCGCGGTCCTTGATATTTACGATGCATTGCATACCGTGGGGGGTATCGATCACGTATTAGTTCGTCATGAGCAAGCGGCTGTGCATATGGCCGATGGCCTGGCACGTGCAACCGGGGAAGTGGGGGTTGTGCTGGTGACGTCGGGTCCTGGGGCGACTAACGCGATTACTGGTATCGCTACTGCTTATATGGACTCCATTCCCTTGGTTGTCCTTTCTGGTCAGGTAGCGACCTCGCTGATAGGCTACGATGCCTTTCAGGAGTGCGACATGGTGGGAATTTCCCGCCCGGTGGTCAAACACAGTTTCCTGGTTAAGCAAACGGAAGACATTCCTCAGGTGCTGAAAAAGGCATTCTGGCTGGCGGCAAGTGGTCGTCCTGGGCCAGTGGTGGTTGATTTACCGAAAGATATTCTTAATCCGGCGAACAAATTACCCTACGTTTGGCCGGAGTCAGTCAGTATGCGCTCTTATAACCCGACAACACTGGGTCATAAGGGGCAGATTAAACGCGCATTGCAGACACTGGCGGCAGCGAAAAAACCGGTAGTTTACGTTGGCGGCGGCGCCGTGACTGCGAGTTGCCATCAACAACTCAAACAGATTATTGAGCAGCTTAATCTTCCCGTCGTCTCTTCATTAATGGGACTGGGGGCGTTTCCGGCAACGCATCGTCAGGCGCTGGGGATGCTGGGAATGCACGGTACCTACGAAGCCAATATGACCATGCATAATGCCGATGTTATTTTTGCGGTCGGCGTGCGCTTTGACGATCGCACCACTAACAATCTGGCCAAGTACTGCCCGAATGCAACGGTTTTACATATTGATATCGATCCAACGTCGATCTCAAAAACCGTTACCGCCGACATTCCGATCGTTGGTGACGCGCGGTTGGTGCTGGATCAAATGCTGGAGTTGCTGGCACTAGAAACGGCTCACCAACCGTTGGATGAAATTCGTGACTGGTGGCAACAGATTGAACAGTGGCGCGCTCGCCAGTGCCTTAAATACGACACTCAGAGCGAAAAGATTAAACCGCAAGCGGTGATCGAGACACTCTGGCGACTGACGAAAGGCGATGCATATGTCACGTCCGACGTCGGGCAGCACCAGATGTTCGCAGCGCTTTATTATCCTTTCGACAAACCGCGCCGCTGGATCAACTCCGGTGGCCTCGGCACTATGGGCTTTGGTTTGCCTGCGGCGCTGGGTGTCAAAATGGCATTGCCAGAAGAAACCGTGGTCTGTGTCACTGGCGACGGCAGCATTCAGATGAACATTCAGGAACTGTCTACCGCTTTGCAATATGAACTGCCGGTGCTGGTGGTGAATCTCAATAACCGCTATCTGGGGATGGTGAAGCAGTGGCAGGACATGATCTATTCCGGCCGCCATTCACAATCTTATATGCAGTCGCTACCGGATTTCGTTCGTCTGGCGGAAGCCTATGGCCATGTTGGGATCCAGATCTCTCATCCGCAAGAGCTGGAAAACAAACTTAGCGAGGCACTGGAACAGGTCCGCAATAATCGCCTGGTGTTTGTTGATGTCACTGTTGATGGCAGCGAGCACGTCTACCCGATGCAGATTCGTGGCGGCGGAATGGATGAAATGTGGTTAAGCAAAACGGAGAGAACCTGATTATGCGCCGGATATTATCCGTATTACTCGAAAATGAATCAGGCGCGTTATCCCGCGTGATCGGCCTCTTTTCCCAACGGGGCTATAACATTGAAAGCCTGACCGTTGCGCCAACCGACGATCCGACATTATCGCGTATGACTATCCAGACCGTGGGCGATGAAAAAGTGTTGGAGCAGATTGAAAAGCAATTACACAAGCTGGTCGATGTGCTGCGTGTTAGCGAACTGGGGCAGGGGGCGCATGTTGAGCGGGAAATCATGCTGGTGAAAATTCAGGCCAGTGGCTACGGACGTGACGAAGTGAAGCGCAATACGGAAATATTCCGTGGGCAAATCATTGATGTCACGCCATCGCTTTATACCGTTCAATTGGCGGGAACCAGCGATAAGCTTGATGCATTTTTAGCATCGATTCGCGATGTGGCGAAAATTGTGGAGGTCGCTCGTTCCGGTGTAGTAGGACTTTCGCGCGGCGATAAAATAATGCGTTGAGAATGATCTCAATGCGCAATTTACAGCCCAACATGTCACGTTGGGCTTTTTTTGCGAATTCAGTGGGAACCTGGAATAAAAGCAGTTGCCGCAGTTAATTTTCTGCGCTTAGATGTTAATGAATTTAACCCATGCCAGTACAATGGGTATGGTTTTTACATTTTACTCAAGGGGCAATTGTGAAACTGGATGAAATCGCTCGGCTGGCGGGAGTGTCGCGGACCACTGCAAGCTATGTTATTAACGGCAAAGCGAAGCAATACCGTGTGAGCGACAAAACCGTTGAAAAAGTCATGGCAGTGGTGCGTGAGCACAATTACCACCCAAATGCCGTGGCTGCTGGGCTTCGTGCTGGACGCACACGTTCGATTGGTCTTGTGATCCCCGATCTGGAGAACACAAGTTACACCCGTATCGCTAACTATCTTGAACGCCAGGCACGGCAACGGGGTTATCAACTGCTGATTGCCTGCTCAGAAGATCAGCCAGACAACGAAATGCGCTGTATTGAGCATCTTTTGCAGCGTCAGGTCGATGCCATCATTGTTTCGACGTCGCTGCCGCCGGAGCATCCTTTTTATCAACGCTGGGCTAACGACCCGTTCCCGATTGTCGCGCTGGATCGCGCCCTCGATCGTGAACACTTCACCAGCGTGGTTGGTGCCGACCAGGATGATGCAGAAATGCTGGCCGAAGAGTTACGTAAGTTTCCTGCTGAGACGGTGCTTTATCTTGGCGCGTTGCCGGAGCTTTCTGTCAGCTTCCTGCGCGAGCAGGGTTTCCGTACCGCCTGGAAAGATGATCCACGCGAAGTGCATTTCCTTTATGCCAACAGTTATGAGCGAGAAACCGCTGCCCAGTTGTTCGAAAAATGGCTGGAAACGCATCCGATGCCGCAGGCGCTGTTCACCACCTCATTTGCGTTGTTGCAAGGCGTTATGGATGTCACGCTGCGCCGCGATGGCAAACTGCCTTCTGATTTGGCAATTGCGACCTTTGGTGACAACGAATTGCTCGACTTCTTACAGTGTCCGGTACTGGCGGTAGCCCAGCGTCATCGCGATGTTGCGGAACGCGTACTGGAGATTGTGCTCGCCAGTCTGGACGAGCCGCGCAAACCAAAACCAGGCTTAACACGCATTAAACGTAATCTCTATCGTCGTGGTGTACTAAGCCGTAGATAAACATTACGAAAAGATGCGCCAGTGGATTTTACCTCTGGCGCATTGAGTACGTAATTGGACATCGATATCCATAATGTAAATAAGACTATTCTGGACAATTATCCATAAGCCCTCCTGAATATCCTGCCAATTAACTCCATTCGCTGCGCTGAATGATAATTAACTCGTAACGGTAGATTGCAATTGCATTATTTTGTTACAAGCAAATCGGCAATTGCCGATTAAACAAACACTTTTCTAAACTTTTGTCCAAAGTCGCTGGCATCAGGCATGGCGCACGTGCAACAGGGACTGTTATCCGGGGGAGATATGTCCTAAAATGCCGCTCGCGTCGCAAACTGACACTTTATATTTCCATTAAGGAAAATCGAGTCGTTTTTAAAACGGTAATGATGAATGGGATTTTTTCTTACAACTATTCATGACGTTAATTTGCTTCGTTTGTTGGGCGATTTTTAAACAATGCAGATATTAGCCGTAAACATTGGGTTTTTTGCTTCGGTAAGGAATGTTCCTGGCTTGACAAGCTTTTCCTCCGCTCCGTAAACTCCTTTTAGTGGGAATTTGTGGGATAAAGTGGTAATCGGGGGGAGACTGGCATGTTCCGGGGAGCAACGTTAGTCAATCTCGACAGTAAAGGGCGCTTATCGGTGCCTACCCGTTATCGGGAAGAACTGCTCGGGAGCGCTGCCGGTCAAATGGTGTGTACCATTGACATTCATCACCCGTGCCTGCTGCTTTACCCCCTTCCTGAATGGGAAATTATCGAGCACAAATTATCGCGTCTTTCGAGCATGAACCCTGTTGAACGTCGTGTTCAACGCCTTCTGTTAGGGCATGCCAGTGAGTGTCAGCTGGATAGCGCAGGTCGATTATTAATCGCGCCTGTGTTGCGGCAGCATGCCGGGCTGACGAAAGAAGTGATGCTGGTCGGGCAGTTCAATAAGTTCGAACTGTGGGATGAAACGACCTGGCATCAACAGGTCAGGGAAGATATCGACGCTGAACAGTCTGTTACCGAAAACTTGTCGGAGCGACTGCAGGACTTGTCTCTATAAAATGATGGAAAACTATAAACATACCACGGTACTGCTGGACGAAGCCGTAAATGGCCTCAATATCCGTCCTGACGGTATCTACATTGATGGAACTTTTGGTCGCGGTGGTCACTCACGTCTGATTCTTTCGCAACTTGGCGAAACGGGACGCTTGTTGGCAATCGATCGCGACCCGCAGGCTATTGCCGTCGCGAAGACTATTGATGATCCGCGCTTCTCCATCATTCATGGACCTTTCTCTGCGCTGGGCGAATATGTCGCCGAACGCGATCTTATCGGCAAGATCGACGGCATTCTGCTCGATCTTGGCGTCTCTTCACCGCAACTCGATGATGCTGAACGCGGTTTTTCCTTTATGCGTGATGGCCCGTTGGACATGCGTATGGACCCGACACGCGGTCAGTCTGCCGCCGAATGGCTACAAACCGCAGAAGAATCCGATATTGCCTGGGTATTAAAAACCTATGGCGAAGAGCGTTTTGCTAAACGTATTGCACGCGCCATTGTCGAGCGTAACCGCGAACAGCCGATGACCCGCACTAAAGAACTGGCAGAAGTCGTTGCTGCCGCAACGCCGGTGAAAGACAAATTCAAACATCCCGCGACCCGTACCTTCCAGGCGGTGCGCATTTGGGTGAACAGTGAACTGGAGGAGATAGAGCAGGCGCTAAAAAGCTCGCTTAACGTGCTGGCCCCAGGTGGGCGGCTTTCGATCATCAGTTTTCATTCGCTGGAAGATCGTATTGTGAAACGCTTTATGCGTGAAAACAGTCGCGGTCCACAAGTTCCGGCAGGGTTACCGATGACTGAAGAGCAGCTCAAAAAACTGGGTGGCCGTCAGTTGCGAGCACTAGGTAAGTTGATGCCGGGCGAAGAAGAGGTGGCAGAGAACCCTCGTGCCCGTAGTTCAGTTCTGCGTATTGCAGAGAGGACGAACGCATGATCAGCAGAGTGACAGAAGCCCTCAGCAAAGTTAAAGGATCGATGGGAAGCCACGAGCGCCATGCCTTGCCTGGCGTTATCGGTGACGATCTTTTGCGGTTTGGGAAGCTGCCGCTCTGCCTGTTCATTTGCATTATTTTGACGGCGGTGACTGTGGTGACCACGGCGCACCATACCCGTTTGCTCACCGCTCAGCGCGAACAACTGGTGCTGGAGCGAGACGCTTTAGACATTGAATGGCGCAACCTCATTCTTGAAGAGAATGCGCTCGGCGACCATAGCCGGGTGGAACGGATCGCCACGGAGAAGCTGCAAATGCAGCATGTTGATCCATCACAAGAAAATATCGTAGTGCAAAAATAAGGATAAACGCGACGCATGAAAGCAGCGGCGAAAACGCAGAAACCAAAACGTCAGGAAGAACATGCCAACTTTATCAGTTGGCGTTTTGCGTTGTTATGCGGCTGTATTTTATTGGCACTGGCTTTCCTGCTGGGGCGCGTTGCCTGGTTGCAGGTAATCTCCCCGGATATGCTGGTGAAAGAGGGCGACATGCGCTCTCTTCGCGTTCAGCAAGTCTCCACCTCCCGCGGCATGATTACCGACCGTTCTGGTCGCCCGTTAGCAGTAAGTGTGCCAGTAAAAGCGATCTGGGCCGACCCGAAAGAAGTGCATGAAGCTGGCGGCATCAGCGTCGGCGACCGTTGGAAGGCGCTGGCTAACGCGCTCAATATTCCGCTGGATCAACTTTCCGCCCGCATTAATGCCAACCCGAAAGGGCGCTTTATCTATCTGGCGCGTCAGGTTAACCCTGACATGGCTGAATACATCAAAAAACTGAAGCTGCCGGGGATTCATCTGCGCGAAGAATCTCGCCGTTACTACCCGTCTGGCGAAGTGACCGCTCACCTCATTGGCTTTACCAACGTCGATAGCCAGGGGATTGAGGGTGTCGAGAAAAGTTTTGATAAATGGCTTACCGGGCAACCGGGCGAACGTATTGTGCGTAAAGACCGCTATGGCCGTGTAATCGAAGATATTTCTTCTACCGACAGCCAGGCGGCGCATAACCTGGCGTTGAGTATTGATGAACGCTTGCAGGCGCTGGTTTATCGCGAACTGAACAACGCCGTGGCCTTTAACAAGGCTGAATCCGGCAGCGCCGTGCTGGTGGATGTCAACACCGGTGAAGTGCTGGCGATGGCCAACAGCCCGTCTTACAACCCCAACAATCTGAGTGGCACGCCAAAAGAGGCGATGCGTAACCGTACCATTACCGACGTGTTTGAACCGGGTTCTACTGTTAAACCGATGGTGGTGATGACCGCGTTGCAACGTGGTGTGGTGCGGGAAAACTCGGTGCTTAATACCGTTCCTTATCGAATTAACGGCCACGAAATTAAAGACGTGGCGCGCTATAGCGAATTAACCCTGACCGGGGTATTACAGAAGTCGAGTAACGTCGGTGTTTCCAAGCTGGCGTTAGCGATGCCGTCCTCAGCGTTAGTAGATACTTACTCACGTTTTGGGTTGGGAAAAGCGACCAATTTGGGGTTGGTCGGAGAACGCAGTGGCTTATATCCTCAAAAACAACGGTGGTCTGACATAGAGAGGGCCACCTTCTCTTTCGGCTACGGGCTAATGGTAACACCGTTACAGTTAGCGCGAGTCTACGCAACCATCGGCAGCTATGGCATCTATCGCCCGCTGTCGATTACCAAGGTTGACCCCCCGGTTCCTGGTGAACGTGTCTTCCCGGAATCCATTGTCCGCACTGTGGTGCATATGATGGAAAGCGTGGCACTACCGGGCGGCGGTGGCGTGAAGGCGGCGATTAAAGGCTATCGTATCGCCATTAAAACCGGTACCGCGAAAAAGGTCGGGCCGGATGGTCGCTACATCAATAAATATATTGCTTATACCGCAGGCGTTGCGCCTGCGAGTCAGCCGCGCTTCGCGCTGGTTGTTGTTATCAACGATCCGCAGGCGGGTAAATACTACGGCGGCGCCGTTTCCGCGCCGGTCTTTGGTGCCATCATGGGCGGCGTATTGCGCACCATGAACATCGAACCGGATGCGCTGACAACGGGTGATAAAAACGAATTTGTGATTAATCAAGGCGAGGGGACAGGTGGCAGATCGTAATTTGCGCGACCTTCTTGCTCCGTGGGTGCCAAACGCACCTTCGAGAGCACTGCGAGAGATGACACTCGACAGCCGTGTGGCTGCGTCGGGCGATCTTTTTGTAGCTGTAGTAGGTCATCAGGCGGACGGGCGTCGATATATCCCGCAGGCGATAGCGCAAGGTGTGGCTGCCATTATTGCAGAGGCGAAAGATGAGGCGACCGATGGTGAAATCCGTGAAATGCACGGCGTACCGGTCATCTATCTCAGCCAGCTCAATGAGCGTTTATCAGCGCTGGCGGGCCGCTTTTACCATGAACCCTCTGACAATTTACGTCTCGTGGGCGTAACGGGTACCAACGGCAAAACCACCACTACCCAGCTTCTGGCGCAGTGGAGTCAGTTGCTTGGTGAAACCAGCGCGGTGATGGGTACCGTAGGTAACGGCCTGCTGGGTAAAGTTATTCCGACGGAAAACACGACCGGTTCGGCAGTCGACGTTCAGCATGAGCTGGCGGGGCTGGTGGATCAGGGCGCGACTTTTTGCGCAATGGAAGTTTCCTCCCATGGGCTGGTACAACACCGTGTGGCAGCATTGAAATTTGCGGCGTCGGTCTTTACCAACTTAAGCCGCGATCACCTTGATTATCACGGTGATATGGAACATTACGAAGCCGCAAAATGGCTGCTTTATTCTGAACATCATTGTGGTCAGGCGATAGTCAACGCCGATGACGAAGTAGGCCGTCGCTGGCTGGCAAAACTGCCGGATGCAGTTGCGGTGTCGATGGAAGACCATATCAATCTGAACTGTCATGGCCGCTGGTTGAAAGCGACCGACGTGAACTATCACGACAGCGGCGCAACCATTCGCTTTAGCTCAAGCTGGGGCGATGGGGAAATTGAAAGCCATCTGATGGGCGCTTTTAACGTCAGCAACCTGCTGCTCGCGCTGGCGACGCTGCTGGCACTGGGCTACCCGCTGGCTGACCTGTTAAAAACCGCCGCGCGTCTGCAACCGGTTTGCGGACGTATGGAAGTGTTTACTGCACCGGGCAAACCGACGGTGGTTGTGGATTACGCTCACACCCCGGATGCACTGGAAAAAGCTTTGCAGGCTGCACGTCTTCACTGTGCAGGCAAGCTGTGGTGCGTCTTCGGCTGTGGCGGCGATCGTGATAAAGGCAAGCGTCCACTGATGGGGGCGATTGCTGAAGAGTTTGCTGACGTGGCGGTAGTAACTGACGATAACCCGCGTACCGAAGAACCGCGCGCCATCATCAACGATATTCTGGCGGGAATGTTAGATGCCGGACATGCCAAAGTGATGGAAGGCCGCGCCGAAGCGGTGACTTGCGCCGTTATGCAGGCTAAAGAGAACGATGTGGTGCTGGTCGCGGGCAAAGGCCATGAAGATTACCAGATTGTTGGCAATCAGCGCCTGGATTACTCCGATCGCGTCACGGTGGCGCGTTTGCTGGGGGTGATCGCATGATTAGCGTAACCCTTAGCCAACTTACCGATATTCTCAACGGTGAACTAAAAGGGGCAGATATCACCCTGGATGCCGTAACCACTGACACGCGAAAACTGACGCCGGGCTGCCTGTTTGTTGCCCTGAAAGGCGAACGTTTCGATGCCCACGATTTTGCCGACCAGGCGAAAGCTGGCGGCGCGGGCGCACTACTGGTCAGCCGTCCTCTGGATATCGACCTGCCGCAGTTAATCGTTAAAGACACGCGTCTGGCATTTGGTGAACTGGCTGCATGGGTTCGCCAGCAAGTTCCGGCGCGCGTGGTTGCTCTGACAGGTTCCTCCGGTAAAACCTCCGTTAAAGAGATGACGGCGGCGATTTTAAGCCAGTGCGGCAACACGCTTTATACGGCAGGCAATCTCAACAACGACATCGGCGTGCCAATGACGCTGCTGCGCTTAACGCCGGAATACGATTACGCGGTAATTGAGCTTGGCGCGAACCATCAGGGCGAAATTGCCTGGACCGTTAGCCTGACTCGCCCGGAAGCGGCGCTGGTCAACAATCTGGCGGCGGCGCATCTGGAAGGTTTCGGTTCTTTGGCTGGCGTGGCAAAAGCGAAAGGCGAAATCTTTACCGGCCTGCCGGAAAACGGTATCGCCATTATGAACGCCGACAACAACGACTGGCTGAACTGGCAGAGCGTAATTGGCTCACGCAAAGTGTGGCGTTTCTCACCCAATGCCGCCAACAGCGATTTCACCGCCACCAATATCCATGTGACTTCGCACGGTACGGAATTTACGCTACAAACCCCAACGGGTAGCGTCGATGTTCTGCTACCGCTACCGGGGCGTCACAATATTGCGAATGCGCTGGCAGCCGCCGCGCTCTCCATGTCCGTGGGCGCAACGCTTGATGCTATCAAAGCGGGGCTGGCAAATCTGAAAGCTGTTCCAGGCCGTCTGTTCCCCATTCAACTGGCGGAAAACCAGTTGCTGCTTGACGACTCCTACAACGCCAATGTCGGTTCAATGACCGCAGCAGTCCAGGTACTGGCTGAAATGCCGGGCTACCGCGTGCTGGTGGTGGGCGATATGGCGGAACTGGGCGCTGAAAGCGAAGCCTGCCATGTACAGGTGGGCGAAGCGGCGAAGGCGGCTGGTATTGACCGCGTGTTAAGCGTGGGTAAACAAAGCCATGCTATCAGCACCGCCAGCGGCGTTGGCGAACATTTTGCTGATAAATCCGCGTTAATTGCGCGTCTTAAATCACTGATTGCAGAGCAACAGGTGATTACGATTTTAGTTAAGGGTTCACGTAGTGCCGCCATGGAAGAGGTGGTACGCGCTTTACAGGAGAATGGGACATGCTAGTTTGGCTGGCCGAACATTTGGTCAAATATTATTCCGGCTTTAACGTCTTTTCCTATCTGACGTTTCGCGCCATCGTCAGCCTGCTGACCGCGCTGTTCATCTCATTGTGGATGGGCCCGCGTATGATTGCCCATTTGCAAAAACTCTCCTTTGGTCAGGTCGTTCGTAACGATGGCCCGGAATCGCACTTTAGTAAGCGCGGTACGCCGACCATGGGCGGGATTATGATCCTGACGGCGATTGTGATCTCCGTACTGCTGTGGGCTTACCCCTCCAACCCGTACGTCTGGTGCGTACTTGTGGTGCTGGTGGGTTACGGCATCATTGGTTTTGTCGACGACTATCGCAAAGTGGTGCGTAAAGATACCAAGGGCCTGATTGCGCGCTGGAAGTATTTCTGGATGTCGGTGATCGCGCTGGGCGTCGCCTTTGCGCTGTATCTTGCCGGGAAAGACACGCCAGCAACGCAGCTGGTGGTGCCGTTCTTTAAAGATGTGATGCCGCAGCTGGGGCTGTTCTACATCCTGCTGGCTTACTTCGTCATTGTGGGTACCGGTAACGCGGTAAACCTGACCGATGGCCTCGACGGGCTGGCGATTATGCCGACCGTATTTGTCGCCGGTGGTTTTGCGCTGGTGGCGTGGGCAACCGGCAACATGAACTTTGCCAGCTACTTGCATATACCGTATCTGCGGCACGCCGGGGAACTGGTTATTGTCTGCACCGCGATAGTCGGGGCAGGGCTGGGCTTCTTGTGGTTTAACACCTATCCGGCGCAGGTCTTTATGGGCGATGTCGGTTCGCTGGCATTAGGCGGCGCGCTGGGCATTATCGCTGTGCTGCTGCGTCAGGAATTCCTGCTGGTGATTATGGGCGGTGTGTTTGTGGTTGAAACCCTGTCGGTTATTTTGCAGGTCGGTTCCTTTAAACTGCGCGGGCAACGTATTTTCCGCATGGCGCCGATTCATCACCACTATGAACTGAAAGGTTGGCCGGAACCGCGCGTCATTGTGCGCTTCTGGATTATTTCGCTGATGCTGGTCCTGATTGGTCTGGCAACGCTGAAGGTACGTTAATCATGGCTGATTACCAGGGTAAAAATGTCGTTATTATCGGCCTGGGCCTCACCGGGCTTTCCTGCGTGGATTTTTTCCTTGCTCGCGGCGTGACGCCGCGCGTTATGGATACACGTATGACACCGCCTGGCCTGGATAAATTACCCGAAGCGGTGGAACGTCACACTGGCGGTCTTAATGACGAGTGGCTGATGGCAGCCGATCTGATCGTCGCCAGCCCCGGTATTGCGCTGGCGCATCCATCTTTAAGCGCCGCTGCCGATGCCGGAATTGAAATTGTTGGCGATATCGAACTGTTCTGCCGCGAAGCGCAGGCGCCGATTGTGGCGATCACCGGTTCTAACGGCAAAAGCACTGTCACCACCTTAGTGGGCGAAATGGCGAAAGCGGCAGGTGTTAACGTCGGCGTGGGGGGTAACATTGGCCTGCCTGCGTTGATGTTGCTGGATGCCGAGTGCGAACTGTACGTGCTGGAACTATCGAGCTTCCAGCTGGAAACCACCTCCAGCTTACAGGCGGTGGCGGCGACCATTCTGAACGTGACTGAAGATCATATGGATCGCTATCCGTTTGGATTGCAGCAATATCGTGCGGCAAAACTGCGCATTTACGAAAATGCGAAAGTTTGTGTCGTCAATGCCGATGATGCCTTAACGATGCCGGTTCGCGGTGCGGATGAACGCTGCGTCAGCTTTGGCGTCAACATGGGTGACTATCACCTGAATCATCAGCAGGGCGAAACCTGGCTGCGTGTGAAAGGCGAGAAAGTGTTGAACGTGAAAGAGATGAAACTTTCCGGACAACATAACTATACCAATGCACTGGCAGCGCTGGCGCTGGCTGATGCCGCAGGGTTACCGCGCGCCAGCAGCCTGAAAGCGTTAACCACGTTTACTGGTCTGCCGCATCGTTTTGAAGTGGTGCTGGAGCATAACGGCGTGCGCTGGATTAACGATTCGAAAGCCACCAACGTCGGGAGTACAGAGGCGGCGCTGAACGGCTTGCAGGTAGATGGTACGCTGCATTTGTTGCTGGGCGGTGATGGCAAATCGGCGGATTTCAGTCCACTGGCGCGCTATCTGAATGGCGACAACGTGCGTTTGTACTGTTTTGGTCGTGATGGCGCCCAGTTAGCGGCGCTGCGCCCGGAAGTGGCAGAGCAAACCGAAACCATGGAGCAGGCGATGCTCTTGCTGGCGCCACGCGTGCAGCCAGGGGATATGGTGCTGTTGTCACCAGCCTGTGCCAGCCTCGATCAGTTCAAGAACTTTGAACAACGGGGCAATGAGTTCGCCCGTCTGGCGAAGGAGTTAGGTTGATGCGTTTATCTCTCCCTCGCCTGAAAATGCCGCGCCTGCCAGGACTCAGTATCCTGGTCTGGATCTCCACGGCGCTTAAAGGCTGGGTGATGGGCTCGCGGGAAAAAGATACCGACAGCCTGATCATGTACGATCGCACCTTGCTGTGGCTGACCTTCGGCCTCGCGGCGATCGGCTTTATCATGGTGACTTCGGCGTCAATGCCCATTGGGCAGCGCTTAACCAACGATCCGTTTTTCTTCGCGAAGCGTGATGGCGTCTATCTGATCCTGGCATTCATTCTGGCGATCATTACGCTGCGTCTGCCGATGGAGTTCTGGCAACGTTACAGCGCCACGATGCTGCTTGGATCAATCATCCTGCTGATGATCGTGCTGGTGGTAGGTAGCTCAGTTAAAGGGGCATCACGTTGGATCGATCTCGGCCTGCTGCGTATTCAGCCTGCGGAGCTGACCAAGCTGTCGCTGTTTTGTTACATCGCCAACTATCTGGTGCGCAAAGGCGACGAAGTACGTAACAACCTGCGCGGCTTCCTGAAACCGATGGGCGTAATTCTGGTGCTTGCAGTGTTACTGCTGGCACAGCCAGACCTTGGTACAGTAGTCGTATTGTTCGTCACCACACTGGCGATGCTGTTCCTGGCGGGGGCAAAATTGTGGCAGTTCATTGCCATTATCGGCATGGGGATTTCAGCGGTCGTGCTGCTGATCCTCGCCGAACCGTACCGTATCCGCCGTGTTACTGCGTTCTGGAACCCGTGGGAAGATCCCTTCGGTAGCGGCTATCAGTTAACGCAATCCCTGATGGCCTTTGGTCGTGGCGAATTGTGGGGGCAAGGTTTAGGCAATTCGGTACAAAAACTGGAGTATCTGCCAGAAGCGCACACTGACTTCATTTTCGCCATAATCGGCGAAGAACTGGGGTATATCGGTGTGGTGCTGGCGCTTTTAATGGTATTCTTCGTCGCTTTTCGCGCGATGTCGATTGGCCGTAAAGCGTTAGAAATTGACCACCGTTTTTCCGGTTTTCTCGCCTGTTCAATTGGTATCTGGTTTAGCTTCCAGGCGCTGGTTAACGTAGGCGCGGCAGCGGGGATGTTGCCAACTAAAGGTCTGACATTGCCGCTGATCAGTTACGGTGGTTCGAGCTTACTGATTATGTCGACAGCCATCATGATGCTGTTACGTATTGATTATGAAACACGTCTGGAGAAAGCGCAGGCGTTTGTACGAGGTTCTCGATGAGTGGTAAAGGGAAGCGATTAATGGTGATGGCAGGCGGTACTGGCGGGCATGTGTTCCCGGGACTGGCTGTTGCGCACCATTTAATGGCCCAGGGGTGGCAAGTTCGCTGGCTGGGTACTGCCGATCGTATGGAAGCGGACTTAGTGCCGAAGCACGGTATCGAGATCGACTTTATTCGTATTTCTGGTCTGCGCGGCAAGGGTATTAAAGCGTTGCTCGCGGCTCCGCTGCGGATCTTTAACGCCTGGCGTCAGGCGCGGGCGATTATGAAAGCTTACAAGCCCGATGTGGTGCTCGGTATGGGCGGCTATGTTTCCGGGCCTGGTGGTCTGGCAGCATGGTCGTTAGGCATTCCGGTCGTACTTCACGAACAAAACGGCATTGCTGGCTTGACCAATAAATGGCTGGCGAAAATTGCTACCAAAGTGATGCAGGCGTTTCCGGGGGCTTTCCCTGATGCCGAAGTTGTTGGTAACCCGGTGCGTACTGATGTGCTGGCGCTGCCGTTGCCACAGCAGCGTATGGCTGGCCGTGAAGGTCCGGTTCGTGTTCTGGTGGTGGGTGGTTCCCAGGGAGCGCGCATCCTTAACCAGACAATGCCGCAGGTTGCAGCAAAGCTGGGTGATTCAGTCACTATCTGGCATCAGAGCGGCAAAGGTTCGCAACAAACCGTTGAACAGGCTTATGCCGAAGCGGGGCAACCGCAGCATAAAGTGACGGAATTTATTGATGATATGGCGGCGGCCTATGCGTGGGCGGATGTCGTCGTTTGCCGCTCTGGCGCGTTGACGGTGAGTGAAATCGCTGCGGCAGGGCTACCGGCGTTGTTTGTGCCGTTTCAACATAAAGACCGCCAACAGTACTGGAATGCGCTGCCGCTGGAAAAAGCGGGCGCGGCCAAAATTATCGAGCAGCCACAGCTTACTGTGGATGCCGTCGCCAACACCCTGGCCGGGTGGTCGCGAGAAACCTTATTAACCATGGCAGAACGCGCCCGAGCTGCATCCATTCCGGATGCCACCGAGCGAGTGGCAAATGAAGTGAGTCGGGCTGCCCGGGCGTAATCGTAGCGATGCCTTTTGCATCGTATGAATTTGAGAAGTTAATGGCGTAAAGAATGAATACACAACAATTGGCAAAACTGCGTTACATCGTGCCTGAAATGCGTCGCGTTCGGCACATACACTTTGTCGGCATCGGTGGTGCCGGTATGGGCGGTATTGCCGAAGTTCTGGCCAATGAAGGGTATCAGATCAGTGGTTCCGATTTAGCGCCAAACCCAGTCACGCAACAGTTAACGAATCTGGGAGCGACGATTTACTTCAACCATCGCCCGGAAAACGTGCGTGATGCCAGTGTGGTCGTAGTTTCCAGCGCGATTTCCGCCGATAACCCGGAAATTGTTGCCGCTCATGAGGCACGTATTCCGGTTATTCGTCGTGCTGAAATGCTGGCTGAGTTAATGCGTTTTCGTCATGGTATCGCCATTGCCGGGACGCATGGCAAAACCACGACCACCGCGATGGTTTCCAGCATCTACGCAGAAGCGGGCCTCGACCCGACCTTCGTGAACGGTGGGCTGGTAAAAGCGGCGGGTGTTCATGCACGTTTAGGGCACGGTCGTTACCTGATTGCTGAAGCGGATGAAAGCGATGCGTCGTTCCTGCATCTGCAACCGATGGTAGCGATTGTCACTAATATCGAAGCCGACCATATGGATACCTACCAGGGCGACTTTGAGAATTTAAAACAGACCTTTATTAATTTTCTGCACAACTTGCCGTTTTACGGTCGTGCGGTGATGTGTGTTGACGATCCGGTAATTCGCGAATTGTTACCGCGTGTAGGCCGTCAAACCACCACTTATGGCTTCAGCGAAGATGCTGACGTGCGTGTGGAAGATTATCAGCAGATTGGCCCGCAGGGACACTTTACGCTGCTGCGTCAGGACAAAGAGCCAATGCGCGTTACACTGAATGCGCCAGGTCGTCACAATGCCCTGAATGCTGCCGCTGCCGTTGCGGTCGCCACGGAAGAGGGGATTGAAGACGAGGCTATTTTGCGTGCGCTGGAGAGTTTCCAGGGGACCGGACGCCGCTTTGATTTCCTTGGTGAATTTCCATTGGAACCCGTGAATGGTAAAAGCGGTACGGCAATGCTGGTTGATGACTATGGTCACCACCCGACCGAAGTGGACGCGACTATTAAAGCGGCGCGAGCAGGTTGGCCGGATAAAAACCTGGTGATGCTGTTTCAGCCGCACCGTTTCACCCGCACTCGCGACCTGTATGATGATTTTGCCAATGTGCTGACTCAGGTGGATACCCTGCTGATGCTGGAAGTGTATCCGGCAGGCGAAGCGCCTATTCCGGGAGCGGACAGTCGTTCGTTGTGTCGTACAATCCGTGGCCGTGGGAAAATTGATCCGATTCTGGTGCCGGACCCGGCGCAGGTGGCCGAGATGTTAGCACCAGTATTAACTGGTAACGACCTGATCCTCGTTCAGGGGGCAGGAAATATCGGAAAAATTGCCCGATCTTTAGCTGAAATCAAACTGAAGCCGCAAACTACGGAGGAAGAGCAACATGACTGATAAAATCGCGGTCCTGTTGGGCGGGACCTCCGCAGAGCGGGAAGTTTCTCTGAATTCTGGCGCGGCAGTGTTAGCTGGGCTGCGTGAAGGCGGTATTGACGCGTATCCTGTCGACCCGAAAGAAATCGACGTAACGCAACTGAAGTCGATGGGCTTTCAGAAAGTGTTTATCGCTCTGCACGGTCGCGGTGGTGAAGATGGCACGCTGCAGGGTATGCTCGAGCTGATGGGCTTGCCTTATACCGGCAGTGGAGTGATGGCATCTGCGCTTTCAATGGATAAACTACGCAGCAAACTGCTTTGGCAGGGCGCTGGTTTACCGGTAGCGCCGTGGGTAGCATTAACCCGCGCAGAGTTTGAAAAAGGCATTAGTGATAAGCAGTTAGCAGAAATTTCTGCCTTAGGTTTGCCGCTTATCGTCAAGCCGAGCCGCGAAGGTTCCAGTGTGGGAATGTCAAAAGTAGTAGCAGAAAATGCTCTGCAAGATGCATTAAGATTGGCATTTCAGCACGATGAAGAAGTATTGATTGAAAAATGGCTAAGTGGGCCGGAGTTCACGGTTGCGATACTCGGTGAAGAAATTTTACCGTCAATACGTATTCAACCCGCTGGAACCTTCTATGATTATGAGGCGAAGTATCTCTCTGATGAGACACAGTATTTCTGCCCGGCAGGTTTAGAAGTGGCTCAAGAGGCAAATTTGCAGGCATTAGTGCTGAAAGCATGGACGACTTTAGGATGCAAAGGATGGGGGCGTATAGACGTCATGCTGGACAGTGATGGACAGTTTTATCTGCTGGAAGCTAATACCTCACCGGGTATGACCAGTCACAGTCTGGTGCCGATGGCGGCACGTCAGGCGGGTATGAGCTTCTCGCAGTTGGTAGTACGAATTCTGGAACTGGCGGACTAATATGTCGCAGGCTGCTCTGAACACGCGAAACAGTGAAGAAGAGATTTCTTCTCACCGCAATAATGGAACGCGTCTGGCGGGGATCCTTTTCCTGCTGACCGTTTTAACGACAGTGTTGGTGAGCGGCTGGGTCGTGTTGGGCTGGATGGAAGATGCGCAACGCCTGCCGCTCTCAAAGCTGGTGTTGACCGGTGAGCGCCATTACACGCGTAATGACGATATCCGGCAGTCGATCCTGGCATTGGGTGAGCCAGGTACCTTTATGACCCAGGATGTAAACATCATCCAGACGCAAATTGAACAACGCCTGCCGTGGATTAAGCAGGTGAGCGTCAGAAAGCAGTGGCCTGATGAATTGAAGATTCATCTGGTTGAATATGTGCCGATTGCGCGTTGGAATGATCAGCATATGGTTGACGCCGAAGGAAACACCTTCAGCGTTCCGCCAGATCGCACCAGCAAGCAGGTGCTCCCAATGTTGTATGGTCCGGAAGGCAGCGCAAATGAAGTGTTGCAGGGTTATCGCGAAATGGGGCAGATGCTGGCAAAGGACAGATTTACTCTGAAGGAAGCGGCGATGACCGCGCGGCGTTCCTGGCAGTTGACGCTGAATAACGATATTAAGCTCAATCTTGGCCGGGGCGATACGATGAAACGTTTGGCTCGCTTTGTAGAACTTTATCCGGTTTTACAGCAGCAGGCGCAAACCGATGGCAAACGGATTAGCTACGTTGATTTGCGTTATGACTCTGGTGCAGCAGTCGGCTGGGCGCCCTTGCCACCAGAGGAATCTACTCAGCAACAAAATCAGGCACAGGCAGAACAACAATGATCAAGGCGACGGACAGAAAACTGGTAGTAGGACTGGAGATTGGTACCGCGAAGGTTGCCGCTTTAGTAGGGGAAGTTCTGCCCGACGGTATGGTCAATATCATTGGTGTGGGCAGCTGCCCATCACGTGGTATGGATAAAGGCGGGGTGAACGACCTCGAATCCGTGGTCAAGTGCGTACAGCGCGCCATTGACCAGGCAGAATTGATGGCAGATTGTCAGATCTCTTCGGTATATCTGGCGCTTTCTGGTAAGCACATCAGCTGCCAGAATGAAATTGGTATGGTGCCTATTTCTGAAGAAGAAGTGACACAAGAAGATGTAGAAAATGTCGTCCATACCGCGAAATCGGTGCGCGTGCGTGATGAACATCGTGTGCTGCATGTGATCCCGCAAGAGTATGCGATTGACTATCAGGAAGGGATCAAAAATCCGGTAGGACTTTCTGGCGTGCGTATGCAGGCAAAAGTGCACCTGATCACATGTCACAACGATATGGCAAAAAACATTGTGAAAGCCGTTGAACGTTGTGGCCTGAAAGTTGACCAACTGATATTTGCCGGACTGGCATCAAGTTATTCGGTATTGACGGAAGACGAACGAGAACTGGGCGTCTGCGTCGTCGATATCGGTGGTGGTACAATGGATATCGCCGTTTATACTGGCGGGGCATTGCGTCACACCAAGGTAATTCCTTATGCTGGCAATGTCGTGACCAGTGATATCGCTTATGCCTTTGGCACACCGCCAAGCGACGCCGAAGCGATTAAAGTTCGTCATGGCTGCGCGCTGGGTTCCATCGTCGGTAAAGACGAGAGCGTGGAAGTGCCGAGTGTAGGTGGTCGTCCGCCGCGTAGTCTGCAACGTCAGACGCTGGCGGAGGTGATTGAGCCGCGCTATACCGAGCTGCTCAACCTGGTCAACGAAGAGATATTGCAGCTGCAGGAAAAGCTTCGCCAACAAGGCGTAAAGCATCACCTGGCTGCGGGCATTGTATTAACCGGTGGCGCGGCGCAGATCGAAGGTCTTGCCGCCTGCGCTCAACGCGTGTTTCATACGCAGGTGCGTATCGGCGCGCCGCTGAATATCACCGGTTTAACGGATTACGCTCAGGAGCCGTATTATTCAACGGCAGTGGGATTGCTTCATTACGGGAAAGAGTCACATCTTAACGGTGAAGCGGAAGTTGAAAAACGTGTTACAGCATCTGTTGGCTCGTGGATCAAGCGACTCAATAGTTGGCTGCGAAAAGAATTTTAATTTTTATGAGGCCGGCGGTGATTACGGTCTCAGGCGACAGGCACATATCGGAGAGAAACTATGTTTGAACCAATGGAACTTACCAACGACGCGGTGATTAAAGTCATCGGCGTCGGCGGCGGCGGCGGTAATGCTGTTGAACACATGGTGCGTGAGCGCATTGAAGGTGTTGAATTTTTCGCGGTAAATACCGATGCACAGGCGCTGCGTAAAACAGCGGTTGGGCAGACGATTCAGATCGGTAGTGGTATCACCAAAGGACTGGGAGCTGGCGCTAATCCAGAAGTTGGCCGTAATGCGGCTGATGAGGATCGTGATGCACTGCGTGCGGCGCTGGAAGGTGCAGACATGGTCTTTATTGCAGCGGGCATGGGCGGTGGTACCGGTACAGGTGCAGCGCCGGTTGTTGCTGAAGTGGCTAAAGATTTAGGTATTCTGACCGTTGCTGTCGTGACCAAGCCTTTCAACTTTGAAGGCAAGAAGCGTATGGCATTTGCGGAGCAGGGGATCACTGAATTATCCAAACATGTGGACTCACTGATCACAATCCCGAACGACAAACTGCTGAAAGTTCTGGGCCGCGGTATCTCCCTGCTGGACGCGTTTGGCGCAGCTAACGATGTGCTGAAAGGCGCTGTTCAGGGTATCGCCGAACTGATTACTCGTCCGGGTCTGATGAACGTGGACTTTGCAGACGTACGTACTGTGATGTCTGAAATGGGCTACGCAATGATGGGTTCTGGCGTGGCGAGCGGTGAAGACCGTGCGGAAGAAGCGGCCGAAATGGCAATTTCTTCTCCGCTGCTGGAAGATATCGACCTGTCTGGCGCGCGCGGCGTGCTGGTTAACATCACTGCGGGCTTCGACCTGCGTCTGGATGAATTCGAAACCGTAGGTAACACCATCCGTGCATTTGCTTCGGACAACGCGACCGTGGTTATCGGTACTTCTCTTGACCCGGATATGAACGATGAACTGCGCGTAACCGTGGTTGCTACAGGTATCGGTATGGACAAACGTCCTGAAATCACCCTCGTGACCAATAAGCAAGTTCAACAGCCAGTGATGGACCGTTACCAGCAGCATGGTATGGCGCCGCTGACGCAAGAGCAGAAGCCCGTGGCCAAAGTGGTGAACGACAATACGCCACAAACCGTGAAAGAGCCGGATTATCTGGATATCCCGGCATTCCTGCGTAAGCAAGCTGACTAAGAATTAGCTGGAATTTGGGTTGCGAGGCTCTTTGTGCTAAACTGGCCTGCCGAATGTATAGTACACTTCGGTTGGATAGATAATTTGGCGAGATAATACGATGATCAAACAAAGGACACTTAAACGTATCGTTCAG
Organism: Escherichia sp. E4702; assembly: GCF_963883545.1. Taxonomy (NCBI): domain Bacteria; kingdom Pseudomonadati; phylum Pseudomonadota; class Gammaproteobacteria; order Enterobacterales; family Enterobacteriaceae; genus Escherichia; species Escherichia sp. E4702. The sequence goes on along the minus strand of NZ_CAWORF010000027.1, from coordinate 115,349 downwards.
GCGACGGGTGTCGGTTTACATACCGGCAAGAAAGTCACCCTGACCTTACGCCCTGCGCCGGCCAACACCGGGGTCATCTATCGTCGCACCGACTTGAATCCACCGGTAGATTTCCCGGCCGATGCCAAATCTGTGCGTGATACCATGCTCTGTACGTGTCTGGTCAACGAGCATGATGTACGGATTTCAACTGTTGAGCACCTGAACGCAGCGCTCGCGGGCTTAGGCATCGATAACATTGTTATCGAAGTTAACGCGCCGGAAATCCCAATCATGGACGGCAGTGCCGCTCCGTTTGTTTACCTGCTGCTTGATGCTGGTATCGACGAGCTGAACTGCGCCAAGAAATTTGTTCGCATCAAAGAGACTGTTCGCGTCGAAGATGGCGATAAGTGGGCTGAATTTAAGCCGTACAATGGTTTTTCGCTGGACTTCACCATCGATTTCAACCATCCGGCAATCGATTCCAGCAATCAACGCTATGCGATGAACTTCTCTGCTGATGCGTTTATGCGCCAGATCAGCCGTGCGCGTACGTTTGGTTTCATGCGTGATATCGAATATCTGCAGTCCCGTGGCCTGTGCCTGGGCGGCAGCTTCGATTGTGCCATCGTTGTTGACGATTATCGCGTACTGAACGAAGACGGCCTGCGTTTTGAAGACGAGTTTGTGCGTCACAAAATGCTCGACGCGATCGGTGATTTGTTCATGTGTGGTCACAACATTATCGGCGCATTTACCGCTTATAAATCCGGTCATGCACTGAATAACAAACTGTTGCAGGCTGTCCTGGCGAAACAGGAAGCCTGGGAATATGTGACCTTCCAGGACGACGCAGAACTGCCGTTGGCCTTCAAAGCGCCTTCAGCCGTACTGGCATAACGACATCTATACTGTCGTATAAAATTCGACTGGCAAATCTGGCACTCTCTCCGGCCAGGTGACCCAGTCGTTTTTTTTTGAGTTTTTACAGCGTCGTAAGAAATCGGTGCGAACGCTGTTTTCTTAAGCACTTTTACGTGTTACTTATCTTGAATACTGCTGTGGACTTCTGGCTTTAATGATAAGATTTGTGCGCTAAAAACGTTGAATACGATCGGGATGGCAATAACGTGAGTGGAATACTGACGCGCTGGCGACAGTTAGGTAGACGCTACTTCTGGCCGCATCTCTTATTAGGGATGGTCGCGGCGAGTTTAGGTTTGCCTGCGCTCAGCAACACCGCCGAGCCAAACGCGCCCGCAAAAGCGACAACGCGCAATCACGAGCCTTCCGCCAAAGTTAACTTTAGTCAGTTGGCCTTGCTGGAAGCAAACACGCGCCGCCCGAACTCTAACTATTCCGTTGATTACTGGCATCAACATGCTATTCGCACGGTAATTCGCCATCTCTCCCTTGCAATGGCGCCGCAAACGCTGCCCGTTGCCGAGGAATCTTTACCGCTTCAGGCGCAACATCTTGCTTTACTGGATACGCTCAGCGCGCTGCTGACCCAGGAAGGCACGCGGTCTGAAAATGGTTATCGCATTGATTATGCGCATTTTACCCCTCAAGCAAACTTCAGCACGCCCGTCTGGATAAGCCAGGCGCAGGGCATCCGTGCTGGCCCTCAACGCCTCAGCTAACAACGAAAAACCTTTACTTCATTTTATTTACTCCGCAATGCGGGGTGTTTGAGATTTTATTATGCTAATCAAATTATTAACTAAAGTTTTCGGTAGTCGTAACGATCGTACCCTGCGCCGGATGCGCAAAGTCGTCAACATTATCAATGCCATGGAACCGGAGATTGAAAAACTCTCCGACGAAGAACTGAAAGGAAAAACGGCAGAGTTCCGCGCGCGTCTGGAAAAAGGCGAAGTGCTGGAAAACTTGATTCCGGAAGCCTTCGCTGTCGTGCGTGAAGCCAGTAAGCGTGTTTTTGGCATGCGCCACTTCGACGTACAGCTGCTCGGCGGTATGGTTCTTAATGAACGTTGCATCGCGGAAATGCGTACAGGTGAAGGTAAAACCCTGACCGCAACGCTGCCTGCTTACCTGAACGCATTAACCGGTAAAGGCGTGCACGTTGTTACCGTCAACGATTATCTGGCGCAACGTGATGCCGAAAACAACCGTCCGCTGTTTGAATTCCTTGGCCTGACCGTCGGTATCAACCTGCCGGGCATGCCAGCACCGGCGAAGCGTGAAGCTTACGCGGCTGACATTACTTACGGTACTAACAACGAATACGGCTTTGACTACCTGCGCGACAACATGGCGTTCAGCCCTGAAGAACGTGTACAGCGTAAACTGCACTATGCGCTGGTGGACGAAGTGGACTCCATCCTGATCGATGAAGCGCGTACACCGCTGATCATTTCCGGCCCGGCGGAAGACAGTTCGGAAATGTATAAGCGCGTAAACAAAATCATTCCGTACCTGATCCGTCAGGAAAAAGAAGACTCCGAAACCTTCCAGGGTGAAGGCCACTTCTCGGTGGATGAAAAATCTCGCCAGGTGAACCTGACCGAACGTGGTCTGGTGCTTATTGAAGAGCTGCTGGTGAAAGAAGGCATTATGGATGAAGGTGAGTCGCTGTACTCTCCGGCCAATATTATGCTGATGCACCACGTAACGGCGGCGCTGCGTGCTCACGCGCTGTTTACTCGCGATGTCGATTACATCGTTAAAGATGGTGAAGTTATCATCGTTGACGAACATACCGGTCGTACCATGCAGGGCCGTCGCTGGTCTGATGGTCTGCACCAGGCTGTGGAAGCGAAAGAAGGTGTACAGATCCAGAACGAAAACCAGACACTGGCTTCGATCACCTTCCAGAACTACTTCCGTCTGTATGAAAAACTGGCGGGGATGACCGGTACGGCTGATACCGAAGCCTTCGAATTCAGTTCCATCTACAAGCTGGATACTGTAGTCGTTCCGACCAACCGCCCGATGATTCGTAAAGATCTGCCGGATCTGGTCTACATGACCGAAGCGGAAAAAATTCAGGCGATCATTGAAGATATCAAAGAACGTACTGCGAAAGGCCAGCCAGTGCTGGTGGGTACTATTTCAATCGAGAAATCGGAACTGGTATCAAACGAGCTGACCAAAGCCGGTATCAAACATAACGTTCTGAACGCTAAATTCCACGCCAACGAAGCGGCAATCGTTGCTCAGGCGGGCTATCCGGCTGCGGTGACCATCGCGACCAACATGGCGGGTCGTGGTACTGACATCGTGCTTGGTGGTAGCTGGCAGGCAGAAGTTGCCGCGCTGGAAAACCCGACCGCAGAGCAAATTGAAAAAATTAAAGCCGACTGGCAGGTGCGTCACGACGCGGTACTGGAAGCAGGTGGCTTGCATATCATCGGTACTGAGCGTCACGAATCTCGTCGTATCGATAACCAGCTGCGTGGCCGTTCTGGTCGTCAGGGTGATGCCGGTTCTTCCCGTTTCTACCTGTCGATGGAAGATGCGCTGATGCGTATTTTTGCCTCTGACCGCGTATCAGGCATGATGCGTAAACTGGGTATGAAACCCGGCGAAGCCATTGAGCATCCGTGGGTAACTAAAGCAATTGCCAATGCTCAGCGTAAAGTTGAAAGCCGTAACTTCGACATTCGTAAACAGCTGCTGGAATACGATGACGTAGCTAACGATCAGCGTCGTGCCATTTACTCCCAGCGTAACGAACTGCTGGATGTCAGCGATGTGAGCGAAACCATCAACAGCATTCGTGAAGATGTGTTCAAAGCAACCATCGATGCCTACATTCCGCCACAGTCACTGGAAGAAATGTGGGACATTCCAGGTTTGCAAGAACGTCTGAAAAACGACTTCGACCTTGATTTGCCGATTGCCGAGTGGCTGGACAAAGAGCCAGAATTGCATGAAGAGACGCTGCGTGAGCGTATCCTGGAGCAGTCCATCGAAGTGTATCACCGTAAAGAAGAAGTGGTTGGCGCTGAGATGATGCGTCACTTCGAGAAAGGGGTGATGCTGCAAACGCTGGACTCCCTGTGGAAAGAGCACCTGGCAGCGATGGACTATCTGCGTCAGGGTATCCACCTGCGTGGCTATGCACAGAAAGATCCGAAGCAGGAATACAAACGTGAATCGTTCTCTATGTTTGCGGCGATGCTGGAATCGTTGAAATATGAAGTCATCAGCACGTTAAGCAAAGTACAAGTACGCATGCCGGAAGAAGTTGAAGAGCTGGAGCAGCAGCGTCGTATGGAAGCTGAGCGTTTAGCGCAAATGCAGCAGCTTAGCCATCAGGATGACGACTCTGCAGCTGCGGCTGCGCTGGCAGCGCAAACCGGCGATCGTAAAGTTGGACGTAACGATCCTTGCCCATGCGGTTCTGGTAAAAAATACAAGCAGTGCCATGGTCGCCTGCAATAAAAGCTAAGTGTTGAAATAAAAGGCGCAGGATTCTGCGCCTTTTTTATAGGCTTAAGACAATGAAAAAACTGCAAATCGCGGTAGGTATTATTCGCAACGAAAACAACGAAATCTTTATAACCCGTCGCGCCGCAGATGCGCACATGGCAAATAAGCTGGAGTTTCCGGGCGGTAAAATAGAAACGGGAGAAACGGCAGAACAAGCGATGGTACGGGAGCTTCAGGAAGAAGTCGGGGTTACCCCGCAATGTTTTTCGCTGTTTGAAAAGCTGGAATATCAGTTCTCTGACAGGCATATCACACTGTGGTTCTGGTTGGTCGAAAGCTGGGAAGGGGAACCGTGGGGGAAAGAGGGACAGCCCGGTGAGTGGATGGCGCTGGCCAGCCTCAATGCAGAAGATTTTCCGCCAGCCAATGAACCGGTAATTTCGAAGCTTAAGTGTCTGGAGGTCGGATAAGGCGTTTATGCCGCATCCGACATTTGCACAAGATGCCTGATGCGATGCTGGCGCGTCTTATCAGGCCTGCGAGGTTTATTAACTCGTTGATAAATTAGATTTTGTAGGTCGGATAAGGCGTTTGCGCCGCATCCGACATTTACACACGATGCCTGATGCGACGCTGGCGCGTCTTATCAGGCCTACGTGGTTTGTTAACTCGTTGATAAATCAGGTTTGTAGGTCGGATAAGGCGTTTACGCCGCATCCGACATTTGCACAAGATGCCTGATGCGACGCTGGCGCGTCTTATCAGGCCTACGTGGTTTATTAACTCGTTGATAAATTAGGTTTTGTAGGTCGGATAAGATGTTTGCGCCGCATCCGACATTTGCACAAGATGCCTGATGCGGCACTGACTGTGTCTTATCAGGCTTACGTGCGGCATCAGACAAATGTCACTGCTTTGGCTCTTCGCTCCAGTCATCGCTCTCAGAAAGATCGCCACTGCTGGGGATTCGTTTTTCTTCAGCAGCCCATTCTCCGAGGTCGATCAACTGGCAGCGTTTGGAACAAAATGGCCGAAATGGGCTGACTTCACCCCACACCACCGTTTTCCCGCAGGTGGGACAATTCACCGTAATAGTTTCTGACATTTTTACTCCTTAGCAACAAGCCAGTTCGAAATCCAGACGTTCCGGTACTTGTCCATTTTCACTGTCCAGCGGCATAAAGCGAATGGCAAAACGGCTCTTATGACCGGATATTTGCGGATAAAGCTGTGAATCGAGTGCCAGATTCAGCCGTAACAAATCGGCGTCTTCGCCGTTATCCTGATAAAAACCGTTCAGACTGGTCAGTTTGCGGAACGGTGCCGACTGACGAATCAAATCCAACACCATTGTAAGTGCCTGTGTCAGCGGGCTCAGGCTGGCAATCCAGGTTTCTACCTGACTGTCGCGCTGCGACTGGGGTAAATGCAACCAGATATGCAACGTAGGTAAATCAAAGCTGCAACAACCACCGGGAATGCTCAGACGCTGGCGCACCAGGGCAATCATCCTGTCTTCACGCAGAAATTGCCCGATACGCGGCGCGGAAATCAGCACGCTACCTGCGGCCTTCAACTGCTGAATTAATGCTTCAATACGGGTCTGGTCCACGCCAGGCACACCAATCCAGGTCTGGAGTTTACGCTGTTGACGTTCCAGCTCTTTCAGTAGTTCGGTACGAACTTCTCCACGCTCGAACACATCCAGCAATTCACTAACATTACGGAAGAAATGCAGAGCACCAGCGTAGTCAGCAATAGGCAAATTTACGGTGAGTTGTTGAATTAAAAACTCAATGCGCAGCCATGTACGCATTTTTTCATTTAGTGGATGTTCAAAAAGGACCTGGGTCTGCATTAAGTTTTTTCCTGTGAGACAAACTGCGACGCGAGCTGCAAATAGTGTGCGTGCAGGTGGGCAACATCTGATGCAATAGCATCCGGTGTGCCGTTATTATCAATGACGTCATCTGCCACCGCAAGACGGGCTTCGCGCGTAGCCTGGGCAGCAAGAATTTGTTCGACATGCTCGCGAGTAACATCATCGCGCTGCATGGTGCGCTTAAGCTGCGTTTCTGGGCTGACATCCACCACCAGCACTCGATTCGCTTTTTTATACAGTGAGTTTTCTACCAGCAATGGCACAACCCATAACACATAAGGTGAAGTTGCTTGCTGGATCTGGCGTTGCGTCTCCTGCTGAATCAGAGGATGCAGCAGGGCATTAAGCCAGTTTTTCTCTTCCGGATAGGCAAAGATCCGCTCGCGCAAGGCGCGACGTTGCAATGTTCCATCAGCAGCAATCATATCCGCGCCAAAGTGTTCAGCAATGGCACGCAGTGCAGGTGTACCTGGTTCAACCACCTGACGCGCGATAATATCGGCATCAATGACATTAATTCCGAGGTCAGCAAATGCATTTGCAACGGTACTCTTGCCACTGCCAATGCCGCCTGTTAAGGCAACTGTATACCTCATAATCTATATTCCTGGGAATTCATCATGATTATCAAAATGTTAATAAAGAGCGCGCGAAAGCGAAATTGATGAAACGTTCGCCCACTATTTACCAGGTAAATTTATGGGATTGTAGCGTAAAAAAAGACAATTTCGCAGTCTTGCGCCATATCGATTAGTGCGTATGATAGCGTCACTGGAGTTGCGCTCTTACCCTTATAGCCATTAACCCCAGGAATCTGCACATGCGTATCGAAGAAGATCTGAAGTTAGGTTTTAAAGACGTCCTCATCCGCCCTAAACGCTCTACTCTTAAAAGCCGTTCCGATGTTGAACTGGAACGTCAATTCACCTTCAAACATTCAGGTCAAAGCTGGTCCGGCGTGCCGATTATCGCCGCAAATATGGACACCGTAGGCACTTTTAGTATGGCTACGGCACTGGCTTCTTTCGATATTTTGACCGCTGTACATAAACATTACTCTGTTGAAGAGTGGCAAGCGTTTATCAACAATTCTTCTGCTGATGTGCTGAAACATGTGATGGTTTCTACCGGTACGTCGGATGCCGATTTCGAAAAAACTAAACAAATTCTCGACCTGAACCCGGCATTAAACTTTGTTTGTATTGACGTGGCGAATGGTTATTCCGAACACTTCGTGCAGTTTGTTGCGAAGGCGCGTGAAGCGTGGCCGACCAAAACTATTTGTGCAGGCAATGTGGTAACTGGCGAAATGTGTGAGGAGCTTATCCTCTCCGGTGCCGATATCGTTAAAGTTGGCATTGGTCCTGGCTCTGTTTGTACAACTCGCGTGAAAACGGGCGTCGGTTATCCGCAGCTTTCTGCGGTGATCGAATGCGCCGATGCCGCGCACGGTCTGGGCGGGATGATCGTCAGCGATGGCGGCTGTACCACACCGGGCGATGTCGCGAAAGCTTTTGGTGGCGGTGCCGATTTCGTAATGCTTGGCGGAATGCTGGCGGGTCACGAAGAGAGCGGCGGCCGTATTGTTGAAGAGAACGGCGAGAAATTTATGCTGTTCTACGGTATGAGCTCCGAGTCTGCGATGAAACGTCACGTTGGCGGCGTTGCGGAATATCGCGCTGCAGAAGGTAAAACCGTTAAGCTTCCTCTGCGCGGTCCGGTTGAAAATACCGCGCGTGATATTTTAGGCGGTCTGCGTTCAGCCTGCACTTACGTTGGGGCTTCACGCCTGAAAGAGCTGACCAAACGCACCACGTTTATCCGCGTACTGGAACAAGAAAACCGCATCTTCAATAATCTGTAATCTCCCAATGCTGGCGTGGAGCAACACGCCAGCATTATCCCACCCCACTCATCGCATCGCCCAGATGGAAAATTGGCAGATACATTGCCACCACCAACGTACCGATAATTCCTCCAGTAATGACCAGCAACGCCGGTTCCAGTAAGGCGGCAAGGTTATCTGCCAGCGCCAGCGTGTTATCCCGATGATGATGGGCAAGATTCTCCAGCATGATATCCAGCGACCCGGATGTCTCTCCTGTCCTCACTAACTGCAAACAGAGTGGGCTAAACTCCCCCGCATTTTTTAGCGCCAGCCAGATGGGGTGACCGTTACTGATATCATGCTGAATTTGTGTCAGAAGTTGCGCCCAGTACGGGCAGCGCATCGTCTCCCTGACGCTCTCCACTCCCTGCAAAAAAGTAATCCCTGCACTTTGTGTCAGCGCCAGAATCGTAAAGATCTGCGTGAGTTTTTGTCCCCGCATCAGGGCTCCCATTATCGGGATGCGTAATAACCATTTCTGCCGCGCAATAAGCCAGGTAGGGTGACGCATCAGCAGTTTGTTGGCTATCGCCAGCAGAAAGCCGAGCACTATCAGCAGCCAGCCCCATTTGCCACTAAAGTCTGCCAGCGTCATGATCCCCTGCGTTAGCGCCGGTAGTGGGGTGTTGAAGGTCTTATAGATAGCGGCAAACTCCGGCAGAACAAAATGCAGCATTGCCACAACCACCATGATTGCCATCGCTAAAATGATGATGGGATAACGTAACGCTGATTTCACTTTGTCGGCCAACTGGCGCTGGGCTTTTTGCTGACGCGCCAGTTCAAAGCAGCATTCATCCAGCTTACCGGTCACTTCCCCCGTACGGATCATCGACTGGTAAAGCGGCGGAAAAACCTCTGACCAGGGCGATAAGGCACTGGAAAAGGCCACGCCCTGTTCGAGATCGTGCGCCAGCGATTGCAACAATGCCTGCCATTGCTTACTTGGATGCTGTTCCGCCAGCAGTGCCAGCCCTTCAGAAAGCGTTAACCCGGCTTTAAGTAGCGTCGCCAGTTGATGAATGACTTCCGCGCTTTTATCTCCGCGCCACTGTGCAGAACTGATATTGATTCGCTTCAGGTGCAGTGGGGTAACCCTTTGCTGCTGTAGAGCCAAAAGTAGCAAAGCACGGCTCTCAGACCATTGCATCCCATCTTGCGCATTGCCGTCGCCGGTTATGCCATGCCATCGCCAGAGTTGCTTATTCGCCATGCGGCATCCCCAACACGCGGATTAACTCTTCAAAGGTGGTTAAGCCCTGTTCCACGGCCAGGCAGCCGTTTTCAAAAAGTGTGCGCATACCCGTCCGCCTGGCGTGCGTTTCCAGCGATTCAACTTCAGTATTAGAGGAAATAAGCTGGCGTATGGCTGGTGTAATGGGCAGGACTTCAAACAAGGCGGTACGACCATAAAAACCGTGGTAGCAATGTTCACAACCCGGTGCCTGCCAGCGGGACAGCGGAGATGACCATACATTGTCCGGAAGGCGGATCGGTTCCCCTTGCCGCTGGCGGCAATGCGGACAAAGTTTACGTACCAGGCGCTGGGCTATTACCAGAGTGAGGGCCGACGAGAGCATCCAGCGAGCAACGCCCATTTGCTGTAAACGCACCAGCGTTTCGCAGGTGGAGTTGGTGTGTAGCGTGGACAATACCAGATGACCCGTTTGCGCGGCTTTAATGGCAATTTCTGCCGTTTCGCCATCGCGGATCTCTCCGATCATGATGACGTCAGGATCCTGGCGCAATAACGCACGCAAAACGCCCTGAAAGGTGAGTCCGGCACGCGGATGGATTTGTGTCTGGTTTAGCCCAGCGATGGGGATCTCAACCGGATCTTCCACGCTGCAAATATTAATATCGGCGGTATTCAGCGTTTGCAGTGCGCTATACAGCGTGACTGTTTTGCCGCTGCCGGTAGGGCCAGTTACCAGCACCAGTCCCTGTGGTTGCTGCAAGGCGTGGGTAAAGTCCGTCAGTTGTGATGGTTGCATTCCCAGCGTGTTAACGTCCAGCGCCTGGTCCACCTGCTGTAACAACCGTAATACCACTTTTTCACCGCTGCGACATGGCAAGGTAGCAATACGAAATGAGACGGCGTTCCCTGCCAGTTCGACAGCGAATTGCCCGTCCTGCGGCAGGCGATGTTCCGCAATATCCAGGCTTCCCAGCACTTTTAACCTGGCGGTTAAAGCGACTCCGGCATCCAGTGAAACATCAGGTAAAGGATGCAGAACGCCGTCGATACGCAAGCGGATGTGATAGCTATTGTCCGCTGGTTCGATATGAATATCTGATGCGCGTTGTTCCAGTGCAGATTGCAACGTATGAGCCAGCAATTCTGCTTTAGGCTGATGTTTCTCCTGAACGGCGACGGGCAATGTCTGTTGTTTGCGACTGGCATGACCTTCCATCTGTTGGCGCGTCCAGCAGGTGATCTCAATACGTTTGGTGGTAGCGAAATGCAATGCGTCCAGCAACTCATGTGAGGGGGCATCGACCACCGCAACATGAACCACTTCTTCGCTGGCATCCAGTAAGACCCCCTGGTAACGCAAACACAGGGCGGTGAGCTGTGAAATATTCATCGCCGCTCCTTAGTTGGCGTCATCAAAGCGGAAGACATCTTCGCAGGCTTGCTGCAATGCGCTGTCACTTTGAATATTGCAGTTGCGCGTCCAGCCGGTGACACCGTTAGCGTTATCCCAACCGGGTGTCATAACGATGCTTAGCCCATTGAGACTCTCTTGCCCGGTCAGTGACACCACGCCCTTTGCCACACTCATGGCTGAAACATAGCGGGTGGTGGTAGGCGAGGGGATGCCATTGCTGCCGCCGTCGCAGGTGTCCAGTCCGCCATGTTCCAGCGCGCACAATTCTACGGCGGTACGGTAAGGCACAAAGGTTTGTAGCATGTCGGTAAGTGCGGCTTTGCGCAGGTAGTTTTGATAAGCGGGAATACCAATGGCGCTTAAAATGGCAATGATGCCAATAACCACCATCAGTTCGATAAGTGTAAAACCGCGTTGCTTGTCCATCTGTTTCGCTCCTTGATTTGGTTGGCGCTACTTTGGCAAACGCCATCAGCACAGGCGAGGGGCAAAAAACGAAACGGGAAGGCGGCTTCCGAGGTTTTTTATTACGTTGCAGCGAAAGACAAGATATTTGCGAGGCGCTACGAAGAAAGTTGGGGAAGGGGAGATTATCCGCCCGCGATGGAGCGGATAAATCTGTCAGCAATTAGCGAAAACGCATTGAAAGGTCGAGTGCCTGTACGTGTTTAGTTAGCGCACCGACGGAGATAAAGTCCACGCCCGTTTCAGCAAACTCGCGCAGCGTTTTGTCGGTGACGTTGCCAGACACTTCCAGCAGCGCCTTGCCGTTGGTGCGTTTAACGGCTTTGCGCATCTGTTCTGTGTCGAAGTTATCCAGCATGATGATATCGGCACCTGCTTTCAGTGCTTCATCAAGTTCTTCCAGATTCTCGACTTCAACTTCTACTGGCGCATCCGGGTGCAGCCAGGACGCTTTTTCGACCGCCTGGCGCACTGAGCCGGAGGCAATAATATGGTTTTCTTTGATCAGGAAGGCGTCAGAAAGCCCCAGACGATGGTTAGCCCCGCCGCCGCAAAGTACCGCGTATTTCAGGGCAGAACGCAGGCCGGGTAAGGTTTTTCGCGTATCCAGCAACTGCGTATCGGTGCCTTCCAGCAACTCAACATAGTGGCGAACCTTACTGGCTACGCCAGAAAGAGTTTGTACAAAATTAAGCGCAGTACGTTCGCCGGTTAACAGCACGCGAGATGGGCCTTCGAGTTCGAAAAGGAGTTGATTGGCGTTAATGACATCACCGTCATCCACATGCCAGGTAATGGTGACATCGTCGCCTGCCAGTTGAATAAACACTTCTTCAACCCAGCGTTTACCACAAAATACGCCCTCTTCGCGGGTGATCACCGTGGCATGAGAGCGTGAATTTTCCGGTAAAAGTTTTGCCGTAATGTCGTTGTTGGCATCGACTGTTCCGCCTAAATCTTCTCGCAGCGCCTGGGCCACCGCGCCGGGGATATCGAGATTAATGCGTTCCAGCAGCTCGTCACGTCGGGTGTCAGGGTTATAGCGGCGAGGCGGCATGTTAAAACTCCAGATAGCTAACGAATCATAAGGTAGAAACATGCTACTCTGAACCGGGTATTAGCACCACATATAAGGAGATCCTGCATGTTGTTAGAACAGGGGTGGCTGGTCGGCGCGCGCCGCGTTCCCTCACCACATTACGATTGTCGCCCGGATGACGAAACTCCCACCTTGCTGGTGGTGCACAATATTAGCCTGCCGCCAGGCGAGTTTGGCGGTCCGTGGATTGATGCATTATTCACCGGAACTATTGATCCGCAGGCACATCCCTTCTTTGCAGAGATTGCCCATTTGCGCGTCTCCGCTCACTGTTTGATTCGCCGTGATGGTGAAATTGTCCAGTATGTTCCTTTCGATAAACGCGCCTGGCATGCGGGTGTTTCCATGTATCAGGGGCGCGAACGCTGTAATGATTTCTCCATTGGGATTGAGCTGGAAGGCACTGATACGCTGGCGTATACCGATGCGCAGTATCAACAGCTTGCGGCGGTTACGCGGGCATTGATTCATCGCTATCCAGCCATTGCCAGTAATATGACGGGCCATTGTGATATTGCGCCGGAGCGTAAAACCGATCCCGGCCCTGCCTTTGATTGGGCACGGTTTCGCGCCCTGGTCAGCAAGGAGACAACATGACGCTGTTTACAACCTTACTGGTGTTAATTTTCGAGCGCCTGTTTAAGTTGGGCGAGCACTGGCAGCTTGATCACCGCCTCGAGGCGTTTTTCCGTCGGGTGAAACATTTCTCGCTGGGGCGCACATTAGGAATGACCATTATCGCGATGGGGGCGACCTTTTTACTGTTGCGCGCGTTGCATGGGCTATTGTTCAACGTCCCGACGCTGGTGGTGTGGCTGTTGATTGGTTTGTTGTGTATTGGCGCAGGAAAAGTTCGTCTCCATTATCATGCTTATCTGACCGCAGCTTCTCGTAACGACAGCCATGCCCGTTCCACGATGGCTGGCGATTTAACCATGATTCATGGCGTCCCCGCAGGCTGCGATGAGCGTGAGTTTTTGCGTGAACTGCAAAATGCCCTGCTGTGGATTAACTTTCGTTTTTACCTTGCGCCACTGTTCTGGCTAATTGTAGGCGGTATCTGGGGACCCGTTACCCTGATGGGCTATGCATTCTTGCGTGCATGGCAATACTGGCTGGCGCGCTACCAGACGCCGCATCATCGTTTACAGTCGGGGGTTGATGCCGTGCTTCACGTAGTGGATTGGGTGCCAGTTCGCCTTGCGGGCGTAGTTTATGCCTTGATTGGTCATGGTGAGAAAGCGTTACCAGCCTGGTTTGCTTCACTGACCGATTTCCATACATCGCAATACCAGGTATTAACGCGTCTGGCACAGTTCTCACTAGCGCGTGAACCGCATGTCGATAAGGTTGAGACACCGAAAGCAGCGGTTTCAATGGCGAAGAAAACCTCGTTCGTGGTTGTGGTGGTGATTGCGCTACTGACGATTTACGGGACATTGGTGTAAATATTGCTGCCCTCACCCAGAACGGGTGAGGGCGTAGAGAGATTAATGTGCTTTTACGGCTTTTGCGGTTTTCTCTTTGAACAGATAACCGATACCTAACACAACCAGCCATACCGGGATCAGGTAAACCGAAATCGCCATCCCCGGCGTCATCAGCATTATCACCAGTACCGCCGCCATAAACAGCAGACAGATCCAGTTACCCAGCGGATAGAGCAGGGCAGGGAAACGAGTTGCCACACCTTGTTCCTGCTTAGCGCGACGGAACTTCATATGTGCCAGGCTAATCATCGCCCAGTTAATAACCAGTGCAGAAACCACCAGCGCCATTAACAGTCCGAAAGCGGACTCTGGGGCAAGGTAGTTAATCAGTACGCACAATGCCGTAACCAGCGCAGATACCAGAATGGTATTTACTGGTACGCCGCGTTTATCGACGGAAGCGAGCATTTTCGGTGCGTTACCCTGTTGTGCCAGACCGAACAGCATACGGCTGTTGCAATATACACAGCTGTTGTACACGGAGAGCGCAGCCGTCAGTACCACGATGTTCAGCGCATTTGCCACAAAGGTATCGCCTAACTCGTGGAAGATCAGCACAAACGGGCTGGTGTCAGCGGTAACGCGTGTCCACGGCATCAGTGAGAGCAGAACGGCTAACGAACCAATGTAGAAAATCAGGATGCGGTAGATAACCTGATTAGTTGCTTTCGGGATGCTTTGCTCCGGGTTATCAGCTTCTGCTGCGGTGATCCCCACCAGTTCCAGACCACCGAACGAGAACATGATAATCGCCATCATCATCACCAGCCCGGTGAAGCCGTGCGGCAAGAAGCCACCCTGATCCCACAGGTTACTAACACTTGCCTGCGGGCCGCCGTTGCCGCTGAACAGCAGCCAGCCGCCGAAGATGATCATCGCTACCACCGCGATAACTTTGATAATGGCAAACCAGAACTCCATCTCACCAAACACTTTAACGTTAGTCAGGTTGATGGCGTTAATCACCACAAAGAATACGGCGGCAGAAGCCCAGGTGGGGATTTCCGGATACCAGAACTGAATGTATTTGCCGACAGCCGTAAGTTCTGCCATGGCAACTAAAACGTACAGTACCCAATAGTTCCAGCCAGAAGCGAATCCGGCAAAGCTGCCCCAGTATTTATAAGCAAAGTGGCTAAAGGAGCCTGCGACAGGTTCTTCGACCACCATTTCACCCAGCTGACGCATGATCAGAAAGGCGATAAAACCAGCAATGGCATAACCCAGGATAATCCCTGGCCCTGCGGACTGAATTACGGAGGCGCTACCCAGGAATAGCCCTGTCCCTATCGCGCCACCCAGCGCGATAAGCTGAATATGGCGGTTTTTAAGGCCGCGCTTTAGCTGCTCGCCGTGCTGTTGACCTTCCATCATGAAACCTCGTGCGGTGATTGTTTTTTTGATCTACGCAATGATGCGTGTGTAAGTTTGCAATTCCGTTTGTTGTATTAATTTGTTTACATCAAAGACGTTTGAATTGTTACAAAAAGACTTCCGTCAGATCAAGAATAATGGTATGCGGCGGCGAATGCACCCGCTTTATGCATGGTTGAAGATGAGTTGCTTAAAAAGGAATCGTTTGTAAAGATCAGCCTCAAATCCACTCAATATATAAAATGAATATAAATTCATTATTTTTGAATTAAAAACCGATAAATTGGTAAGTGAATCGGTTCAACTCGGATTTTTATAGTTTAATAATCGTTAAAAAATCCCTTTCTTACGTAAAGTCTACATTTGTGCATAGTTACAACTTTGAAACGTTATATATGTCAAGTTGTTAAAATGTGCACAGTTTCATGATTTCAATCAAAACCTGTATGGACATAAGGTGAATACTTTGTTACTTTAGCGTCACAGACATGAAATTGGTAAGACCAATTGACTTCGGCAAGTGGCTTAAGACAGGAACTCATGGCCTACAGCAAAATCCGCCAACCAAAACTCTCCGATGTGATTGAGCAGCAACTGGAGTTTTTGATCCTCGAAGGCACTCTCCGCCCGGGCGAAAAACTCCCACCGGAACGCGAACTGGCAAAACAGTTCGATGTATCCCGTCCCTCATTGCGTGAGGCGATTCAACGTCTCGAAGCGAAGGGCTTGTTGCTTCGTCGCCAGGGTGGCGGCACGTTTGTTCAGAGCAGCCTCTGGCAAAGCTTCAGCGATCCGCTGGTGGAGCTGCTCTCCGACCATCCTGAATCACAGTATGACTTGCTCGAAACACGACACGCCCTGGAAGGTATCGCCGCTTATTACGCCGCGCTGCGTAGTACCGATGAAGACAAGGAACGCATCCGTGAACTCCACCACGCCATAGAACTGGCGCAGCAGTCTGGCGATCTGGACGCGGAATCAAACGCCGTACTCCAGTATCAGATTGCCGTCACCGAAGCGGCCCACAATGTGGTTTTGCTTCATCTGCTAAGGTGTATGGAGCCGATGTTGGCCCAGAATGTCCGTCAGAACTTCGAATTGCTCTATTCGCGTCGCGAGATGCTGCCGCTGGTGAGTAGTCACCGCACCCGCATATTCGAAGCGATTATGGCCGGTAAGCCGGAAGAAGCGCGCGAAGCATCGCATCGCCATCTGGCCTTTATCGAAGAAATTTTGCTCGACAGAAGCCGTGAAGAGAGTCGCCGTGAGCGTTCTCTGCGCCGTCTGGAGCAACGAAAGAATTAGTGATTTTTCTGGTAAAAATTATCCAGAAGATGTTGTAAATCAAGCGCATATAAAAGCGCGGCAACTAAACGTAGAACCTGTCTTATTGAGCTTTCCGGCGAGAGTTCAATGGGACAGGTTCCAGAAAACTCAACGTTATTAGATAGATAAGGAATAACCCATGTCAGAACGTTTCCCAAATGACGTGGATCCGATCGAAACTCGCGACTGGCTCCAGGCGATCGAATCGGTCATCCGTGAAGAAGGTGTTGAGCGTGCTCAGTATCTGATCGACCAACTGCTTGCTGAAGCCCGCAAAGGCGGTGTCAACGTAGCCGCAGGCACCAGTATCAGCAACTACATCAACACCATCCCCGTTGAAGAACAACCGGAGTATCCGGGTAATCTGGAACTGGAACGCCGTATTCGTTCAGCTATCCGCTGGAACGCCATCATGACGGTTCTGCGTGCGTCGAAAAAAGACCTCGAACTGGGCGGCCACATGGCGTCCTTCCAGTCTTCCGCAACCATTTATGATGTGTGCTTTAACCACTTCTTCCGTGCACGCAACGAGCAGGATGGCGGCGACCTGGTTTACTTCCAGGGCCACATCTCCCCGGGCGTTTACGCACGTGCTTTCCTGGAAGGTCGTCTGACTCAGGAGCAGCTGGATAACTTCCGTCAGGAAGTTCACGGCAATGGCCTCTCTTCCTATCCGCACCCGAAACTGATGCCGGAATTCTGGCAGTTCCCGACCGTATCTATGGGTCTGGGTCCGATTGGTGCTATTTACCAGGCTAAATTCCTGAAATATCTGGAACACCGTGGCCTGAAAGATACCTCTAAACAGACCGTTTACGCGTTCCTCGGCGACGGTGAAATGGACGAACCGGAATCCAAAGGTGCGATCACCATAGCTACCCGTGAAAAACTGGATAACCTGGTCTTCGTTATCAACTGTAACCTGCAGCGTCTTGACGGCCCGGTCACCGGTAACGGCAAGATCATCAACGAACTGGAAGGTATCTTCGAAGGTGCTGGCTGGAACGTGATCAAAGTAATGTGGGGTAGCCGTTGGGATGAACTGCTGCGTAAAGATACCAGCGGTAAACTGATCCAGCTGATGAACGAAACCGTTGACGGCGACTACCAGACCTTCAAATCGAAAGATGGTGCATACGTTCGTGAACACTTCTTCGGTAAATATCCTGAAACCGCAGCACTGGTTGCAGACTGGACTGACGAGCAGATCTGGGCACTGAACCGTGGTGGTCACGATCCGAAGAAAATCTACGCTGCATTCAAGAAAGCGCAGGAAACCAAAGGCAAAGCGACAGTAATCCTTGCTCATACCATTAAAGGTTACGGCATGGGCGACGCGGCTGAAGGTAAAAACATCGCGCACCAGGTTAAGAAAATGAACATGGACGGCGTGCGTCACATCCGCGACCGTTTCAATGTGCCGGTGTCTGATGCAGATATCGAAAAACTGCCGTACATCACCTTCCCGGAAGGTTCTGAAGAGCATACCTATCTGCACGCTCAGCGTCAGAAACTGCACGGTTATCTGCCAAGCCGCCAGCCGAACTTCACCGAGAAGCTGGAGCTGCCGAGCCTGCAAGATTTCGGCGCGCTGCTGGAAGAGCAGAGCAAAGAGATCTCTACCACTATCGCTTTCGTTCGTGCTCTGAACGTGATGCTGAAGAACAAGTCGATCAAAGATCGTCTGGTACCGATCATCGCCGACGAAGCGCGTACTTTCGGTATGGAAGGTCTGTTCCGTCAGATTGGTATTTACAGCCCGAACGGTCAGCAGTACACCCCGCAGGACCGCGAGCAGGTTGCTTACTATAAAGAAGACGAGAAAGGTCAGATTCTGCAGGAAGGGATCAACGAGCTGGGCGCAGGTTGTTCCTGGCTGGCAGCGGCGACCTCTTACAGCACCAACAATCTGCCGATGATCCCGTTCTACATCTATTACTCGATGTTCGGTTTCCAGCGTATCGGCGATCTGTGCTGGGCGGCTGGCGACCAGCAAGCGCGTGGCTTCCTGATCGGCGGTACTTCCGGTCGTACCACCCTGAACGGCGAAGGTCTGCAGCACGAAGATGGTCACAGCCACATTCAGTCGCTGACTATCCCGAACTGTATCTCTTACGATCCGGCTTACGCTTACGAAGTTGCTGTCATCATGCATGACGGTCTGGAGCGTATGTACGGTGAAAAACAAGAGAACGTTTACTACTACATCACTACGCTGAACGAAAACTACCATATGCCGGCAATGCCGGAAGGTGCTGAGGAAGGTATCCGTAAAGGTATCTACAAACTCGAAACCATTGAAGGTAGCAAAGGTAAAGTTCAGTTGCTGGGCTCCGGTTCTATCCTGCGTCACGTCCGTGAAGCGGCGGAGATCCTGGCGAAAGATTACGGCGTAGGTTCTGACGTTTATAGCGTGACCTCCTTCACCGAACTGGCGCGTGATGGTCAGGATTGTGAACGCTGGAACATGCTGCACCCGCTGGAGACTCCGCGCGTTCCGTACATCGCACAGGTGATGAACGACGCTCCGGCAGTGGCATCTACCGACTATATGAAACTGTTCGCTGAGCAGGTCCGTACTTACGTACCGGCTGACGACTACCGCGTACTGGGTACTGATGGCTTCGGTCGTTCCGACAGCCGTGAGAACCTGCGTCACCACTTCGAAGTTGATGCTTCCTACGTGGTTGTAGCGGCGCTGGGCGAACTGGCTAAACGTGGCGAAATCGATAAGAAAGTGGTTGCTGACGCAATTGCCAAATTCAACATCGATGCAGAAAAAGTTAACCCGCGTCTGGCGTAAGAGGTAAAAGAATAATGGCTATCGAAATCAAAGTACCGGACATCGGGGCTGATGAAGTTGAAATCACCGAGATCCTGGTCAAAGTGGGCGACAAAGTTGAAGCCGAACAGTCGCTGATCACCGTAGAAGGCGACAAAGCCTCTATGGAAGTTCCGTCTCCGCAGGCGGGTATCGTTAAAGAGATCAAAGTCTCTGTTGGCGATAAAACCCAGACCGGCGCACTGATTATGATTTTCGATTCCGCCGACGGTGCAGCAGACGCTGCACCTGCTCAGGCAGAAGAGAAGAAAGAAGCAGCTCCGGCAGCAACACCCGCGGCTGCAGCGGCAAAAGACGTAAACGTTCCGGATATCGGCAGCGACGAAGTTGAAGTGACCGAAATCCTGGTGAAAGTGGGCGACAAAGTTGAAGCTGAACAGTCGCTGATCACCGTAGAAGGCGACAAGGCTTCTATGGAAGTTCCGGCTCCGTTTGCAGGCACCGTGAAAGAGATCAAAGTGAACGTGGGTGACAAAGTGTCTACCGGCTCGCTGATTATGGTCTTCGAAGTCGCGGGTGAAGCAGGCGCGGCAGCTCCGGCGGCTAAACAGGAAGCGGCTCCGGCAGCGGCCCCTGCACCTGCAGCTGGCGTGAAAGAAGTTAACGTTCCGGATATCGGCGGTGACGAAGTTGAAGTGACCGAAGTGATGGTGAAAGTGGGCGACAAAGTTGCCGCTGAACAGTCACTGATCACCGTAGAAGGCGATAAAGCTTCTATGGAAGTTCCGGCTCCGTTTGCAGGCGTCGTGAAGGAACTGAAAGTCAACGTTGGCGATAAAGTGAAAACTGGTTCGCTGATTATGATCTTCGAAGTTGAAGGCGCAGCGCCTGCGGCAGCTCCTGCGAAACAGGAAGCGGCAGCGCCGGCTCCGGCAGCAAAAGCTGAAGCCCCGGCAGCAGCACCGGCTGCGAAAGCGGAAGGCAAATCTGAATTTGCTGAAAACGACGCTTACGTTCACGCGACTCCGCTGATCCGCCGTCTGGCACGCGAGTTTGGTGTTAACCTGGCGAAAGTGAAGGGCACTGGCCGTAAAGGTCGTATCCTGCGCGAAGACGTTCAGGCTTACGTGAAAGAAGCTATCAAACGTGCAGAAGCGGCTCCGGCGGCGACTGGCGGCGGTATCCCGGGCATGTTGCCGTGGCCGAAGGTGGACTTCAGCAAGTTTGGTGAAATCGAAGAAGTGGAACTGGGCCGCATTCAGAAAATCTCTGGTGCTAACCTAAGCCGTAACTGGGTGATGATCCCGCACGTTACCCACTTCGACAAAACTGATATCACCGAGCTGGAAGCGTTCCGTAAACAGCAGAACGAAGAAGCGGCGAAACGTAAGCTGGATGTGAAGATAACCCCAGTTGTCTTCATCATGAAAGCCGTTGCTGCGGCGCTTGAGCAGATGCCTCGCTTCAACAGTTCGCTGTCGGAAGACGGTCAGCGTCTGACCCTGAAGAAATACATCAACATCGGTGTGGCGGTGGATACCCCGAACGGTCTGGTTGTTCCGGTATTCAAAGACGTCAACAAGAAAGGCATCATCGAGCTGTCTCGCGAGCTGATGACTATTTCTAAGAAAGCGCGTGACGGTAAGCTGACTGCGGGCGAAATGCAGGGCGGTTGCTTCACCATCTCCAGCATCGGCGGCCTGGGTACTACCCACTTCGCGCCGATTGTGAACGCGCCGGAAGTGGCTATCCTCGGTGTTTCCAAGTCCGCGATGGAGCCGGTGTGGAATGGTAAAGAGTTCGTGCCGCGTCTGATGCTGCCGATTTCTCTTTCCTTCGACCACCGTGTGATCGACGGTGCTGATGGTGCCCGTTTCATTACCATCATTAACAACACGCTGTCTGATATTCGCCGTCTGGTGATGTAAATAAAAGAGCCGGCCCAACGGCCGGCTTTTTTCTGGTAATCTCATGAATGTATTGAGATTATTAGCGAATAGACAAATCGGTTGCCGTTTGTTGTTTAAAAATTGTTAACAATTTTGTAAAATACCGACGGATAGAACGACCCGGTGGATAATGGGCGTCATAAAAAAAAACGTCAGACCCGCCGGAGATAAATATATAGAGGTCATGATGAGTACTGAAATCAAAACTCAGGTCGTGGTACTTGGGGCAGGCCCCGCAGGTTACTCCGCTGCCTTCCGTTGCGCTGATTTAGGTCTGGAAACCGTAATCGTAGAACGTTACAACACCCTTGGTGGTGTTTGCCTGAACGTCGGCTGTATCCCTTCTAAAGCACTGCTGCACGTAGCAAAAGTTATCGAAGAAGCCAAAGCGCTGGCTGAACACGGTATCGTCTTCGGCGAACCGAAAACTGATATCGACAAGATTCGTACCTGGAAAGAGAAAGTGATCAATCAGCTGACCGGTGGTCTGGCTGGTATGGCGAAAGGCCGCAAAGTCAAAGTGGTCAACGGTCTGGGTAAATTCACCGGGGCTAACACCCTGGAAGTTGAAGGTGAGAACGGCAAAACCGTGATCAACTTCGACAACGCGATCATTGCAGCGGGTTCTCGCCCGATTCAACTGCCGTTTATTCCGCATGAAGATCCGCGTATCTGGGACTCCACTGACGCGCTGGAACTGAAAGAAGTACCAGAACGCCTGCTGGTAATGGGTGGCGGTATCATCGGTCTGGAAATGGGTACCGTTTACCACGCGCTGGGTTCACAGATTGACGTGGTTGAAATGTTCGACCAGGTTATCCCGGCAGCTGACAAAGACATCGTTAAAGTCTTCACCAAGCGTATCAGCAAGAAATTCAACCTGATGCTGGAAACCAAAGTTACCGCCGTTGAAGCGAAAGAAGACGGTATTTATGTGACGATGGAAGGCAAAAAAGCACCCGCTGAACCGCAGCGTTACGACGCCGTGCTGGTAGCGATTGGTCGTGTGCCGAACGGTAAAAACCTCGACGCAGGCAAAGCTGGCGTGGAAGTGGACGACCGTGGTTTCATCCGCGTTGACAAACAGCTGCGCACTAACGTGCCGCACATCTTTGCTATCGGCGATATCGTCGGTCAGCCGATGCTGGCACACAAAGGTGTTCACGAAGGTCACGTTGCCGCTGAAGTTATCGCAGGTCAAAAACACTACTTCGATCCGAAAGTTATCCCGTCCATCGCCTATACCGAACCAGAAGTTGCATGGGTAGGTCTGACTGAGAAAGAAGCGAAAGAGAAAGGCATCAGCTACGAAACCGCCACCTTCCCGTGGGCTGCTTCTGGTCGTGCTATCGCTTCCGACTGCGCAGACGGTATGACCAAGCTGATTTTCGACAAAGAATCTCACCGTGTGATCGGTGGTGCGATTGTCGGTACCAACGGCGGCGAGCTGCTGGGCGAAATCGGTCTGGCGATCGAAATGGGTTGTGACGCTGAAGATATCGCGCTGACCATCCACGCGCACCCGACTCTGCACGAGTCTGTGGGCCTGGCAGCAGAAGTGTTCGAAGGTAGCATCACCGACCTGCCGAACCCGAAAGCGAAGAAGAAGTAATTTTCGTTTGCCGGAACATCCGGCAATTAAAAAAGCGGCTAACCACGCCGCTTTTTTTACGTCTGCAATTTACCTTTCCAGTCTCCTTGCTCCACGCTCAGACAACCGTTCGCGTACCGCTGACCGTTGCTCATTATTCAATCGGGCAGTATGGTTATTGTCGTTCAGACGTTGCGGGCGGCTCTCCTGAATTTTCTCCCGCGCAACCTGACGCTGCTCAGGCGAGGCAGACTGGATACGCTGACGTGCTGCATCTCTTTGCTGTTGATTCTGCGGGCTAGTCTGCATTTTCTCACGGGCCGCCTGGCGCTGCTCAGGAGAGGCAGACTGGATACGCTGACGCGCTGCCTCTCTTCGCTGCTGGTTCTGCGGGTTAGTCTGCATTTTCTCGCGAGCCGCCTGGCGCTGTTCAGGCGAGGCAGATTGATAACGCTGACGCGCCGCCTCTCTTCGCTGCTGGTTGTGTGAGTTAGTCTGCATTTTCTCGCGGGCCGCCTGGCGCTGCTCAGGCGAGGCAGACTGATAACGCTGGCGAGCGGCGTCCTTTTGCTGCTGGGTCAGTGGTTGGTGGCGGCTGAACTCGCGGAAGTCGTCATAATTGCCATAGTGTTCCGCATCATTAAACCGCTGTGCCGCAGCCTGACGCTGGGTATATCGCGTAGTGACTGGTGCTGCGTGTGTTCGTTGCTGAAACTGACTTGCTGCCGCCTGGCGCTGGCTGTCGCGCGTTGGGGCAGGTAACTGTGTGGCTCTCATGCCGCCTTTAACATCGGTTTGGTGAAACCGTTTTGCCATATCCTGATCATGATAAGGCACACCATCGCGGTAGTTTGGATTGTGCCGCCATGCCATATTCTTGTCAGTAAGATGCTCACCAGTAATGCGGTTGAAATTGTTGACGTCGATATTGATGTTGTCGCCGTTGTGTTGCCAGCCATTACCGTCACGATGACCGCCATCGTGGTGATTATAATCATCATCGTCATGATGATGATGGTCATGATCGTCGTCATCCCAGTCTATGCTGCTGAATAGTGCGTACGTGGTAGCAACGCCCATGCTGTAGCCAAATCCGCGCACGAAGCTGTCAACAAACGGTTCCCCGGCTGGCGGCGGCAGGTAAACCGGCGGGTAAGCGGTATTGGCCCAACTGCCGTAAACCACGGTTGGGTTGTAGTTGGGAATATAAACTACATCCGGATTGGCGGGCTCAATGGTTATTACGGTCGGTGCAGGTTCTGCGACGACGGGGCTGGACGTAGAAACGGTATTTGATTGTGTGACAGGGGCGCTGGCGGGCTGATTTGCCGGTACGACTTTTTTCGTTGTCGTGATGACCTTTTGTTCAGTTGATGACTTCAGTGACCCGGTTTGTTGCGCCAGTTGCCGCAAACGTTGTACCGAGTCCATCACATCCTGCGGCTGCGCCAGAAATGCGTCGCCAAGATTTTGCACCCATTGCGGGTTTTCCCCCATCAACGCCATCAATTGCGGAAAAGCCACCAGCGATTTAACGCTGGCATCCCACGGCTGGTCGGATACTGCCTGAATAGCGGCATCACCTTGCTTGAGCGGGTTGTCGTGCGACCACTGTACGGCCTGGGCGACATTTGCCGGATAGGTCGATGCCATCAGCACCTGCGAAAGCAGGGCGTCGGGATATAGCGCGACGGGCGCGACCCATTGATCGATTTGTGCAGTGCTGAATGTAGATTTGACGACGGCAGGCGTTACGGGGGGCGCGGAAACCGTTGCAGGAAGCGTAACTGCAGTGATGTCAGGCGCAGTCTG
Organism: Escherichia sp. E4702; assembly: GCF_963883545.1. Taxonomy (NCBI): domain Bacteria; kingdom Pseudomonadati; phylum Pseudomonadota; class Gammaproteobacteria; order Enterobacterales; family Enterobacteriaceae; genus Escherichia; species Escherichia sp. E4702. The sequence goes on along the minus strand of NZ_CAWORF010000027.1, from coordinate 90,699 downwards.
TTGTGTCGATTGCGCTTCCACAGGCGCTTCCACTGTGCGGCTTTTTATATATAGCCCGGCAGAGGCGGCACAAAGCCCGGCACTGCAAATTAGCGCCAGCACATGGGGTTTAAACGGCAAAGTCATTTTCATAATTCGGATCTCAAGGAAATCGCAATGGTCGGCGAACTGCCACCCGCAGGTGCTGTGAATCCGAGTATAAAGAGGCGGTAGTTTAAATTTTGACTAATCTTGGGATTCGTTGAGAAAGGTGATTATCACTATGCGAATTAACGAAGTTTTTACGGAGGGAAACAATCTCTAGACCATCCTTAACGATTCAGCCACTTTTTTATGTTGCTTTTTTGTAAACAGATTAACACATCGTCAAAATCCTGCTATTCTGCCCGTTGCGGTACTGGGCATTTACCCTACAAACTGCTGTCTCACAGGAGCGTGAAGAGAATCGCCTGCCGCACTATGACAATGAGAGCGAGGAGAACCGTCGTGCTAGAAGAATACCGTAAGCACGTAGCTGAGCGTGCCGCTGAGGGGATTGCGCCCAAACCCCTGGATGCAAACCAAATGGCCGCGCTTGTAGAGCTGCTGAAAAACCCGCCCGCGGGCGAAGAAGAATTCCTGTTAGATCTGTTAACCAACCGTGTTCCCCCTGGCGTCGATGAAGCCGCCTATGTTAAAGCAGGTTTCCTGGCTGCTGTCGCCAAAGGCGAAGCCAAATCCCCACTGCTGACTCCAGAAAAAGCCATTGAACTGCTGGGCACTATGCAGGGTGGTTATAACATTCATCCGCTGATCGACGCGCTGGATGATGCCAAACTGGCACCGATCGCTGCCAAAGCACTGTCTCACACGCTGCTGATGTTCGATAACTTCTATGACGTAGAAGAGAAAGCCAAAGCAGGCAACAAATATGCGAAGCAGGTAATGCAGTCCTGGGCGGATGCTGAATGGTTCCTGAATCGCCCGGCGCTGGCTGAAAAACTGACCGTTACCGTCTTCAAAGTCACTGGCGAAACCAACACCGATGACCTCTCTCCGGCACCGGATGCGTGGTCACGCCCGGATATCCCACTGCACGCGCTGGCGATGCTGAAAAACGCCCGTGAAGGCATCGAGCCAGACCAGCCAGGTGTTGTTGGTCCGATCAAGCAAATCGAAGCTCTGCAACAGAAAGGTTTCCCGCTGGCATATGTCGGTGACGTTGTGGGTACGGGGTCTTCGCGTAAATCCGCCACCAACTCCGTTCTGTGGTTTATGGGCGATGATATTCCACATGTGCCGAACAAACGCGGCGGTGGTTTGTGCCTCGGCGGTAAAATTGCACCCATCTTCTTTAACACGATGGAAGATGCGGGTGCACTGCCAATTGAAGTGGACGTCTCTAACCTGAACATGGGCGACGTAATTGACGTTTATCCGTACAAAGGCGAAGTGCGTAACCACGAAACAGGCGAACTGCTGGCAACCTTCGAACTGAAAACCGACGTGCTGATTGATGAAGTGCGTGCGGGTGGCCGTATTCCGCTGATTATCGGTCGTGGCCTGACCACCAAAGCGCGTGAAGCACTTGGTCTGCCGCAGAGCGATGTGTTCCGTCAGGCGAAAGATGTGGCGGAAAGCGACCGTGGCTTCTCGCTGGCGCAGAAAATGGTGGGCCGTGCCTGTGGCGTGAAAGGCATTCGTCCGGGCGCGTACTGCGAACCGAAAATGACTTCTGTAGGCTCTCAGGACACCACCGGCCCGATGACCCGTGATGAACTGAAAGACCTGGCGTGCCTGGGCTTCTCGGCTGACCTGGTGATGCAGTCTTTCTGCCACACCGCGGCGTATCCGAAGCCGGTAGACGTTAACACTCACCACACGCTGCCGGACTTCATCATGAACCGTGGCGGTGTGTCGCTGCGTCCGGGTGACGGCGTAATCCACTCCTGGCTGAACCGTATGCTGCTGCCGGATACCGTCGGTACTGGCGGTGACTCCCATACCCGTTTCCCGATCGGTATCTCTTTCCCTGCGGGCTCTGGTCTGGTGGCATTTGCTGCCGCAACTGGCGTAATGCCGCTGGATATGCCGGAATCCGTTCTGGTGCGCTTCAAAGGCAAAATGCAGCCGGGTATTACCCTGCGCGATCTGGTACACGCGATCCCGCTGTATGCGATCAAACAAGGTCTGCTGACCGTTGAGAAGAAAGGCAAGAAAAACATCTTCTCTGGCCGCATCCTGGAAATTGAAGGTCTGCCGGATCTGAAAGTTGAGCAGGCCTTTGAGCTTACCGATGCGTCCGCCGAGCGTTCTGCCGCTGGTTGTACCATCAAGCTGAACAAAGAGCCGATCATCGAATACCTGAACTCCAACATCGTCCTGCTGAAGTGGATGATCGCGGAAGGTTATGGCGATCGTCGTACTCTCGAACGTCGTATTCAGGGCATGGAAAAATGGCTGGCGAATCCTGAGCTGCTGGAAGCCGATGCAGATGCGGAATACGCGGCAGTGATCGACATCGATCTGGCTGATATCAAAGAGCCAATCCTCTGTGCACCGAACGATCCGGACGACGCGCGTCCGCTGTCTGCGGTACAGGGCGAGAAGATCGATGAAGTGTTTATCGGTTCTTGCATGACTAACATCGGTCACTTCCGTGCTGCGGGTAAACTGCTGGATGCGCACAAAGGTCAGTTGCCGACCCGCCTGTGGGTGGCACCGCCAACGCGTATGGACGCTGCGCAGTTGACCGAAGAAGGCTACTACAGCGTCTTCGGTAAGAGTGGCGCGCGTATCGAGATCCCGGGCTGTTCCCTGTGTATGGGTAACCAGGCGCGTGTGGCAGACGGTGCGACGGTGGTTTCCACCTCTACCCGTAACTTCCCGAACCGTCTGGGTACTGGCGCGAACGTCTTCCTGGCTTCTGCGGAACTGGCTGCTGTTGCGGCGCTGATTGGCAAACTGCCGACGCCGGAAGAGTACCAGACCTACGTTGCGCAGGTGGATAAAACTGCCGTTGATACTTACCGTTATCTGAACTTCAACCAGCTTTCTCAGTACACCGAAAAAGCCGATGGGGTGATTTTCCAGACTGCGGTTTAATAAGTAAGCGCACGCGCTGCGCATAAACGACACAATGCCCGGTGAATGAGATCCCCGGGCATTTTTTATTTCTAAACCACCGCCGTTCCGCTGTTTTTCTCCGGTAAGGCTGCGATAATTACATCAATGGCGCAATGCGATTTCGGCGCATTGCCGGGAGCAGAGGAACACACTATGGATTACGAATTTCTGCGCGATATTACCGGAGTGGTAAAGGTGCGCATGTCCATGGGGCATGAAGTGGTCGGGCACTGGTTTAATGAAGAGGTGAAAGAAAACCTGGCTTTGCTTGATGAAGTGGAAGATGTCGCGCGCACGCTCAAAGGCAGCGAACGTTCCTGGCAGCGGGCAGGGCATGAATACACCCTGTGGATGGACGGTGAAGAGGTGATGGTTCGCGCCAATCAACTGGAATTCGCTGGCGATGAAATGGAAGAGGGGATGAACTACTACGACGAAGAGAGCTTGTCGCTGTGCGGCGTTGAGGATTTTCTTCAGGTGGCGGCGGCGTACCGTAATTTCGTGCAGCAGAAGTAAGTAAATCAGGCGGAGCCTCCGTGCTCCGCCAGAGCCGTTAAACAGCTGGCATATTGCGCCCGTAATAAATCTCGCGCATTTCTTTCCACAGCGCAGCGGTAATTTCCTGGCGCTCGCTGTCGGTTAAATCTTCCGGTTTGGTGTGGAACATGTAGTGCTTAAGGTCGAACTCTTTAAGCAACATCTTGGTATGGAAGATATTTTCCTGATAGACGTTTACATCCACCATGTCATACAGCGCCTTCATATCGTCAGACATAAAGTTCTGAATCGAATTAATCTCATGGTCGATAAAGTGCTTCATACCGTTAATGTCGCGGGTAAAACCGCGCACGCGATAATCAATGGTCACGATATCGGACTCAAGCTGGTGGATCAGGTAATTCAGCGCCTTCTGCGGAGAAATCACGCCGCATGTAGAGACTTCAATATCGGCGCGGAAGGTGCATAAACCGCCTTCAGGATGGCTTTCCGGGTAGGTATGTACGCAAATGTGGCTTTTATCGAGATGGGCAACGACCGTTTCTGGCAGTGGGCCGGGGTGTTCTGTTTTGCCGATAAGTCTCGGGTCGACCGGTTCTTCACTCACCAGAATAGTGACGCTGGCTCCCTGTGGTTCGTAATCCTGGCGGGTGATGTTAAGAATATTGGCCCCGATAATGGAACAGGTTTCTGACAGGATTTCGGTCAGACGGTTGGCATTATAGAGTTCATCGATATAAGCAATATAACCGTCGCGCTAAAAGAGCGCAGCATAATAGCTAACAATGACCGTGGTTGCACGGTCAATGTTTCTACAAAAAGGAGCAGGGATTATTTAACGTAGGCAAGCAGGCTTAAGGAATCGCGGGCCAGGGCTTTGCACTTTTTCGCGACGGGAATGCCGATACCGCTGAGATCGCGGTAGCTGTCTTCACCGAGGGATTTCATGTCGAAGGTGTCGTAGTTGCTGAGATCCCACTGGTTTTGCTGGGCGAAAAAGACCAGTGCGCGACGAATTTGCCCATTAGGTAAGTTCTGGTAACCACAATCGTTCTTCAGAAAAACAAAAACTGCCGTTAAATCGGCCATATCTTCGGCTTCAGACTCGCTGAGCGCGTAACTGTTTGCGCAAACGGCCATCAGGCTGCCGAATAACACTGTTCTGAAAAACGTCTTCATTGCTTCTACCAGGACTTAAAGAAGATAAACGTTAGCACACTGTGAGCGAGGCGACGACCATTATTGTCGATTAAATTGTGTCTGCGGCTTGACCTTCCCGTAAGGGTAAGGACTATGCTCAACGTTTGATTTTGTTTCGCTTGCTTGAGAATAAGGAAATAACTATGCAACGCCGTGATTTCTTAAAATATTCCGTCGCGCTGGGCGTGGCTTCGGCTTTGCCGCTGTGGAGTCGAACAGTTTTTGCCGCCGAACGTCCAACACTGCCGATCCCCGAACTCCTCACTTCTGATGTTCGTGGCCGCATAAAATTATCGATAATGCCAGGTCAGTCCACCTTTGCCGGGAAAACGGCGACCACCTGGGGCTATAACGGTAATCTGTTAGGGCCTGCGGTGAAGTTACAGCGTGGCAAAGCGGTAACGGTTGATATCTATAACCAACTGACGGAAGAGACGACGTTGCACTGGCACGGACTGGAAGTACCGGGTGAAGTGGACGGCGGCCCGCAGGGGATTATTCCGCCTGGCGGTCAACGCACGGTGACGCTGAACGTCGATCAACCTGCCGCTACCTGCTGGTTCCATCCGCATCAGCACGGCAAAACCGGGCGTCAGGTGGCGATGGGACTGGCAGGTCTGGTGGTGATTGAAGATGACGAAATCCTGAAATTAATGCTGCCAAAACAGTGGGGTATCGATGATGTTCCGGTGATCGTTCAGGATAAAAAATTTAACGCCGACGGACAGATTGATTATCAACTGGATGTGATGACCGCCGCCGTGGGCTGGTTTGGTGATACGTTGCTGACCAACGGTGCAATCTACCCGCAACACGCCGCCCCGCGCGGCTGGCTGCGCCTGCGTTTACTCAATGGCTGTAACGCCCGCTCGCTCAATTTCGCTACCAGCGACAATCGCCCGCTGTATGTGATTGCCAGCGATGGTGGTCTGCTGCCTGAACCGGTGAAGGTGAGCGAGCTTCCCGTGCTGATGGGCGAGCGTTTCGAAGTGCTGGTGGAGGTTAACGACAACAAACCGTTTGACCTGGTGACGCTGCCAGTCAGCCAGATGGGGATGGCGATCGCGCCGTTTGATAAGCCGCATCCGGTAATGCGGATTCAGCCGATTGCTATTAGTGCCTCCGGTGCTTTGCCAGACACATTAAGTAGCTTGCCTGCGTTACCTTCGCTGGAGGGGCTGACGGTACGCAAGCTGCAACTTTCTATGGACCCGATGCTCGATATGATGGGGATGCAGATGCTGATGGAGAAATATGGCGATCAGGCGATGGCCGGGATGGACCACAGCCAGATGATGGGCCATATGGGGCATGGCAATATGAATCATATGAACCACGGCGGGAAGTTCGATTTCCACCATGCCAATAAAATCAACGGTCAGGCGTTTGATATGAACAAGCCGATGTTTGCGGCGGCGAAAGGGCAGTACGAACGTTGGGTTATCTCTGGCGTGGGCGACATGATGCTGCATCCGTTCCATATTCACGGCACGCAGTTCCGTATCTTGTCAGAAAATGGCAAACCGCCAGCGACGTATCGCGCGGGCTGGAAAGATACCGTTAAGGTAGAAGGTAATGTCAGTGAAGTGCTGGTGAAGTTTAATCACGATGCACCGAAAGAACATGCTTATATGGCGCACTGCCATTTGCTGGAGCATGAAGATACGGGGATGATGTTAGGGTTTACGGTATAAAAAGACCGTATTCGGAAATATGCCCGGATCTCTCCGGGCATTAAACTGATGACAAACGCAAATCTGCCTGTTGCGCTACGCTTATCGGGTCTACGTGAACTCTGCAATCTACTGAATTTGCAGGATTTTGTAGGCTGGATAAGGCGTTCACGCCGCATCCGGCATGAACAACGCGCACGCAATCTGAGCGAATCTTACTTCATATCATCCGGCAACGCATAAGCCACAATATAGTCGCCCATCTTCGTACCAAATGAACCGTGACCGCCTGCGGAGATCACCACATACTGCTTGCCATTCACTTCATAGGTCATCGGTGTTGCCTGACCACCCGCCGGTAAACGGCCCTGCCACAATTTTTCACCGTTGCTCATGTTGTAAGCGCGCAGGTAGTTATCTGCCGTAGCGGCGATAAACAGCACGTTACCCGCCGTGGAGATTGGCCCGCCCAGCATCGGCATACCCATATTGAACGGCACCGGAACAGGCATCGGGAACGGCATGCTGTCCTGCGGCGTACCAATACGTTTCTTCCACACGACTTCGTTGGTTTTCAGATCCAGCGCCGAGATATAGCCCCATGCTGGCTGTTTACACGGCAGACCAAACGGTGAGAGGAACGGGTTGAGCGTGACGCCATACGGTACACCGTACTGCGGCTGAATGCCGGATTCCGTACCCGTGCCTTTGGCATCTTTCGGCTGCTCCATCGGGTTGCCAGGACCGCGCGGGATCAGTTTCGAAACAAACGGCAGTGCCATTGGGTTGGCAATCGCCACTTCACGATTCGGATCAACGGAAATCCCGCCCCATTCGAACATCCCCAGGTTACCCGGGAAGACCAGCGTACCCTGTTCAGATGGCGGGGTGAAAATGCCTTCATAGCGCATCTGGTGGAACATCACGCGGCACACCAGCTGGTCAAACATGGTGGCGCCCCACATATCCGCACCGCTCAAATCTTTCGTCGGACGGAAGCTCAGTTCAGAGAACGGTTGAGTAGGGGTAACGTAATCGCCTTTCGCTGCACCTTGGGGAACCGGTTTTTCCGGGGCCGGAACCACCAGTTCACCATTACGACGATCGAGCACAAAAATGTTGCCGGTTTTCGCCGGAGTGTAAATAACCGGCACTTTCTGACCATTAACGGTGATATCCGCCAGCGTCGGCTGTGCCGGAAGATCCATATCCCACAGGTCGTGGTGAACGGTCTGGTAGCTCCACGCCAGTTTCCCGGTAGTGGCATTCAGCGCCAGAATCGAGCTGGCATAACGTTCCTGTTCCGGTGTGCGGTTACCACCCCAGATATCCGGCGTGGTCACGCCCATCGGCAGATAGACCAGATCCAGCTTCGCGTCATAGGCCGCAGGTGCCCACGAGTTTGGCGAGTTAAAGGTAAAGGTGTGTTCGTCAGACGGGATCGCGTTCGGATCTTTTGCGCCCGGATCAAAAGCCCACAGCAGCTCACCAGTGTTGACATCAAAACCACGGATCACGCCAGACGTTTCGCGGGTTGAGAAGTTGTCGGTGACTGAACCGGCCATTACGATGGTTTTATCGGTGATAATCGGCGGCGAAGTTGGCTCATACAGACCCGGTTTGGTGTCCGGCATATTGCTTTGCAGATTGAGCACGCCTTTATTGGCGAAGGTTTCGCACAGTTTGCCGTTTTCAGCGTTAATCGCAATCAGGCGACCATCATTCACCGGAAGAATGATACGACGCGGGCAATCCGCCATCACTTCCGGCGAAGCCGTTTCAGCTTTGGCTTCATGATAAGAGACGCCACGACAGGTTACATGCTGGAAGGACTCGTTGGTTTTCAGCTCAGGATCGTAATGCCATTTCTCTTTGCCGCTGGCGGCATCGAGCGCAAACAGACGCTGGTGAGCGGTACACAGGTAAAGGGTGTCGCCCACTTTAATTGGCGTCACTTCATTGGTGATTTCGCCCGGATCGTTCGGCTGTTTCACATCTCCTGTACGGAACACCCAGGCTTCTTTCAGGTTGTGGACGTTATCGGCGTTAATTTGTTTCAGTGGTGAAAAGCGTTGACCTTCCTGATTGCGGCCATAGGCAGGCCAGTCCTGATCGGCAACGGGTGAGATAGCTTCGGCAGGTGTGGCATCGGCGCTTAAAGTGCCATTGATTTCCTGCGGATCGTGAAATCCGGCCCAGGTCAGGATACCGCCACTAATCAGCAGTGCCACCACCAGTGCGGCAACTGCGCCGCCGGAAGGAATGACCAGGCGACGCCAGACAAACGGCAGGATCAGCCAGATGCCGAAGAACACCAGAATGTCGCTGCGCGGAGTCAGCGCCCAGAAGTCGAAACCAACTTCCCAGACGCCCCAAATCATGGTGCCGAGCAGCAGGGCGGCGTACAGCCAAAGCGCGGCACGTTTACTGCGCCACAGCATCCAGGCGACGCCGAGCATCACAAGGCCAGCGATAGGGTAATACCAGGAGCCGCCAATCGCGACCAGCCAGCCTCCGCCAATAAGTAGATACAGCCCGCAAAGCGCTGCAAATAGGGCTGTTAGCGTGACGAGTAATCGTCGCGAGCCTGTATTGTTAATTGCCATAAAGAAACACCATTTCAATTCATTAATATTTTAGTAGCAATTAATTATAGGTTTTAACATGTGTGATCGTCATCACAATTTGAGCTTTATTAACAGATTCCGCCAATGAATAGTTTTACTGGTATACTGCATGTCTTGCGCTTTGTTGCGGTGCTGAATCCCGCCCGTGCGAAGTGATTTGTTTTTAAATCATATGGTTAGAGATATGAAACATACTGTAGAAGTAATGATCCCCGAAGCGGAGATTAAAGCGCGTATCGCCGAACTGGGTCGTCAGATTACTGAGCGTTACAAAGACAGCGGCAGCGATATGGTGCTGGTAGGTCTGCTGCGTGGCTCATTTATGTTTATGGCGGACCTGTGCCGTGAAGTTCAGGTATCTCATGAAGTCGATTTTATGACCGCCTCCAGCTACGGTAGCGGCATGTCCACCACCCGTGATGTGAAAATCCTCAAAGATCTGGATGAAGATATCCGTGGCAAGGACGTGCTGATTGTTGAAGATATCATCGACTCGGGGAATACACTGTCGAAAGTGCGTGAGATCTTAAGCCTGCGCGAACCGAAGTCGCTGGCGATTTGTACGCTGCTCGATAAACCGTCCCGTCGTGAAGTGAACGTCCCGGTAGAATTTATCGGTTTCTCGATCCCGGATGAGTTTGTGGTGGGTTACGGCATTGATTACGCACAGCGTTACCGTCATCTGCCATATATCGGCAAAGTGATTCTGCTGGACGAGTAAGTGTAAAGTTGCCGGATGTGTTGCATCCGGCATGGCATATTTATTTGTGGTTGGCGTGTTTCAGCTTGAGGTTGGAAATCCCGTGACGGTAACGTTGCTCAAGGGTTTCGCGGTTGGTGGCGGTAACATCCAGATCACGCAGCAAGCCGTCGTGAATGCCGTAGGCCCAGCCGTGAATGGTCACTTTCTGCCCGCGTTTCCACGCTGATTGCATAATGGTGGAGTGGCCCAGGTTATATACCTGTTCCATTACGTTCAGTTCACACAAGGTATCCAGACGGCGCTCTGGCGGCATTTCGCCGAGCAATGAGCTATGTTTGAACCAGATATCGCGGATGTGCAGCAGCCAGTTGTTGATAAGCCCCAGTTCCGGGTTTTCAACTGCGGCTTGTACGCCGCCGCAACCGTAGTGGCCACAGATAATAATGTGTTCAACTTCGAGAACATCCACTGCATACTGAACCACGGAAAGGCAGTTCAGGTCGGTGTGAATGACCAGGTTAGCAACATTACGGTGAACAAAGAGTTCGCCCGGCTCAAGACCGGTTAAACGTTCTGCAGGAACGCGACTGTCGGAACATCCAATCCATAGAAAGCGCGGTTTTTGCGCTTGTGCCAGTTTCTCAAAAAACCCGGGATCCTCTTCCACCAGCATTTTTGACCATAGTGCATTATTGCTGATGAGTGTATCTATGTCTTTCATGGAGGTTAACGACCTGTAACCAAATAATTACGTTTGGCTAATATAGGGCAACTCCGGGACGATTTAAACCACAGATAAAGTGTAAGAACGTAAGGTAAGTAAAAATTTATGACCATTGCACTGGAACTTCAACAGCTTAAAAAAACCTATCCAGGCGGCGTTCAGGCGCTTCGTGGAATAGATTTGCAAGTCGAAGCGGGTGATTTTTATGCGCTTCTCGGGCCGAACGGGGCCGGAAAATCAACCACCATCGGTATTATCAGCTCTCTGGTAAATAAAACCTCCGGGCGGGTCAGCGTATTTGGTTACGATCTTGAAAAAGATGTCGTCAACGCTAAACGTCAGTTGGGACTGGTGCCACAGGAATTTAACTTCAACCCGTTTGAAACCGTGCAGCAAATTGTGGTGAATCAGGCGGGGTACTACGGTGTAGAGCGCAAAGAAGCGTACATCCGCAGCGAAAAGTATCTTAAGCAACTCGATTTGTGGGGAAAACGCAACGAACGTGCGCGCATGTTATCGGGCGGGATGAAACGTCGTTTAATGATTGCCCGCGCGCTGATGCACGAACCTAAACTGCTGATTCTTGATGAACCGACCGCAGGCGTGGATATCGAACTTCGCCGTTCAATGTGGGGCTTTTTGAAGGATTTAAACGACAAAGGCACCACCATCATTCTTACCACGCATTACCTGGAAGAAGCAGAAATGCTGTGCCGCAATATCGGCATTATTCAACACGGTGAGCTGGTGGAAAATACCTCGATGAAGGCACTGCTGGCGAAGCTGAAATCAGAAACCTTTATTCTCGATCTCGCACCGAAAAGCCCGTTACCGAAACTCGATGGCTATCAGTATCGACTGGTGGATACCGCCACGCTGGAAGTTGAAGTGCTGCGTGAGCAGGGGATCAACAGCGTATTTACGCAGCTAAGTGAGCAGGGCATTCAGGTATTAAGTATGCGTAACAAAGCTAACCGTCTGGAAGAGTTGTTTGTTTCACTGGTTAATGAAAAACAAGGAGATCGCGCATGATGCATCTTTACTGGGTGGCGTTAAAAAGCATCTGGGCGAAAGAGATCCATCGCTTTATGCGTATCTGGATACAGACGCTGGTGCCACCGGTTATCACCATGACCCTTTACTTTATCATCTTCGGTAACCTGATTGGTTCGCGTATTGGCGATATGCATGGCTTCAGCTATATGCAGTTCATTGTTCCGGGGCTGATCATGATGTCGGTAATCACCAATGCCTACGCCAACGTCGCTTCATCATTTTTTGGCGCCAAGTTCCAGCGTAATATTGAAGAACTGCTGGTCGCTCCGGTTCCGACTCACGTCATCATTGCCGGATATGTCGGCGGTGGCGTAGCGCGCGGACTGCTTGTTGGTATGCTGGTGACAGCAATTTCGCTGTTCTTTGTACCGTTTCAGGTGCATTCGTGGGTATTTGTCGCTTTAACGCTGGTGCTCACGGCGGTGTTGTTCTCTCTTGCCGGATTGCTTAATGGTGTGTTTGCCAAAACGTTTGATGACATCAGCCTGGTACCAACCTTTGTGTTAACGCCACTCACGTATTTGGGCGGGGTGTTTTACTCACTGACCTTGTTGCCACCGTTCTGGCAGGGGCTGTCGCATCTCAACCCAATCGTTTATATGATCAGTGGATTCCGCTACGGCTTCCTCGGCATTAATGATGTGCCGCTGGTTACTACTTTTGGTGTGCTGGTTATTTTTATTATTGCGTTTTATCTGATCTGCTGGTCGCTGATCCAGCGTGGGCGCGGCTTGCGTAGCTAAGTCGATTTCCTCTCCTCTGGATTCGGGGGAGAGGAGTTTTGACGACTATCACCCTTTATCAACAATGGTCAGGGTAGACTGATTTTCAGCTAAGGAGGAAGGTGATGTTAGGTTGGGTAATTACCTGTCACGACGACCGGGCGCAAGAGATGTTGGATGCGCTGGAAAAAAAACATGGCGCACTTATCCAGTGCCGGGCGGTGAATTTCTGGCGCGGATTAAGTTCCAATATGCTCAGCCGCATGATGTGCGATGCTCTGCATGAAACAGATTCTGGCGATGGGGTTATCTTTTTAACCGATATTGCAGGTGCTGCGCCTTATCGTGTTGCATCGTTATTAAGCCACAAACATTCCCGTTGCGAAGTGATTTCTGGTGTCACGTTACCGTTAATTGAGCAGATGCTGGCCTACCGTGAAACGTTATTCAGTGCGGAGTTTCGCGAGCGAATTGTCGAACTGGGTGGGCCTGAAGTCAGTAGTCTCTGGCACCAACAACAAAAAAATCCCCCCTTTGTCCTCAAGCATAATTGGTTCGAGTATTAAATCGCATTCCGATTTTGCTACACTAACGGCGCTGTTTCTCGCCTGGTAGTTTTCTCATGATTAAAAAGATTATTTTTTTACTGCTGCTGGTTTCATCTGGTGTCGGCGCAGCGCTTCCCGCGCGTTATATGCAAACCACTCAGGATGCAGCTATCTGGGGAAAAATTGGCGACAAAACGGTAACCGTCGGCAACATTCGCGCCGGGCAGATTATTTCGGTCATCCCAACCGCTGCCGATTATTATGAATTCAATTTTGGTTTTGCTACGGGGTATATTGATAAAGGGCATCTGGAACCTGTACAAGGGCGGCAAAAAGTTGAAGATGGTCTGGGGGATCTGAATAAGCCACTGAGTAACCAAAATCTTATTACATGGAAAGATACTCCGATATACAACGCGCCTGATGCGGGTAGTGCGCCATTTGGCGTGTTGGCCGATAATTTGCGTTATCCCATTATTAATAAATTAAAAGATCGCCTGAATCAAACCTGGTATCAAATTCGTATTGGCGAACGACTGGCCTATATCAGTGCACTGGATGCGCAGCAGGATAACGGTATTCCTGTGTTGACCTACCATCATATTTTACGCGATGAAGAGAACACCCGTTTTCGTCATACTTCGACCACGACGTCGGTGCGAGCTTTCAATAACCAGATGACCTGGTTACGCGATCGTGGATATACCACGTTAACCTTGTATCAACTGGAAGGGTATCTGCGTAATTCGATGAATCTTCCGGCTCGCGCGGTGGTGCTGACATTTGATGATGGCTTGAAATCAGTGAGTCGCTATGCATATCCCATTCTGAAACAATACGGTATGAAGGCGACGGCGTTTATTATTACCTCTCGCATCAAACGTCATCCACAGAAATGGAATCCGCAGTCATTACAGTTTATGAGTGTTTCTGAACTGCTTGATGTCAGCGATGTTTTTGATTTCCAGTCACATACTCATTTTTTGCATAGGGTAGATGGATATCGCCGACCCATATTACTCAGCCGCAGTGAGCATAATATTCTGTTTGATTTCGAACGCTCTCGTCGGGCGCTAAACCAATTTAATCCTCGAGTCTTGTATCTTTCGTATCCATTTGGTGGATTTAATGACAAAGCGGTAAAGGCGGCAAATGATGCCGGATTTCATCTGGCGGTGACGACCATGAAAGGTAAAGTAAAACCGGGGGATAATCCGTATTTATTAAAGCGGCTGTATATTTTAAGAACAGATTCGCTGGAGACGATGTCGCGGCTGGTGAGTAACCAGCCGCAGGGGTGATTATCAGGCAACCTGCACCGGAATCGCTTTCGCGGTACGTTTCATTTCATTGTCGCCTTCAAAGTAGGCAACGTTGGGGCGCCAGGTACGGGCTTCTGCATCTGGCATAGTGACGAAGCTGGCGATGATGACAATATCGCCGACGCTGGCACAGTGGGCCGCTGCACCGTTGACAGAAATAATTCTCGAACCACGTTCTGCCGCGATGGCATAGGTGGAGAAACGCTTGCCGTTGGTAACATTCCAGATATCAATGGCTTCGTTTTCGAGAATACCGGCTGCGTCAAGAAAATCCTGGTCAATGGCGCAAGAACCTTCATAGTGCAGGTCCGCATGAGTCACTTTCACGCGGTGGAGTTTGCCCTGCAGCATCGTGCGAATCATAACTTCTACCTTTCTACCCTGTCGTTAACGAAGCAGGCGATGCCTGCTTTGAGGAAATTCTCACGCAGTATTGCCCGATTTTTGATAAGTGTCTACTGATCTGATGGCTTTTGCACCAGCAGTTTGCGTACCGCGCCGAAGCGTGCCATGTAACGCCTGTAACCAATTGAAATTTCTCTGAACGCTGCTCGGTAAACAACAAAGAGGTGGCTGACGACGGCACGCCTTGACTGGATACTGCCTTCACACAGGGCCACACGGAAGGCAGGGAAGATGGACGCACCGAGTACCACACCGCATGACGCGGTATTTAAACAATTTTTAATGCATGCGGAGACGGCTCGCGACTTCCTGGATATCCATTTGCCAGTGGAACTACGCGAACTTTGTGACCTCAACACGCTTCATTTAGAGTCGGGGAGTTTCATTGAAGAGAGCCTGAAAGGACACAGCACGGACGTGCTCTATTCCGTACAGATGCAGGGTAGTACGGGTTATCTGCATGTTGTGATTGAACACCAAAGCAAGCCGGATAAGAAAATGGCCTTTCGCATGATGCGTTATTCTATTGCTGCCATGCACCGGCATCTGGAGGCGGATCACGATAAGCTACCGCTGGTGGTGCCGATTCTGTTTTATCAGGGCGAGGCCACACCTTATCCGCTCTCAATGTGCTGGTTTGATATGTTTTACTCGCCGGAGCTGGCGCGACGCGTTTATAACAGTCCATTCCCGCTGGTGGACATCACCATTACGCCGGATGACGAAATCATGCAACATCGGCGGATTGCGATTCTCGAACTGCTGCAAAAACATATTCGCCAACGCGACTTAATGTTATTGCTGGAGCAACTGGTCACGCTGATTGACGAAGGGTACACTAGCGGAAGTCAGTTAGTTGCCATGCAAAACTATATGCTGCAACGTGGTCATACTGAACAAGCGGATTTGTTTTACGGTGTATTGAGGGACAGGGAAACGGGAGGGGAGTCTATGATGACGCTGGCGCAGTGGTTTGAAGAGAGGGGAAGACAGGAGGAAAGGCAGGAATTCGCCCTTCGTCTTCTGAATAAAGGAATGTCTCGGGAAGACGTTGCAGAGATGGCAAATTTACCTCTTGCTGAGGTTGATAAGTTGATTAACTAAGTTGTCTGTATTATCAGTTATAGCCAGATAATTGTTATTGTTAACTGGTCACATAATTAAGGGAACATATGGAAATAAAGACACGGAGAGAAACCAGGCAGACGTTGGCGCAGTGGTTTGAAGAGAAGGGATTTCAGAAGGCATATCAGGAAGCGTATCAAGAGGCGTATCAGGAAGTAAGACAGGAAGTAAGACAGGAAGTAAGACAGGAATGCGCCCAACGTCTTCTGAGGAAAGGAATACTTCGTGAGGATGTTGCAGAGTTGGCAAATTTATCTCTTGCAGAGGTAGATAAGCTAATTAACCTTAATTAAGTTACCTGTGTTATGACAGATGACGTGGGGCAATAAATAACTGGCGCCATCAGCCGTAGCGCCAGTTAAGTATTACGCCAGCTCGACGATTTTGTTGTCGATCAGGCGAGCATCGCCAAGCCAGGCGGCTACCAGAATCACGGCCCGTTTGCTGTTTTCAGAGACTTCCAGCAGCGTATCGGCATCACGAATCTGAATATCATCGGCGCGGAAGCCTTTTTCATTCAGTTCTTGCCCTGCAATGGCAATAATCTCATCGAGATCCCGCTCTCCAGCCTGCAATTTGTCGGCAATCGAACTTAAAACTTTGTACAGACCTGGCGCAATTTTGCGTTGTTCCGCCGTCAGATAACCGTTACGGGAACTCAGCGCCAGACCGTCTTTCGCACGCATAATCGGTACGCCGACAATCTCAATATCGAAGCCCATATCAGCAACCATTTTGCGGATCAGCGCCAGTTGCTGAAAGTCCTTTTCGCCGAAGCAGGCGATGTCCGGCTGGACCAGGTTAAACAGCTTGCTGACGATGGTCGACACGCCGCGAAAATGTCCCGGACGGCTGGCACCTTCCAGCATGGTCGAAAGGCCAGGAACATCAACATAGGTGTGGGTTTCGGTACCGTTCGGGTAGATCTCTTTTACCGAGGGCGCGAAAACTAAATCCACTTTACGTTTGTTTAGCTTTTCGCAGTCCTCTTGCAAGGTCCGTGGATAACGTGCCAGATCTTCCGGGCGGTCGAACTGCATCGGGTTAACGAAAATACTGACCACCACCACATCGGCGCGGGCTTTGGCTTCGTCGACCAGTTTCATATGGCCATCGTGCAGGTTACCCATGGTTGGCACCAGCGCCACGCGCTTACCTTCCATACGCAGGCGGCGAATTTGCTGACGCAGCAGCGGCAGGGTTTCGATAATTAACACAACGTGACTCCTTAATGGAAACTGTGTTCTTCGCCCGGATAAACGCCGGACTCCACTTCAGCCATATACTGCCGCACAGCCGCGCGGATGTCGCCCGTTTCGGCGAGGAAATTTTTAGCGAATTTAGGAATGTGACCGCCGGTAATACCAAAGGCGTCGTGCATCACCAGGATCTGCCCATCGGTGACGTTACCCGCACCAATACCGATAACCGGGATCGCCAGCGCTTCGGTAATGCGTTTTGCCAGCTCAACCGGCACGCATTCCAGCACCAGCAATTGTGCACCAGCGGCTTCTAAGGCTAATGCATCGCTGAGCAGTCGATCGCCCGCTTCATCGCCGCGCCCCTGGACTTTGTAGCCGCCGAAAATATTCACTGACTGTGGCGTTAAACCTAAGTGACCACATACAGGAACCGCGCGCTCGGTCAGCATTTGTACGGTTTCTACCAACCACGCACCGCCTTCGATTTTGACCATATTGGCACCGGCACGCATAACCGTTGCGGCATTTTCAAAGGCTTGTTCCGGCGTGGCATATGCCATAAACGGCAGGTCAGCCAGCAGCAGGCAGTTTGGTGCACCGCGACGTACGGCGGCAGTGTGGTAGACGATATCGGCAACGGTTACTGGCAGAGTGGAGTCGTGGCCCTGAACGGTCATGCCCAGTGAATCACCCACCAGCATCACGTTAAGCCCTTCATCGGCAAACAGTTTAGCGAAGCTGTAGTCGTAAGCGGTGATGGTCGCGAAACGCTTTTTATCCTGCTTACATTTCTGAAGTGAAGCAATGGTGGTTGGTTTCATAACGTATCCTGATAAATGATGTCGTGTTGCCTGGCATTTTATCAGTCACATTGGTGGGGGCAATGATTTATCCGTAGCAGCACTGCCAGAAGCTGGCAGTGCTGCTACGTTATCAGGGATAGGTTACCTGGAAAGTACTGGTAGCTTTAAATTCCCCAGGTTCGATAGTAATATTCCCGTCTTGCTTTAATGTAGCCTGGAAATGAAGAGGCTGTGATGTGCCCTTACCTTGATTAGGGTAAACCCCATCGGATGTGTCATCTTCGGTTTCATAATCTTTATAAACAGAGGTCGTATCATTAGGTTTTAATGTCATTAGCGGATTTTTACTGGTTGCTAAACCTTCAATGAGTACGCCAACACCTTTGGCTGCAGTGCTTCCAGTAAGCGTATTGCCAAGCAGTAGTGTATTTTCAGTACCTACTTTTCCAGTGACAAGTTTTGTTTCAATATTACGCACACGAATACAATTCTGAAGCGAGATATCAAAGGGAACAGGTGATGCACCATTTTTAATTGCCCCAGAACTATATTCTCCCATTCTAACCGTTGAGCCATTGACTGATGGTCCGGTAAGCATGGATATAAAACATGTTGGTAAGGTTAATTTCACATTATTCAGTGTGAAATTGACATAAATGTGGTTGCTATGAGGTTTGATTTTAGTACCAGGATTGAAGGCCTTAAACGAATAAAGATAATTTGATGAGCTGGATAACTGGACTTGTTGATTAGATGTAGGGTCGAAATTAACATCTGTATAAAATTCAACAGTTATGTTGTGTAAAATACCACCAATAGCCCAAAATTTATTGTCGCTGTTTGCTCTGTTGCAACCCTTGGTTTGTAGATCGTTGTCTGTTACGGAAAAGAAAAATTCTTGGTTTGAAGGATCTCCGATATATATTCCTGGTGATTGAATATCAGTTATTGTATTGTATGCAGACCAGACATTTGATATTAACAAAGTGTAATACAGGCCAGGAACTGATGTCTTAAATAGTTTATGCCCGCCATAATCTTTACCTGAATAGACCATGGCATTTTCAATGGTTATTGGCCCAGCAATCGCTCCGCCAGATGTATTGCAGTAAAGAATACCACCACCGATACCTGTGTCCAGATATGACCAGTACAGTTTTACCCCTGTCGGGCCGAACTGCGTGGGTTTATAAAAAACCAAGTTGCTTGATGTTGATGTGTAATTAAAGGTCATCTGTGCGGCAGTGGAGGGGCCTTTAAAATTATCAACGCCTGATTTATCTCCCACAATAAAACTTGTAGTTGCGCTAACTGTATAACAACAAAAATATAGTGCCAGAAAAAGAAAATATTTGAAGAGTGTTTTCATTTTTACTCCATTGTTGCGTTTTTATTAGAGTTTGTGCTATTTTTATTAGTTATTCGTAGTAAATATCAACTAACACATGGCTCATAAGTTGACCAGATGTAACACTCAATGCAGGATCGATTTTTTGCATTCGAGTGCTAAATTTCCAGGATGAACCATTCATGTCATCCGACATCACTGGATAAATGGAACGTGAGCTGCCTGAAGCATTAAGAACATTGAATGTATTCGCCGGATCCTGGATAGAAAATATAACCACTCCTACATTACTCGCCCCTGACGAAACTTCATTGGAAAATATTTGTCGGGAACCATTAGCCATTGCACCACTTTGTGCTCTAAAGTCTATGTGTAGTTGATTTAATACATTTCCTGTTCCCTGAAATGCACAGTCTGAGACAGTGACAGTGAACTCTTTTCCACCTGGTTGATAACTTTCAGGAGTAACATTACCTGAAAAATATCCCACACCAACGACGCCAAGATCAATATTACCCTGGTTACTGATTCCGCTTTTGCAAGTGCTGTTTTTTACATTGGCAACAAGGTCGATATCCTGTCCAGCGATGGCTGGACAGGTAATGGGAAACAGTAATGACAGAAACAGAATTATTCTATTCATCAGCTTACGTTGAGTGGGATGCATATATAGTTCCTGAATCTGTCAGTCTGTTAGTTATAGGTGATAGTAAATGTTGCAGGGGCGAAAAAATCACCTGCCGTAACATTATTGACAGTTTTATCCTTATCTACCACAAGGACTGCACTCATATCAAAGTTCACAACATTAGTACCTGTTGCACCCACAATACTCTTTTCTTTCGCTTGAGGAGTAGCGCAGCTAAATTGTTTATTTTTATCTGCTCGATCTGGTGTTATGGCACCCCAGACTTCAACCACAACCGCATTTGCTTTTTCTGTGGATGTAGATGCATTGGCAAATCCATCACCATTATTGGCATTTCCTTCACATGTGCCAACTTTGGTTAATGTTATATATGCTTTCTTTCCTGGAATCCCTGCACAATCTTTAAACTGTAGTTTGAATGTTTTAATTTTGGTTTTAGCATTTATTTCAGATATATATACATCACCAAAATTAACCGTGGAGATTTTATTATTACCATCCATAAGTGTTGCTGTGCAGGTACCCATTTCCACAGTGGTAATAACAGTCAGTCCAATGCTGTCTGTTGCAGCATAAGACGGGACACTGAATAATGAGGCTACCAGAACCAGACTGCTGGATAATCCATAACGTAAATTTTTAAATGTCATCTTAATTATCCTTATTATTGATAGATGAAATTAAACGTCGCCAGAGCGCGGAAATTCCCCGGCACACCAGCGCCTTGAGATGTTTCACGTAGCGCAACAGTCATTTCAAGACCTTTGTCGGACGGTATTTCGTTTGTGTCCCAGCGTATCTTTTCCGCACTGTTGGGTTTAAGAAAAGTGGCATCATCAGCACCCCGTCTCTTGAAACCCATACCGATATAACTTGTCGTAGAATTTGTATCACCAGACAGCGGTATAATAAGCTTGGGTGAACTTGATGAGGCGTTTCCGGTCAGAGTGGTATCGATCCAGCTAATGCCACTGCTGCACCCACTGGCAACCAGTTTAAAATCAGCCTGAGATTCTGCAGTTTTGTTCGCGATCTTATCCAGCCCCATTTTGGGGATTTTCAATGTGTAGTTATTATTGCCATCATTCGTGACATTATTACCAGTAAGAGTGATATTACAGGTTGTCGCTTTGACAGTAGCTGTAAACTCTACATTAATATCCGTTGCTAATACTGAGGGGGATAATAATATTCCCATCAGTGTCGCTATTTTATATGGCGTTATTTTTATCATTTGACGTCCCTTGTAGTTACTGAATCTGACACCGAATTCCATTCAGAATAATAGATTGCGCTATTTTTTCTGCTTCTGAACTTTGTTGATAATGCGCAAGGCAACTAACGGGTTTACTTTCTTCTATCCACTTAATGCTGATATTTCCCTGCTGTTCAATACCACGAACAAAAGCCTGTCCACCTTGTCCAACATTACCAATGACATTTCCTTGCTCATCATAAATATCTGCAGCAAATGGAATATTTTTACCATCACTTCGTGTGATGTTCATAATGGCTGATTGCCCTTGCACGGTTTCAAAATCAGCAAAGACGACTGACCCCTGACGCGGAACAGCTACTGCACTGGTACTTTTTAATTCAACATCGTTCTCGAGATCGTTGATATCCAGCGCGATACGGTTTTCATGATAAGGAGAAAGTGCACTGGTGACACCATACCCCCATCGATCGATAGTACTGTTGCCATAATTTATTCGCGCTCCTTGAGCACCTGGAGCCTGAACTATCGCCAGTGTATCGGAGTCGCTAAAACTGTCATTGCTGAAGGTCAGGCCGCCGCTATGCAATACAAAGCCACCGTCGGTGCTGAGAGAAACTTGACGGTTGTTATCGCTATTTGCAGAAACTGAACCTGCCAGGGTTCCCCACGGTGACTCATAGCTGGCATAACCCCCAACATAACTCAAATCTTTGCTGGCTTTATTCATCGTATAGCCAGTATTCACGCTATAACTGACGCGAGCGTTATCGCTATAGCCACTGCTACTGACGTTGAGTTGGTTATTACCCTTAAAGTCACTGCTCATCTGAGTATCAATACTCTGGAAACCTGAATTACGTTGTTCAGTGCCGAGTAGTTTTTCAATAGGAATAGTGAAACTGAGATAAATGCTATCTTCAGTGTCACCGTCTTCATTCCATGAACGCTGTGCACTGACACTGTAGCTGCCCCAGGATGCACTGTTACTGTAGCCAATAGAATAATTGCTACGATTTTGCCCTGAAGCCCAGTAATCGGACCAACTTCCGGAAAGATAAAATGAACCGTAATCTTTTTTCTCAAATTTCAACGGTTGGTTAATACTGACCGTAACCTGATTTTTCATGCGCGAGTAATTACGCATGGATTTCGGTTCAAGATCTTGTTCGGGATGTTTCACTTCATCAATTAGAGTTAGTGCATCATTAAGACCAAGATAATTCTGTGTCGAATAGCGATAGGCCGCGATATTCAGTGAAGTACTTGTTTCTTCGAATAACTTGTTCCAGGAAACACGATAACTTTGCCCCTGATATGTTTTATCATCCGGGATACGAACATTGGAGTGAGTCACATCTAAAGAAAATGCACCGACTGAGGTATTCAGGCCAAGACCTAACAAACCGGCGGTATAGTTATTATCGGTAATCTGAATACCGGTATAACCCGTCAGATAGTTATTCAGACCGTAGTAGTAGCTGGCCTGAAATAAATTAGGCTCATCCTGAATATCATCTTTTAAGACCTGACCGCCGCTAATGTCCCAGCGTCCAACGCCAGGGCGTAACATTTGAACAACCGATGAGAAAGGTTGCGAGAATGTCCGCTTTGAGCCATCGGATTCTTCGACAGTAACAATAAGATCGCTGCCGTACCCTGACGGACTCAGATCATCAATGACGAAAGCGCCTGGCGGCACAGTCGTTTCATAAATCTTATAGCCACCTTGCGTAATAGTGACTTTGGCGTTGGTATTGGCAACACCATGAATGATAGGCGCAAAACTGGCTAATGTCGGAGGCAACATGCGGCTGTCACTGTATAAGCGAATGCCTCGGATACTGACGGAATCAAAGGTTTCGCCCGTAGTATAAGACTCACCAATAATGAGTTGAGATCGCAGCGAGGCGATATCACGTTGAACATACCGATTCTTAAAATCATAATTACTGCCAGAATCGGTCATCCAGTTGTAGTTGCCTGAGGCACGCAGTCGCCATGCACCTAAATTCATCCCACCGTTAAAAGCAGCATAAATGCTGTCATTTCTTCGACCAGGGGTTTCACTATGATATCCATTGAGGTTGTATGACAACATGGCCGCATTAATGCCGTTTTCCCATAACGATGGATCAACATAGTTTTGGTAATTTTTCATTACCCAGGCTTGAGGAACGTCTATATCCAGACGTTGATCGTTAACATCATAACGAACGGAAGCCTGAGGGATAATTTCCGTCAAATTGAGGCAATTGCCGAGAGCTTCATCCCGGGCAAGCAGAACGGCTTTTTCGCTGTTTATATCGGGAGAATTAATATGAAACTGCAATAAATTTTTAAGTGTGATACAGGCTTGTGCGTTCTTTTTTCCTTCAATCTCAACAAATGTAATGCTTTGGTTAATAATAGGTTGATCGTTGACATAAACACTGACGTCGTAAACACCCGGTATAGCAGGGTTACCTTCACTATACCGGCTGAGATCAATATTTGAGGCATTCTGCCCCATCAGGAAGGTATGGTCATATTCAACGAGTTCAGCACTGAAAGCACTATTGCAATACAGCAGCGCGCAAAACGTGGCGATACGGGTCAGATGATTATGATAATTTTTAGTTGGTTTTATAGTCACGTTATGCTTCCTGCGGAATTATATCCTTGCCTGATTACAGACTGGCATTACCTTCAATGGCTCCACCAAAGTCATTAATGGCGTAAAAATGCACTTTTGCAGAATTTGCTTTGCCATTAAGGCCAGTGACTTTCATGACTTCATCACTGAATGGTGCAATCATTTTCACATCAATCGGATAGCGTTTACCGCTGGCTTCTAAATCACCACTGCTAAAAGAGACGTAGTAAGGGGTTGGATTGGCCACTCGTAATGCTGCTTTACCCTCGGAACCTGACCAGGACCATTTCAGGGCTAATGGTGCTTCAGAGGGATTTCCCTTCAATGCTTCCGGGCGATAGAACAGTTTTATACGTGTGCGAAATGCCAGTTGCAGCAGGCTTTGATTTGCTACCTTTTCGGCATCTGGTTTTGGAGGAACTTCCAGTACGTTAAACCAGAACACGCTCTCTCTGTCTTTAGGCAGCGAGGTACTGGCGGTATACACCAATTTAATTGTTTGCCCACGTTTAGCATCAATACGCGATACTGGCGGCGTGGCGGTAAAGGGGACTTTAATACTGCCAGGTTCTGCGTTGTCATCGCCAGTATCTAACCAGCTCTGAACAAGCAATGGGTTATTCCCTTTATTTTCCAGACGTACGTTGACGCTTTTTTGATCGCCTTTGTATATTACGCGAGTACCAGAAATGACGATATCCGCAATAGTCGATGAGCTAAAAGCCATACAGGTTACGAAGCATAAAGCTGCTGTATGTTTGGTGTTAAAAAACATAAACCATCCCTGACAGAGTTAATTAAGACAGGGAATAATATAAAAATAGTAATTATTAATACTATTCCCTGTATATTCATTCAATCAATTTAATTGGTGAATACTTACTGATAAGTAATGGTGTATGCAGTGTTAGTTTTTACATAACCAGCAGTTGCTGTCTGACTTGCTTCAGCACGAACGTAAGACGCTTTAAAATCATAAACTGCAGATTTTGTCGTCGCATCCATGGTTTTAGTGTACACATCGCCAGGATTGTTAATTTGAACTTGTTTGATAGTGGAACCATCAATATTGTGCAGAGCGATATTTACGCCATCAGACGGGTTGTTAATAGACATGTCGTTGTTCAGCGTTCCTTTGCTATTACCAAAGAAAACAGAACCGAAGGTCATTTTAGCTGTGCTACCTGGATTCGGGTTCGCTTTGCTACAGTCAACGGTGATGCTGAAAGGTTTAGCTTTAGCACCAACGGTATCATTCAGTACGCCGTCAGTGATTTCACCAACAGTTGCAGTTTGCAGCAGGATTAGACCATCTTTGTTACCACCGTCTACACGGGTTTCACAGGTGTTATCAACAACCAGACCGCTGATATTTAACTGACCACCGTCCATATCTGCAGAAGCAGTACCTGCAACCATTGTCAGCATAAGACCAGACAGGGCAAAACCTAATTTTTTAGACATAAAAATCCTTGAATTATATTCCATGAGTTTAACTTCAATCGGGAGTCCGCACATGGGGAGGCCCGATAGACTAGGAAGATTGGTTTGTTAATGATGAGGACTTGAATTTACCGAATGTTACATCTGCTCATCATTAGGGGGGATATTGTGCATAATAAAAATTATATATCCACTTAATTCATCTTTAAGTAAAACTAAATATCTAAAGTTGAAAAAATAGTGTATGGGGTGGGAAGGTTAAGAGGGGGGATATATTGATTAATTGTGGTTGTAACTTAAAAATGCATTGATTGCAATTGTTGGGGAGTATTTTTCAGAATTTATTTATATTCAAGTGGCTATTGAATTACCACTTGTCTAATTCATCGTATTTATTTATTTGTAATAAGTTGTCTAATGTTGTTCCATCAGGAAAAACCAGCTCCGGCGCAATCTCAAACAGCGGCCACAGCATAAATCCACGATTCTTTATATCGTAGTGCGGAACGGTGAGTCGTTCGGTATTAATTGTTTCATTACCAAATAACATAATGTCGAGGTCCAGCGTGCGTGGTCCCCAGCGTTCAGCTTTGCGGATGCGACCTTGCTGCAACTCAATACGCTGTGTGTGATTGAGTAACTCTTCAGGGGCAAGAGCGGTTTCCAGCGCCACGGCTGCATTTAAGTAATCGGGTTGATCTTGCGGCCCCAGCGGCGGGGTACGGTAATACGAAGAAACAGCAAGAATGCGGCTTTCCGGAATGTCGCCTAATGCTTTCACGGCAGCATTGACCTGCTCCAGCGGAGAGGCCAGATTGCTGCCTATGGCAATATACGCCACCGTCATGCGGTACCCTCGCGACGCGGCGCGCGTTTGCGCGGACGGCGAGTACGACGGCGCGGTGTTGGATCTTCATCCAGCTCGTTGAGCATCCCTTTTTGGTCTGGTGGCGCAGAAACCTGGAACTCACCCCACCATTTCGCCAGACGTTGCAGCTCGGCGTTGCGTTCCACTTCAGCACGCAGAGCCAGCAGGTCGTAGGCGGCGCGGAATTTCGGATGCTCCAGCAGTTTCCATGCACGTTTGCCCTGACGACGGGACATACGCAGCTGCAACTGCCAGATATCGCGAGTTAGCGTAGTCAGACGTTTCGGGATTGCCAGTGAACGGCAGGCTTCGTCCAGCACGTCGTTCATCGCCAGCGCGAAAGCGTCGTGATAGGTCAGGCCGCTTTCCTGAGCAATTTTCTGCGCTGTTTCCAGCAGTGGATACCAGAACATGGCGGCAAACAAAAACGCCGGGTTAACGCGCATATCGTTATGAATACGCGTATCGGTATTCTTCAGTACCTGCTCAATGATCCGCTCCATTGGGCTGTCGCCATTTTCCGTGAAGTAACGGGTAATGGTCGGGAACAGCGGCTGGAACAGATTATATTCACACAACAGTTTATAGGTTTCGTAACCGTAGCCCGCTTGCAACAGTTTAAGAGACTCTTCAAACAGGCGTGCTGGCGGAATATCGTTGAGCAGAGTAGCAAGGCGTGGGATCGGCTCGGCAGTTTCTGGGCTGATGCGCATCCCCAGTTTCGCGGCAAAACGTACTGCGCGCAGCATACGTACCGGATCTTCACGGTAGCGCGTTTCCGGGTTCCCAATCAGGCGGATAACACCGTCTTTCAGATCCTGCATGCCACCAACGTAATCACGGACGGTAAAATCCGCGACGCTGTAATACAGACTATTAATAGTGAAATCGCGGCGCTGGGCGTCTTCTTCGATGGAACCGAAAATGTTGTCGCGTAGCAACATGCCGTTTTGCCCGCGCTGAGAAGTCGTGCGGTCGCTGACATTGCCTTCGTGGTGACCACGGAAGGTGGCGACTTCGATAATTTCCGGGCCAAACATCACATGAGCCAGACGGAAACGGCGACCTACCAGGCGGCAATTACGGAACAGTTTGCGCACCTGCTCAGGCGTGGCGTTGGTGGTCACGTCAAAATCTTTCGGCTTTTTGCCAAGTAACAGGTCGCGTACGCCGCCGCCAACCAGCCAGGCTTCGTATCCCGCTTTATTGAGCCTGTACATTACCTTCAGGGCATTTTCACTGATATCTTTGCGGGAAATAGCATGCTGCTCGCGCGGGATCACCGTCACCTGTGGACGGGCGACTGCCTGTTCAGCTTCGCTCTCCTCGCGGCTCAACACCTTGCGGCAAAAATTAGCGACTCGGGTAAAAATAATACACCTCGGTAGTGTCAAACATCATTCAGGACAAAAAAATAGCGGCTAATCATAGCTCAGCATGACGCATTTGAGAATGTTGAATTTACAATTGCCGACTCTGGCACGGCGGTCAGCGTCCAGTTTTTGACGGCTGACTGAAGGATTTGCTCTACGCTGTAATCCTGCCAGTGCGCTTCTGCCTGCTGACCCAGAAAATGAAGTGCCGCGATTAACACCGGGCGCGGATCGCCTTTCGGTAACGCAGGCGCATGATTCTGCTTGGAAAGTTTAGCGCCTTGTTCGTTTAGCGCCAGCGGTAAATGAATGTAATCTGGCACCTGCCAGCCAAAAAGCTGGTACAGCGAGATTTGCCGCACTGTCGGTTCAATTAAATCTGCCCCACGAACAATTTCTGTGACGCCCTGGAAGTGATCATCGACCACCACCGCCAGGTTATAGGCAAACAAACCATCACGACGATGAATAATAAAATCTTCTCGCGCCAGTTTTTCGTCGGCGAAAATAATTCCGCGTAGTTGATCAGTAAACTGTGTGACCGGATGCAACTGCCGAATACGCACAGCCGCGTTGTCTGGTCCATGATGCAATGCCCGGCAATGACCGTCGTAAATACCGCCAATGCTTTGAATACGCGCACGCGTGCAGGTGCAGTAATAACTTAGCTCTTGCTCATGTAACCAGGCGAGTGCTTCGCGATAGGCGTCGTGACGTTGCGATTGCCAGAGAACGCCGCCGTCCCAGTGCAGGCCGTAATGTTCCAGCTGGCGCAGGATAGTTTCTGCGGCACCGGGAACTTCACGAGGCGGGTCGATATCTTCAATGCGTACCAGCCAGCGACCTTGCCGGGCGCGAGCCTGCAAATAGCTGCCAAGCGCGGCAATCAGAGAACCAAAATGAAGCTCGCCGGAAGGAGAGGGGGCGAAGCGACCAATATACTGTGTGTCTGTCATCTCTTTGAACAAAAATAAGGCGGGAGTATTTCCCGCCTGTGGTAAACGTGATGGAACGGCTGTAATTAGCCAGCCATCTGTTTTTCGCGAATTTCAGCCAGCGTTTTGCAGTCGATGCACAGATCGGCTGTCGGGCGCGCTTCCAGACGACGAATACCAATTTCAACACCGCAAGATTCGCAGTAGCCGAAATCTTCGTCTTCCACTTTTTTCAGCGTCTTCTCGATCTTTTTGATCAGCTTACGCTCGCGATCGCGGTTACGCAGTTCGAGGCTGAACTCTTCTTCCTGGGCTGCACGGTCTACCGGGTCCGGGAAGTTGGCTGCTTCATCCTGCATATGTGTAACGGTGCGATCGACTTCATCCCTGAGTTGATTACGCCATGCTTCCAGAATACGACGGAAGTGCGCCAGCTGGGCTTCGTTCATATACTCTTCGCCCGGCTTCTCCTGATATGGCTCCACCCCAGCGATGGCGAGAATACTCAGGGACGATGTTTTACGGTTTTGCCCTTCTTGCATGTTGCTTCTCCTTAACACGCACTATCGATCCCCATGTTCGGGGGAAAAATGAGGCCGCTATAAATAGCAGATGCTTTTCCGGATAGCAATTATCTAAACGTAACACTTGACAACTGTGTGAGGAAAAGCGTATTTGCGCACGCGACCAGAATGTAAATTAACCAGTTACTTACACTACTACAATGTAACAGGCAGTGATTTTTTAAGAGCCATACCTTCAGCAGAAAGTTCCGCTTTATAAGCCAGAATTTCTACTCCCCTCTGTTGTGCTTCTGACAATAGTTGCGCGTATTTCTCATCGATGTGGCGCGCGGGTGAAAACCGTGTAATGGCTGAATGCAGTACAGCGAAAAAAATCACCGCACGTTGGCCTTCAGCCGCTACGCTCATCAACTCCCGAAGATGTTTCTGCCCACGTTGGGTAACAGCATCGGGAAAGTAACCTTGCTCATTTTCCGCTAACGTAACCGATTTCACTTCAATATAGCAGTCAGGTCGAAACCTCGCCTGTAACATGAGGTCAATACGACTGCGCTCGGCACCGTATTTTACTTCGCTTTTCAGCGAGCTATAGCCTGATAGCTCCGAAATTTCCCCATTAAGGATAGCCTCTTTCGTCAATCTATTCGCCCAAAGCGTATTAACGCAAATAAATGCGCCGCTTTGGCTTTGGGTTAATTCCCAGGTGTGCGGGTATTTCCGTTTTGTATTGTCGGAAGTCGAATACCAGACGGTATCGCCAGGCGTTGCACAACCGGTCATCGCGCCAGTGTTGGGGCAGTGTAGCGTCAATTCACGGCCATCAGGTGTGATCACATCGGCTAAAAAGCGTTTATAACGCTGAATTAGCGTGGCGCGCTGTAAAGGAGGAGAAAATTCCATTATGACAATCCTTGTTATTGCGTCAGCGTCCAGCGTTTGAGCGGTGTGTAACGTGTACGCCCACGGGCAAACGAGGAAGCATAAAGAGTGAACTCCTTCACCTCATATGACCAGTTAAAACCAGGCGGTGGGATTGTTACCGCCTCGCTGGCGTCGCGCAATAAGGTGATATGCGGATGAAACGGTCGATTGCTTTGAAAACAACCACTGCGTGCTGCCTGAGAACGAAGCATATTCGCCAGTTGGATTAAGCCGCGCGGTGGCTGGCGCATACCCAACCATACCACGCGTGAACGCAGCCACTGACCTGCGTCATCAAGCGTGAGTGTAAAACCGGGTTGACGAATTCGCCCGGCCAGCAGTGAGAGCGCCTTCTCTTTGTCTGCGCTTACTTCGCCTAAAAACGCCAACGTCAGATGCAAATTCTCAGCAGCAACCGGGCGGCCTGCTTCAGGTGGAAACTGTGCGGCGCGCCAGTGAATAATCTGTTCGCGGATTTCAGCAGGTAGGTCAATGGCAAAGAACAGCCGTTGCGGTTCAGACATGTCAGGCACTCGGTTATGAATTACCGCGATGCTACAATGTGGCGCGAAGAATGTTAACCCTCTGGAGCGTTTTGTGTCGTCGTTACCCGTTGCAGCCGTCTTACCTGAATTACTTGCCGCCCTCGATTATGCGCCGCAGGTGTTATTAAGTGCGCCGACCGGAGCCGGAAAATCGACCTGGCTACCGCTGCAACTTCTGGCGCATTCAGGGATTCACGGGAAAATCATCCTGTTGGAGCCACGTCGACTGGCGGCGCGTAACGTTGCGCAACGCCTGGCGGAGCTGCTGAACGAAAAGCCTGGCGACACAGTTGGCTACCGGATGCGTGCGCAAAACTGCGTCGGGCCGAATACTCGTCTGGAAGTGGTCACCGAAGGCGTGTTGACGCGCATGATCCAGCGCGACCCGGAACTGAACGGCGTGGGGCTGGTGATCCTCGATGAATTTCATGAACGCAGTTTGCAGGCGGATTTGGCGCTGGCGTTGTTACTCGATGTGCAACAAGGTCTGCGCGATGACTTAAAGCTGCTAATTATGTCGGCTACGCTGGATAACGATCGCTTGCAGCAGATGCTGCCAGAAGCGCCCGTTGTTGTTTCCGAAGGGCGCTCGTATCCGGTGGAGCGCCGCTATTTGCCGTTGCCTGCACACCAACGCTTTGACGAAGCAGTAGCTGCCGCTACCGCCGAATTGCTGCGCCAGGAAACTGGGTCATTACTGTTATTTTTACCTGGTGTCGGAGAAATTCAGCGCGTGCAGGAACAACTGGCGTCACGCATCGGCAGTGATGTGTTGCTCTGCCCACTGTATGGGGCGTTGTCGCTGAACGATCAGCGAAAAGCTATCCTCCCTGCGCCGCAAGGAATGCGCAAAGTGGTGCTGGCGACCAACATCGCTGAAACCAGTCTAACCATCGAAGGTATCCGTCTGGTGGTGGATTGCGCCCAGGAAAGGGTAGCGCGCTTTGATCCGCGTACGGGTCTTACTCGGTTGATCACTCAGCGCGTTAGTCAGGCGTCGATGACGCAACGTGCCGGGCGCGCCGGGCGTCTGGAGCCAGGTATTTGCCTGCATTTAATCGCTAAAGAGCAGGCGGAACGCGCCGCAGCGCAAAGTGAACCGGAGATCTTACAAAGCGATCTCTCCGGTTTGTTGATGGAGTTACTGCAATGGGGATGTAGCGATCCGGCACAGATGAACTGGCTGGATCACCCGCCAGCGGTGAATCTACAGGCGGCGAAACGCCTGTTACAAATGCTGGGGGCGCTGGACGGTGAACGGCTTAGTGCGCAAGGGCAAAAAATGGCGGCGCTGGGTAACGATCCGCGTTTAGCGGCAATGCTGGTGAGCGCGAAGAGTGACGATGAAGCGGCTACCGCCGCAAAAATTGCCGCTATTCTCGAAGAACCGCCACGGATGGGTAATGGCGATCTTGGCGTGGCGTTCTCGCGCAATCAACCTGCCTGGCAGCAACGTAGTCAGCAACTGTTGAAACGCTTAAACGTACGCGGCGGTGAGGAGGACAGTTCGCTTATTGCGCCGCTACTTGCCGGGGCGTTTGCCGATCGTATTGCTCGTCGGCGTGGGCAAGATGGTCGCTATCAACTGGCGAACGGCATGGGGGCGATGCTGGATGCCGACGACGCGTTAAACCGCCACGAATGGCTGATCGCACCGTTATTATTGCAGGGCAGCGCCTCGCCGGATGCGCGGATTTTGCTGGCGCTGCCGGTCGATATTAATACGTTAGTAGAACGTTGCCCGCAACTGGTGCAACAGTCTGACACTGTGGAGTGGGACGATGCTCAAGGCACGCTGAAAGCCTGGCGTCGGCTGCAAATTGGCCAGCTCACGGTAAAAGTGCAGCCACTAGCGAAACCTTCGGAAGAAGAATTACATCAGGCGATGCTTAACGGTATACGCGATAAAGGATTAAACGTCCTCAACTGGACGCCAGAAGCGGAACAGCTACGCCTGCGTTTACTGTGCGCTGCGAAGTGGTTACCAGAGTATGACTGGCCAGCGGTCGATGACGCGAGTTTATTGGCGACGCTTGAAACGTGGTTGTTGCCGCATATGAGCGGTGTACATTCGCTACGTGGTCTGAAATCAGTCGATATTTACCAGGCGCTGCATGGATTACTCGATTGGGGAATGCAGCAACGTCTGGTGAGTTCCCTGCCTGCGCATTACACTGTGCCGACGGGAAGTCGGATCGCCATTCGTTATCATGAAGATAACCCACCTGCGCTGGCAGTAAGAATGCAGGAGATGTTTGGCGAAGCCACCAATCCGACAATCGCCCAGGGGCGTGTGCCGCTGGTGCTGGAGTTACTTTCACCCGCCCAAAGGCCGCTGCAAATCACGCGTGATTTGGGGGCCTTCTGGAAAGGGGCGTATCGTGAGGTGCAAAAGGAGATGAAAGGGCGTTATCCCAAACACGTCTGGCCGGACGACCCGGCGAATACCGCACCAACGCGGCGGACGAAAAAGTATTCGTAAGGTTGGTAAACGGGCATAGGGGCAATGTGCGCGCTGATGCCCTCACCCCGGCCCTCTCCCACAGGGAGAGGGTGAAAAGCATTTTGAGAGATATCTTCTTCTGTATTGCAACAGAAGAACAGAAAATCGGGCTTTTGCGCCTGAATATTGCGGAGAAAAAGCATGGCCGGGAATGACCGCGAGCCAATTGGACGCAAAGGGAAACCGACGCGTCCAGTCAAACAAAAGGTAAGCCGTCGTCGTTACGAAGACGACGATGATTACGACGATTATGATGACTATGAGGACGAAGAACCGATGCCGCGCAAAGGAAAGGGCAAAGGAAAAGGGCGTAAGCCTCGTGGCAAACGCGGCTGGTTATGGTTGCTGCTAAAACTGGCTATCGTTTTTGCCGTGCTGATCGCCATTTACGGCGTTTATCTCGATCAAAAAATTCGTAGCCGTATTGATGGCAAGGTCTGGCAGTTGCCAGCGGCGGTCTATGGCCGAATGGTTAACCTTGAACCAGATATGACCATCAGCAAGAACGAGATGGTGAAACTGCTGGAGGCGACCCAGTATCGTCAGGTGTCGAAGATGACCCGTCCTGGCGAATTTACCGTGCAGGCCAACAGCATTGAAATGATCCGCCGTCCGTTTGATTTCCCGGACAGTAAAGAAGGGCAGGTGCGTGCGCGTCTGACTTTTGATGGTGATCATCTGGCGACCATCGTCAATATGGAGAACAACCGGCAGTTCGGTTTCTTCCGTCTTGATCCGCGCCTGATCACCATGATCTCCTCGCCAAACGGCGAGCAGCGTCTGTTTGTGCCGCGCAGTGGTTTCCCGGACTTGCTGGTAGATACCTTGCTGGCGACAGAAGACCGTCATTTCTACGAGCATGATGGCATCAGCCTCTACTCCATTGGACGTGCGGTGCTGGCGAACCTGACAGCCGGACGCACGGTGCAGGGGGCGAGTACACTGACGCAACAGTTAGTGAAAAACCTGTTCCTCTCCAGCGAACGTTCTTACTGGCGTAAAGCGAACGAAGCCTATATGGCGTTGATCATGGATGCGCGTTACAGCAAAGATCGCATTCTTGAGCTGTATATGAACGAGGTGTATCTCGGTCAGAGCGGCGACAACGAAATTCGTGGCTTCCCGCTGGCGAGCCTGTACTACTTTGGTCGCCCGGTAGAAGAGTTGAGCCTTGACCAGCAGGCGCTGTTAGTTGGCATGGTGAAAGGCGCGTCGATCTACAACCCGTGGCGTAATCCGAAACTGGCGCTGGAGCGACGTAACCTGGTGCTGCGTTTGCTGCAACAACAGCAGATTATCGACGGCGAACTGTATGAAATGCTGAGTGCGCGTCCGCTGGGCGTACAGCCACGCGGCGGAGTAATCTCTCCTCAGCCAGCCTTTATGCAGCTGGTGCGTCAGGAGTTGCAGGCGAAACTGGGCGATAAGGTGAAAGATCTCTCTGGTGTGAAGATCTTCACTACTTTTGACTCAGTGGCCCAGGATGCGGCAGAAAAAGCTGCCGTAGAAGGCATTCCTGCACTGAAGAAACAGCGTAAGTTGAGCGATCTGGAAACGGCGATTGTCGTCGTTGATCGCTTTAGTGGCGAAGTCCGTGCGATGGTCGGGGGGGCTGAACCGCAGTTTGCGGGCTACAACCGTGCGATGCAGGCACGTCGTTCGATTGGTTCACTGGCAAAACCAGCGACTTATCTTACGGCGTTAAGCCAGCCGAAAATCTATCGTCTGAATACGTGGATTGCCGATGCGCCAATCGCGCTGCGTCAGCCGAACGGTCAGGTCTGGTCACCGCAGAACGATGATCGTCGCTATAGCGAAAGCGGCAGAGTGATGCTGGTGGATGCGTTGACCCGTTCGATGAACGTGCCGACGGTGAATCTGGGGATGGCGCTGGGGCTGCCTGCGGTTACGGATACCTGGATCAAACTGGGCGTGCCGAAAGACCAGTTGAATCCAGTTCCGGCAATGTTGCTGGGAGCGCTGAACTTAACGCCAATCGAAGTGGCGCAGGCGTTCCAGACTATCGCCAGCGGTGGTAACCGCGCGCCGCTTTCTGCACTGCGTTCGGTAATCGCGGAAGATGGTAAGGTGCTGTATCAGAGCTTCCCGCAGGCGGAACGCGCAGTTCCGGCGCAGGCGGCGTATCTGACGCTGTGGACCATGCAGCAAGTGGTGCAACGTGGTACAGGGCGTCAGCTTGGGGCGAAATATCCGAACCTGCATCTGGCAGGGAAAACGGGTACTACCAACAACAACGTTGATACCTGGTTTGCGGGCATTGACGGCAGCACGGTGACCATCACCTGGGTAGGCCGCGATAACAACCAGCCGACTAAGCTGTACGGTGCCAGCGGGGCGATGTCGATTTACCAGCGTTATCTGGCTAATCAGACACCAACGCCGCTGAATCTTGTACCGCCGGAAGATATCGTGGATATGGGCGTGGATTACGACGGTAACTTTGTTTGCAGCGGTGGTATGCGTACTTTGCCGGTCTGGACCAGCGATCCGCAA
Source organism: Escherichia sp. E4702 (assembly GCF_963883545.1). Lineage (NCBI taxonomy): Bacteria > Pseudomonadati > Pseudomonadota > Gammaproteobacteria > Enterobacterales > Enterobacteriaceae > Escherichia > Escherichia sp. E4702. The sequence continues at coordinate 55,512 of NZ_CAWORF010000027.1, read as the reverse complement.
TCGCTGTGCCAGCAGAGTGAGATACAGCAGCAGCCGTCAGGCAATCCGTTTGATCAGTCTTCTCAGCCGCAACAGCAACCTGCTCAACAGCAGCAGAAAGACAGCGACGGCGTGGCAGGCTGGATCAAGGATATGTTTGGTAGTAATTAACGTCTAAACGTGAAATACCGGATGGCGAGTTGCCATCCGGTAAAATAACATCCCACCCAAAGTATTAACCCTTTCTTTTCATCTGGTTGTTTATTAACCCTTCAGGAACGCTCAGATTGCGTACCGCTTGCGAACCCGCTAGCGTTTCGAATATTATCTTATCTTTATAATAATCATTCTCGTTTACGTTATCATTCACTTTACATCAGAGATATACCAATGGCGCGTTCCAAAACTGCTCAGCCAAAACACTCACTGCGTAAAATCGCAGTCGTAGTAGCCACAGCGGTTAGCGGCATGTCTGTTTATGCACAGGCAGCGGTTGAACCGAAAGAAGACACTATCACCGTTACCGCTGCACCTGCGCCACAAGAAAGCGCATGGGGTCCGGCTGCCACTATCGCGGCGCGACAGTCCGCCACCGGCACCAAAACAGATACGCCGATTCAAAAAGTGCCACAGTCTATTTCTGTTGTGACTGCCGAAGAGATGGCGCTGCATCAGCCGAAGTCAGTAAAAGAAGCGCTCAGTTACACGCCGGGTGTCTCAGTGGGTACGCGTGGCGCATCCAACACTTATGACCACCTGATCATTCGTGGTTTTGCTGCGGAAGGCCAAAGTCAGAACAACTATCTGAATGGCCTGAAGATGCAGGGTAACTTCTATAACGATGCGGTTATCGACCCGTATATGCTGGAGCGCGCTGAAATCATGCGTGGCCCGGTATCCGTGCTTTACGGTAAAAGCAGTCCTGGCGGCCTGTTGAACATGGTCAGCAAGCGCCCGACCACCGAACCACTGAAAGAAGTCCAGTTTAAAGCCGGGACTGACAGCCTGTTCCAGACCGGTTTTGACTTTAGCGATGCGCTGGATGATGACGGCGTTTACTCTTATCGTCTGACCGGTCTTGCGCGCTCTGCCAATGCCCAGCAAAAGGGGGCGGAAGAGCAGCGTTATGCCATCGCTCCAGCGTTTACCTGGCGTCCGGACGATAAAACCAATTTCACCTTCCTCTCTTACTTCCAGAATGAGCCGGAAACCGGTTATTACGGCTGGTTGCCGAAAGAAGGGACCGTTGATACGCTGCCAAACGGTAAGCGTCTGCCGACTGACTTTAATGAAGGGGCGAAGAACAACACCTATTCTCGTAATGAGAAGATGGTGGGCTACAGCTTCGACCACGAATTTAATGACACCTTTACTGTGCGTCAGAACCTGCGCTTTGCTGAAAACAAAACCTCGCAAAACAGCGTTTATGGTTACGGCGTCTGCTCCGATCCGGCGAATGCTTACAGCCAGCAGTGTGCAGCATTAGCGCCAGCGGATAAAGGCCATTATCTGGCGCGTAAATACGTCGTTGATGATGAGAAGCTGCAAAACTTCTCTGTTGATACCCAGTTGCAAAGCAAATTCGCCACTGGCGATATCGACCATACCCTGCTGACCGGTGTCGACTTTATGCGTATGCGTAATGACATCAACGCCTGGTTTGGTTACGACGACTCTGTGCCACTGCTCGATCTGTACAATCCGGTGAATACCAATTTCGATTTCAATGCCAAAGACCCGGCAAACTCAGGCCCGTACCGCATTCTGAATAAGCAGAAGCAAACGGGTATTTACGTTCAGGATCAGGCGCAGTGGGATAAAGTGCTGGTCACCCTGGGCGGTCGTTACGACTGGGCAGATCAAGAATCTCTTAACCGCGTAGCGGGAACGACAGATAAACGTGATGACAAACAGTTCACCTGGCGTGGTGGCGTTAACTACCTGTTTGATAACGGCGTAACACCGTACTTCAGCTATAGCGAATCGTTTGAACCTTCTTCACAGGTCGGGAAGGATGGTAATATTTTCGCACCGTCTAAAGGTAAGCAGTACGAAGTCGGCGTGAAATACGTACCGGAAGATCGCCCAATTGTGGTGACTGGCGCGCTGTATAATCTCACCAAAACCAACAACCTGATGGCGGATCCTGAGGGTTCCTTCTTCTCGGTTGAAGGTGGCGAGATCCGTGCGCGTGGCGTTGAGATCGAAGCAAAAGCGGCGCTGTCGGCGAGTGTTAACGTAGTCGGTTCTTATACTTACACCGATGCGGAATACACCACCGATACTACCTATAAAGGCAATACACCTGCGCAGGTGCCAAAACACATGGCTTCTCTGTGGGCTGATTACACCTTCTTTGACGGTCCACTTTCAGGTCTGACGCTGGGTACTGGCGGTCGTTATACTGGCTCCAGCTACGGCGATCCGGCGAACTCCTTTAAAGTGGGAAGTTATACGGTCGTGGATGCGTTAGTGCGTTATGATCTGGCGCGAGTCGGCATGGCTGGCTCCAACGTGGCGCTGCATGTTAACAACCTGTTCGATCGTGAATACGTCGCCAGCTGCTTTAACACCTATGGCTGCTTCTGGGGCGCAGAACGTCAGGTCGTTGCAACCGCAACCTTCCGTTTCTAATTTTCTCTTTGGGGCACGGATTTCCGTGCCCGCTTCACAAGTTGGCTGTTATGCAGGAATACACGAATCATTCCGATACCACTTTTGCACTGCGTAATATCTCCTTTCGTGTGCCCGGGCGCACGCTTTTGCATCCGCTGTCGTTAACCTTTCCTGCCGGGAAAGTGACTGGTTTGATTGGTCACAACGGTTCTGGTAAATCCACTCTGCTCAAAATGCTTGGCCGTCATCAGCCACCGTCGGAAGGCGAAATTCTTCTTGATGCCCAGCCGCTGGAAAGCTGGAGTAGCAAAGCGTTCGCCCGCAAAGTGGCTTATTTACCGCAGCAGCTTCCTCCGGCAGAAGGGATGACCGTGCGTGAACTGGTGGCGATTGGTCGTTACCCGTGGCATGGCGCGCTGGGGCGCTTTGGCGCGGCAGATCGCGAAAAGGTCGAAGAGGCGATTTCGCTGGTAGGTTTAAAACCGCTGGCGCATCGGCTGGTCGATAGTCTCTCTGGCGGCGAGCGTCAGCGGGCGTGGATCGCCATGCTGGTGGCGCAGGATAGCCGTTGTCTGTTGCTCGACGAACCGACCTCGGCGCTGGATATCGCCCACCAGGTTGACGTGCTGGCGCTGGTGCATCGTTTAAGTCAGGAACGTGGTCTGACGGTCATTGCCGTGCTGCACGATATCAATATGGCGGCGCGCTACTGTGATTATCTGGTCGCCCTGCGCGGTGGTGAAATGATTGCTCAGGGAACGCCTGCGGAAATTATGCGCGGCGAAACCCTCGAAATGATTTATGGCATCCCGATGGGGATTTTGCCGCATCCGGCGGGTGCTGCACCTGTGAGTTTTGTTTATTGATGAGCGGTTTACCTCTTATTTCGCGCCGCCGACTGTTAACGGCGATGGCGCTTTCTCCGTTGCTATGGCAGATGAATACCGCCCGTGCGGCGGCTATTGATCCACATCGCGTTGTGGCGCTGGAGTGGTTGCCGGTGGAATTACTGCTGGCGCTCGGCATCGTACCTTACGGCGTGGCGGACACCATCAACTATCGCCTGTGGGTCAGCGAACCACCATTACCTGAATCGGTGATTGACGTTGGTTTGCGCACAGAACCTAACCTTGAACTGCTGACCGAAATGAAACCATCGTTTATGGTCTGGTCGGCGGGATATGGCCCTTCGCCAGAAATGCTGGCACGCATTGCGCCGGGACGCGGATTTAACTTCAGCGACGGAAAACAGCCGCTGGCGATGGCGCGTAAATCGCTGACGGAAATGGCGGATTTACTTAATCTGCAAAGCGCAGCAGAAACGCATTTAGCGCAATATGAAGACTTTATCCGCAGCATGAAACCCCGCTTTGTGAAGCGTGGAGCGCGCCCGTTATTGCTGACGTCGCTTCTCGATCCGCGCCATATGCTGGTCTTCGGTCCAAACAGCCTGTTCCAGGAAATTCTCGATGAGTACGGCATCCCAAATGCTTGGCAAGGGGAAACCAACTTCTGGGGCAGTACCGCCGTCAGTATCGATCGTCTGGCGGCGTATAAAGATGTTGATGTGCTCTGTTTTGATCATGACAACAGCAAGGAGATGGACGCGCTAATGGCAACCCCGCTGTGGCAGGCCATGCCGTTTGTCCGCGCCGGACGTTTTCAGCGCGTTCCGGCAGTCTGGTTCTATGGCGCGACGCTTTCGGCAATGCACTTTGTGCGTATTCTGGATAACGCCATCGGAGGTAAAGCGTGAGTAAACGTATTGCGCTTTTCCCGGCGTTATTGCTGGCGCTGCTGGTGATTGTCGCAGCGGCGCTCACCTGGATGAACTTTTCGCAGGCGCTGCCGCGTAGCCAGTGGGCGCAGGCTGCCTGGTCGCCGGATATCGATGTCATCGAGCAGATGATTTTTCACTACAGCTTGTTGCCGCGTCTGGCGATTTCGCTGCTGGTGGGCGCGGGCCTGGGGCTGGTGGGTGTGCTGTTTCAGCAAGTGCTGCGTAACCCGCTGGCGGAACCGACGACGTTGGGCGTTGCTACAGGCGCGCAACTGGGGATTACCGTCACCACGCTCTGGGCGATCCCCGGCGCGATGGCGAGCCAGTTTGCTGCGCTGGCGGGCGCTTGTGTCGTTGGCTTAATCGTTTTTGGCGTCGCGTGGGGGAAACGGCTTTCGCCGGTAACGCTGATCCTCGCGGGGCTGGTGGTGAGCCTTTATTGCGGGGCGATCAATCAGTTACTGGTCATCTTCCATCACGACCAGTTGCAAAGCATGTTCCTGTGGAGCACCGGAACGCTGACGCAAACCGACTGGGGCGGCGTTGAGCGTTTATGGCCGCAGCTGCTGGGCGGCGTGATGCTGACGTTACTGCTACTTCGCCCGTTAACCCTGATGGGGCTTGATGATGGCGTGGCGCGCAATCTCGGGCTGGCCTTGTCGCTGGCGCGTCTGGCTGCGCTGTCGCTGGCGATAGTCATCAGTGCGCTGCTGGTGAACGCGGTGGGGATTATCGGCTTTATCGGCTTGTTCGCGCCGCTGCTGGCAAAAATGCTGGGCGCGCGGCGTCTGCTGCCGCGACTGATGCTGGCGTCGCTGATTGGGGCGTTAATTCTGTGGCTTTCTGATCAAATCATCCTCTGGCTGACTCGCGTGTGGATGGAAGTTTCCACCGGTTCAGTCACTGCGTTGATTGGTGCGCCGCTGCTGTTGTGGCTACTGCCGCGTTTACGTAGCATCAGTGCGCCAGATATGAAGGTTAACGATCGTGTCGCGACTGAACGCCAACATGTGCTGGCGTTTGCCCTCGCGGGCGGCGTGCTGCTGTTGATGGCTGTGGTGGTGGCGCTGTCGTTTGGTCGTGATGCGCACGGCTGGACGTGGGCGAGCGGGGCGTTGCTCGAGGATTTGATGCCCTGGCGCTGGCCGCGAATTATGGCAGCGCTGTTTGCGGGCGTCATGCTGGCGGTGGCGGGCTGTATTATTCAGCGGCTGACCGGAAACCCGATGGCAAGCCCAGAAGTGCTGGGGATTAGCTCTGGCGCGGCGTTTGGCGTGGTGTTGATGTTGTTTCTGGTACCGGGTAATGCCTTTGGCTGGCTGTTACCCGCGGGAAGTCTCGGGGCTGCGGTGACGCTGTTGATCATTATGATCGCCGCCGGACGCGGTGGATTTTCCCCACACCGCATGTTACTGGCGGGGATGGCGTTAAGCACCGCGTTCACCATGCTTTTGATGATGTTGCAGGCGAGCGGTGACCCGCGAATGGCGCAAGTGCTGACCTGGATTTCTGGTTCGACCTACAACGCGACCGATGCGCAGGTCTGGCGCACGGGGATTGTGATGGTGATTTTGCTGGCGATTACCCCGCTGTGTCGCCGCTGGCTGACCATTTTACCGCTGGGCGGTGATACCGCGCGAGCCGTGGGGATGGCGCTGGCGCCGACGCGAATTGCGCTGTTGCTGTTAGCGGCTTGCCTTACGGCGACCGCGACAATGACCATTGGACCGTTGAGTTTTGTTGGTCTGATGGCACCGCATATTGCGCGGATGATGGGCTTTCGACGGACGATGCCGCATATTGTGATTTCGGCGTTGGTGGGTGGTTTACTGCTGGTGTTCGCTGACTGGTGTGGGCGGATGGTGCTGTTTCCATTCCAGATCCCGGCGGGTCTGCTGTCGACGTTTATCGGCGCACCGTATTTTATTTATTTGCTGAGAAAGCAGAGCCGTTAATTTTTCCATATAACGGCGCTGAACTCCAGGTCGGATAAGGCGTTCACGCCGCATCCGACAAACAATGCCCGATGCGACGCTGGCGCGTCTTATCGGGCCTACAAACGGTCCTGCACTCCAGGTCGGATAAGGCGTCCATGCCGCATTCGGCAAACAATGCCCGATGCGACGCTGACGCGTCTTATCGGGCCTACAAACGGCCCCGAACCGTCAGGTCGGATAAGGCGTTCACGCCGCATCCGACAAACAATGTTGGATCACAACTTCGCAAACACCCGACGTGCAGCATCGATGGTGTTATTGATATCTTCCATGCTGTGCGCCACAGACATAAAGCCCGCTTCAAACGCTGACGGTGCCAGGTAAACACCTTCGTCCAGCATCATATGGAAGAAACGCTTAAAGCGTTCCACGTCACAGGCCATCACATCCTGGTAGCATGTTACGGACTCGGCGTCGGTAAAGAAAATACCGAACATGCCGCCAACGTGGTTAACGACCAGCGGAATTCCCGCTTCTTCCGCCGCTTCCAGCAAACCTTCTGCCAGACGTGTTGTCAGCTCATCCAGTGTCTCGTGAACGCCCGGCTGCGCGACTTCATTCAGACAGGCGAAACCGGCGGCCATCGCAATCGGGTTACCGGAAAGCGTACCCGCCTGATACACCGGACCCGTCGGAGCCAGCGCATCCATCACATCACGACGACCGCCGAAGGCACCTACCGGCATTCCACCACCGATGATTTTGCCCAGACAGGTGAGATCTGGCACCACGCCGTAATAATCCTGTGCGCCAGCTAGCGCTACGCGGAAACCGGTCATCACTTCATCAATGATCAGCAACGCGCCAAATTCGTCGCACAGCGCGCGCAGACCTGGCAGGAACTCTGGCAGCGGTGGAACACAGTTCATATTGCCTGCCACCGGCTCGACGATAATACAGGCAATCTCTTGCGGGTACTGTTCGAACGCGGCGCGTACAGAGGCCAGATCGTTATAAGTACAGGTTAAGGTATGTTTGGCGAAATCTGCCGGAACGCCCGGTGAGTTTGGCTGCCCTAAAGTGAGTGCGCCAGAACCGGCTTTCACCAGCAGGCAGTCAGCATGACCGTGGTAGCAACCTTCGAATTTGATGATCTTGTCACGGCCAGTAAAACCACGGGCCAGGCGGATGGCGCTCATTGTCGCTTCGGTGCCGGAGTTCACCATGCGCACCATATCCATCGTCGGCACCAGTTCGGTCACCAGTTGCGCCATTTTCACTTCCATTTCGGTCGGCGCACCAAAGCTCAGACCGCGCTCGGCGGCTTCAATCACTGCGTTACGGATCGCCGGATGGTTATGGCCCAGCACCATCGGCCCCCAGGAACCGACATAATCGATATACGCTTTGCCATCAACATCATACAGATAAGCGCCGTCCGCTTTTTCGATAAACAGTGGAGTGCCGCCCACGCCAGTAAAGGCGCGAACAGGAGAGTTCACACCGCCAGGGATCAGCTCGCGCGCTGCGCTGTAAAGATTTTCAGACTTACTCATGGAGGGTTCCTGATTCGTAGAAAAAGTGAATGGCTGCTATTCTAGGTTATTCATAACAAGTTAAATACTCGTCAACAAGTTGCTTTTACTGCTGCAACTTTGACTTCGTAGAGTATAAAAGTTTTGTGCATTTGAAACATTACGCTTTGCAAAGGATTTTCATTGAATGTACGAGTAAAATGCCGTCATCTTATTTGTATGACCAATATGTGATCATTGGATGAAAACTGATACTCCCTCTTATGAAATACCGCAGGCTGCGCGTCTGCGACGCAGACAACTCATTCGCCAGCTTCTTGAGCGTGATAAAACGCCATTAGCTATTTTGTTTATGGCGGCGGTCGTCGGTACCCTTGTCGGGCTGGCAGCGGTTGCTTTTGACAAAGGTGTCGCCTGGTTGCAGAACCAACGAATGGGCGCGCTGGTACATACTGCCGATAATTATCCACTTCTGTTAACCGTTGCTTTTCTCTGTTCGGCAGTGCTGGCGATGTTCGGTTATTTCTTAGTGCGCAAATACGCGCCGGAAGCGGGTGGTTCGGGTATCCCGGAAATTGAAGGGGCGCTGGAAGATCAACGTCCCGTTCGCTGGTGGCGTGTATTGCCAGTGAAATTCTTTGGTGGCCTGGGGACGCTGGGCGGCGGTATGGTACTGGGGCGCGAAGGGCCAACCGTGCAGATTGGCGGTAATATTGGCCGGATGGTACTTGATATTTTCCGCATGAAAGGTGACGAAGCTCGCCATACGTTACTGGCAACCGGTGCGGCGGCGGGTCTGGCGGCAGCTTTTAACGCGCCGCTGGCGGGTATTCTTTTTATTATTGAAGAGATGCGTCCGCAGTTTCGCTATACGCTAATTTCGATTAAAGCGGTATTTATTGGCGTCATTATGTCGACCATTATGTACCGGGTATTTAACCACGAAGTTGCACTTATTGACGTCGGTAAACTTTCTGACGCGCCGCTCAATACGCTGTGGCTTTATCTGATCCTCGGTATTATTTTTGGCATCTTCGGCCCTATTTTTAATAAATGGGTGCTGGGGATGCAGGATTTACTACACCGCGTACACGGCGGCAATATAACCAAATGGGTACTGATGGGCGGTGCGATTGGTGGTTTGTGTGGGCTGCTGGGTTTTGTCGCTCCTGAAACCTCAGGCGGTGGTTTTAACCTGATTCCTATCGCCACGGCGGGGAACTTCAGCATGGGAATGCTGGTATTTATCTTTGTCGCGCGGGTCATCACCACCTTACTCTGTTTCTCTTCCGGCGCGCCGGGCGGTATTTTTGCCCCGATGCTGGCGCTGGGTACCGTGCTGGGAACCGCGTTCGGGATGGTTGCCGTTGAACTGTTTCCGCAATATCACCTTGAAGCAGGCACCTTTGCTATTGCCGGAATGGGCGCGTTACTGGCGGCGTCCATTCGCGCGCCGTTAACGGGGATCATTCTGGTATTAGAGATGACAGATAACTATCAGCTCATTTTGCCAATGATTATTACCGGTCTTGGCGCAACACTATTAGCACAATTTACCGGCGGAAAACCGCTATACTCGGCGATTCTTGCGCGCACGCTGGCAAAACAGGAAGCGGAGCAACTGGCGCGAAGCAAGGCCGCTGTCGCCAGCGAGAATACTTGAACGAAATACCAGGGTATTAGATAATGGCGATTATTATTGGGTTAGAATTTGCCCAATTGCCGATGTCGTTTGGAGCAAAATATGAGTGATGACGTAGCACTGCCGCTGGAGTTTACCGACGCAGCAGCCAACAAAGTTAAAAGCCTGATCGCTGACGAAGATAACCCGAATCTGAAATTACGCGTGTATATCACCGGTGGCGGTTGCAGCGGCTTCCAGTATGGTTTCACCTTTGATGATCAGGTGAACGAAGGCGATATGACCATTGAAAAACAGGGCGTTGGCCTGGTGGTTGACCCGATGAGCCTGCAATATCTGGTTGGTGGTTCCGTTGATTATACTGAAGGACTGGAAGGTTCTCGTTTCATCGTGACCAACCCGAACGCGAAAAGCACCTGCGGTTGCGGTTCTTCCTTCAGCATCTAATCTGCTGTTAATGTGCCGGATAAACTATCCGGCACATCTACTCTCTTTAACGCCCATTCTCATCCAGCGCAAACGTCGGCAGTTTAAGATGCCAACGGATAGCTGCCAGTCGAATCAATAGCGTTACCACCATCCCCATCATACTGGCCGTTTCTAACGGGACGGAAAACGTATAATAAGCCGTAGCGTGGACAATACCGCCGATAATACAGGCTGTTGCGTAGATTTCTGTACGTAAAATCATGGGGATTTCGCGCGCCAGTACATCGCGAATGATCCCGCCGCCAACGCCCGTAATAACGCCCATACATACCGCAATCAATGGACCCGCATCCGCATTAAAGGCTTTGTTGACGCCAATGCCAACAAATACTGCCAACCCAACAGCATCCAGCACCGGCAGCATCCATTTCGGCAAGCGTCTTGGCTGGCGTACCAGGACGATCGTCAGCATGCTGGTTACCATTGCAACGACCAGATCGGTAGGGTCTTTCACCCAAAATACCGGACCGTGATCCAGCGCCATGTCACGAATGGTTCCACCGCCTACTGCGGTAACCACGCCTAATACCAGGACGCCAAAAGGGTCCATACGCAATTTTCCGGCAAGTAAAACGCCGGAGATGGCAAATACCGCTGTGCCGACTATATCCAGCCAATAGACGAGCATTGTTCAATCCCCACTGAGCACCTGAAAAGGTCAGGCGCTAATCCACTTGTGAAAGCGCATTACAGAGTTGTTGTGCAGCGAGGATAATACGTGGGCTTGCACGTTCAAACCAGTCACTTGTGAGAGGAATAATGGGAATTTTGAGCTGTTCACCCCAGTATTGCTCGATTTTAGGAGTTTGGTCCGATCCGCCAGTGATGACAATAGCCTGTGGCGCGCGTGCTAATACCTGTTCGCGGCTCACCTGCGGCCAGGGAACATGGCTGTTTTTAAAGATGTTTTCTCCACCGCAAACTTCCAGTACCTGGTTCTGAATCGACTCTTTTCCGCTGGTGAAGGGCGGATTAATGCCGAATTGTAAGAAAACACGTTTTTTAGGTTTGTCGGCGAATTTAGCTTTGAGTTGTGCATACTGTTCCAGCAAGGTTTGCGCGGCTTTCTCGGCCTTGTCAGGTTGCGGACTCCACGGGGCCAGTTGACGTAACGCATCGGCAATTTGTTCAATGCTTGTCGCATCGACCCACATCACTTTTATTCCCAGCGAAGCAAGCTGGTCAACTTGCCGCTCGGCGTTACCCCCGCGCCAGGCTACGACCAGATCGGGTTTTAGCGCCACAATACGTTCCAGATTCATCCCTTGCCAGGTGGAAACCTGCTCTATTTTCTGTGCTTCTGGCGGATAGTCGGAATAACTGCTGACCGCTACCGGCGTGATCCCGGCGGCAAATGCGAGTTCGGTGTTAGCGGGGGAAAGTGTGATGACACGCGGCGCGGCGTTGAGCCACAGTGGCGCAAGAAAAGACAGGGCGACCAGCGCCCTGAATAGTGACTTAGCCATGAGCCAGTTTCTGCACCAGTGACTCAACCATCAGGCTGGACTGTTTGGCAGCAACGGCCAGGAACTCGTCGAAGCTAAGGTGAGACTGTTGATCGGCGACGTCAGAGATGGCGCGCACCACCACAAACGGGACGTTAAAATTGTGGCAAACGTGAGCGATAGCCGTCGCTTCCATTTCGACTGCAATGGCCTGCGGGAAATTGTGGCGGATTTTCGCCAGACCAACAGAGCCGTTGATGAAAGCGTCGCCGCTAACAATCAGGCCACGTACAGCGTTAAGATTCAGTTCGGCAATGCAGGATTCGGCGGCAGCGATCAGTTTATCGTCAGCTTTGAAGCCCGCAGGGCAGCCAGGCAGTTGACCGTATTCATAGCCAAACGCCGTGACATCCGCGTCGTGATAACGTGCTTCGTCCGAGACAACGATATCGCCCACTTTCAGCGTTGGCGCCAGGCCACCCGCGGAACCGGTGTTAATAATCACATCAGGCTTGCAGTGTTCCAGCAGCAGAGTTGCACCCAGCGCCGCTGCGACTTTACCAATGCCTGATTTCAGAAGCGCAACCTCGGTTCCGTTCAGTTGGCCGGTATAGATTTCGCAACCGCCCAGGCTGATAGTTTGACGGTTTTCGATTTTGTCACGCAGCAGCGTAACTTCTTCTTCCATTGCACCAATGATGCCGATTTTCATAGATTTACTCGCGATAAGCTCGATTTGAAGGCATAGTTTATCATGCGCTTGAGGGGAAGCGTATTTCTCACGCGGGAGAGGACATGGCACAGATTGATTTCCGAAATAAAATAAACTGGCATCGTCGTTATCGTTCACCGCAGGGCGTTAAAACTGAACATGAGATCCTGCGGATCTTCGAGAGTGATCGCGGGCGTATTATCAACTCCCCGGCGATTCGCCGTCTGCAACAAAAGACCCAGGTCTTCCCACTTGAGCGCAATGCTGCCGTGCGCACGCGTCTTACCCATTCTATGGAAGTTCAGCAGGTGGGGCGTTATATCGCTAAAGAGATTTTAAGCCGCCTGAAAGAGCTTAAATTGCTGGAGGCTTACGGTCTGGACGAGTTGACCGGGCCGTTTGAAAGCATTGTCGAAATGTCGTGCCTGATGCATGACATAGGAAATCCGCCGTTTGGTCATTTCGGCGAGGCAGCCATTAATGACTGGTTCCGTCAGCGCTTGTACCCGGCGGATGCCGAAAGTCAGCCATTAACCGACGATCGCTGTAGCGTGGCAGCGTTGCGATTGAGGGAAGGGGAGGAGCCGCTCAACGAGCTGCGGCGAAAAATTCGTCAGGACTTATGTCATTTTGAAGGTAACGCACAGGGTATTCGTCTGGTGCATACATTGATGCGGATGAATCTTACCTGGGCCCAGGTAGGCGGTATTTTAAAATATACCCGTCCGGCGTGGTGGCGTGGCGAAACGCCCGCGACTCACGATTATTTAATGAAAAAGCCGGGCTATTACCTTTCTGAAGAATTCTATATTGCGCGTTTACGTAAAGAACTTAATTTAGCGCTTTACAGTCGCTTCCCATTAACGTGGATTATGGAAGCGGCCGACGATATATCTTATTGTGTGGCTGATCTTGAAGATGCGGTAGAAAAAAGAATATTTACCGTTGAACAGCTTTATCATCATCTGCATGAAGCGTGGGGCCAGCATGAGAACGGCTCGCTGTTTGCGCAGGTGGTAGAAAATGCCTGGGAAAAATCGCGCTCAAATAGCTTAAGTCGTAGCACGGAAGATCAGTTTTTTATGTATTTACGCGTAAATACCTTAAATAAACTGGTGCCGTATGCGGCACAACGATTTATTGATAACTTACCTGAAATTTTTGCCGGAACCTTTAATCATGCACTGTTAGAAGATGCCAGCGAATGTAGCCAGTTGCTGAAGTTATATAAAAATGTCGCTGTAAAACATGTGTTTAGCCATCCAGATGTCGAGCAGCTTGAATTGCAGGGCTACCGGGTGATTAGCGGTTTATTAGAGATATATCGACCGTTGTTAAACATGTCGTTATCAGACTTTACCGAACTTGTTGAAAAAGAGCGTGTGAAACGTTTCCCCATTGAAACGCGTTTATTCCATAAGCTCTCAACGCGCCATCGGTTGGCCTATGTTGAGGCTGTCAGTAAATTATCGTCAGATTCACCTGAGCTCCCGCTATGGGAATATTATTACCGCTGCCGGCTGTTACAGGATTATATCAGCGGTATGACAGACCTTTATGCGTGGGATGAATACCGACGTCTGATGGCCGTAGAACAATAACCAGGCTTTTGTAAAGACGGACAATAAATTTTTACTTTTTGCAGAAACTTTAGTTCGGAACTTCGCGCTATAAAACGAATCTGAAGAACACAGCAATTTTGCGTTATCTGTTAATCGAGACTGAAATACATGAAAAAAACCACATTAGCACTGAGTGCACTGGCTCTGAGTTTAGGTTTGGCGTTATCTCCGCTCTCTGCAACGGCGGCTGAGACTTCTTCAGCAACGACAGCCCAGCAGATGCCAAGCCTTGCACCGATGCTCGAAAAGGTGATGCCTTCAGTGGTCAGCATTAACGTAGAAGGTAGCACAACCGTTAATACGCCGCGTATGCCGCGTAATTTCCAGCAGTTCTTCGGTGATGATTCCCCGTTCTGCCAGGAAGGTTCTCCGTTCCAGAGCTCCCCGTTCTGTCAGGGCGGTGGACAAGGTGGTAACGGCGGTGGCCAGCAACAAAAATTCATGGCGCTGGGTTCTGGCGTCATCATTGATGCCGATAAAGGCTATGTCGTGACTAACAACCACGTTGTCGATAACGCGACGGTCATTAAAGTTCAACTGAGCGATGGCCGTAAGTTCGACGCGAAGATGGTCGGCAAAGATCCGCGCTCTGATATCGCGCTGATCCAGATCCAGAACCCGAAAAACCTGACCGCGATTAAGATGGCGGATTCCGATGCGCTGCGCGTGGGTGATTATACCGTCGCTATCGGTAATCCGTTTGGTCTGGGCGAGACGGTAACTTCCGGTATCGTCTCTGCACTGGGGCGTAGCGGTCTGAACGCCGAAAACTACGAAAACTTCATCCAGACGGACGCAGCAATCAACCGGGGTAACTCCGGTGGTGCGCTGGTTAACCTGAACGGTGAACTGATCGGTATTAACACCGCGATCCTTGCACCAGACGGCGGTAACATCGGTATCGGTTTTGCTATCCCGAGCAACATGGTGAAAAACCTGACCTCACAGATGGTGGAATACGGCCAGGTGAAACGCGGTGAGTTGGGCATTATGGGGACTGAGCTGAACTCTGAACTGGCGAAAGCGATGAAAGTTGACGCCCAGCGTGGCGCTTTCGTAAGCCAGGTTCTGCCGAATTCCTCCGCTGCAAAAGCGGGTATTAAAGCGGGTGATGTGATCACTTCACTGAACGGTAAGCCGATCAGCAGCTTTGCCGCACTGCGTGCTCAGGTGGGTACTATGCCGGTGGGCAGCAAACTGACCCTGGGCTTGCTGCGCGATGGTAAGCAGGTCAACGTGAATCTGGAACTGCAGCAGAGCAGCCAGAATCAAGTTGATTCCAGCTCTATCTTCAATGGTATTGAAGGCGCTGAAATGAGCAACAAAGGCAAAGATCAGGGCGTGGTCGTGAACAACGTGAAAACCGGTACTCCGGCTGCGCAGATTGGCCTGAAAAAAGGTGATGTGATTATTGGCGCGAACCAGCAGACAGTGAAAAACATCGCTGAACTGCGTAAAGTTCTCGACAGCAAGCCGTCAGTGCTGGCGCTGAACATTCAGCGTGGCGATAGCACCATCTACTTGTTAATGCAGTAATCTCCCTCAACCCCTTCCTGTAAACGGGAAGGGGTTCTCTTTTCAATTTGTGACCCCCTCCACAACTCCATATTTCTCCGTCGTCCTTTGTGCATTTGCACAATGCCGTGCGTTGCGTACTTCCTTATGCTAAACCGTGCACAACGGAGGGCTTATGGCTGGCTGGCATCTTGATACCAAAATGGCGCAGGATATCGTGGCGCGTACCATGCGCATCATCGATACCAATATCAACGTAATGGATGCTCGCGGGCGAATTATCGGCAGCGGCGATCGTGAGCGTATTGGTGAATTGCACGAAGGTGCATTACTGGTACTGTCGCAAGGGCGGGTGGTCGATATCGATGATGCGGTAGCGCGCCATCTGCACGGTGTACGTCAGGGGATTAACCTGCCGTTACGGCTGGAAGGCGAGATTGTCGGCGTTATCGGCCTGACCGGTGAACCGGAGCATTTGCGCAAATATGGTGAACTGGTCTGTATGACGGCGGAGATGATGCTGGAACAGTCGCGGTTGATGCACCTGCTGGCGCAGGATAGCCGACTGCGTGAAGAGTTAGTCATGCATCTGATTCAGGCTGAAGAAAATACGCCAGCGTTAACCGAATGGGCGCAACGACTGGGTATCGATCTCAATCAACCCCGCGTGGTGGCCATTGTCGAGGTCGATAGCGGCCAGCTTGGCGTGGACAGCGCGATGGCGGAACTACAGCAACTGCAAAATGCACTCACCACGCCGGAACGCAACAATCTGGTGGCGATAGTCTCGCTAACCGAAATGGTGGTGCTGAAACCGGCGTTGAATACGTTTGGGCGCTGGGATGCGGAAGACCATCGTAAGCGAGTAGAGCAACTTATTACTCGTATGAAGGAGTACGGCCAGCTGCGTTTTCGCGTGTCACTGGGCAATTATTTTACCGGCGCTGGCAGTATTGCGCGTTCTTATCGCACGGCGAAAACAACGATGGTCGTGGGTAAACAGCGGATGCCAGAAAGTCGCTGCTATTTTTATCAGGATCTGATGCTGCCAGTATTACTCGACAGTTTACGTGGCGACTGGCAAGCCAACGAACTGGCGCGTCCTCTGGCACGGCTAAAAGCGATGGATAATAATGGCTTGCTGCGGCGGACGCTGGCAGCGTGGTTTCGCCATAATGTGCAGCCGCTGGCAACGTCAAAGGCGCTGTTTATCCATCGCAATACTCTGGAGTATAGGCTTAATCGTATATCGGAACTGACCGGGCTGGATTTGGGCAATTTTGATGACAGGTTGCTGCTGTATGTTGCGTTGCAACTGGATGAAGAGCGGTAGGTTATGCGTTAAGGTCGAGGCGGCGCTGGCTTGTTCCCCTCACCCCGAAGAAGAGGGGATTGCCCGAGCTAACCGTCAGTTCGGGATTATTTACGCGTCAGTTTTTCCAGATCGGCTTCAATCTCGCTGATCTTATTGGTTACTACTGACTCCAGATGACGTAAGTCGTCGAGGATCTTACGCTTAAGATCAACTTCGCTACGATCACGCTGGCAGATTTGATCAAGTTCATCAATGATATAACGCAGATTCGGGCTGATCTCCTGCACTTCTTTATAACCCTGACCCACACCATCGGCGACCACTGTTTTGCGCTGACGCGGATATTTAAACTTCACGCTTTTAGCGAAAAACTCGCCTTTGTCTTTCTGAAAATAGATTTTCAGAATATCGTTGTTGGCTTCCTGCCGGAGGCTGTAACGATCAATTTCTTCAGGATTGGTAATACCCAGACTTTTCAGATTGTCGTACATAGCGTTACCTCAAAATGAGTCAGTAAATTGTGCTTATCTTAGCATTTGGCCTGGCCCGCCCGGCTCGACTGTGATCGCAGAAAGCCTTTTTCTTCCAGACTTCTATCATGGCGTAAAATTAAAAAAATTACCTGCTTTATTCTGGCGATATCATTCATGTTCTACACCAGTTCCAGCATTGTCACTTCCGGACGGCGGTTCAGACGCAAGCCATACAAACTTCCCACACCTCGAGTCGTGTAGATGTGTCGTTCGCCAAAAGCGTTTAACCCTGCGACATAGCGTTTATCTTTAACTGGCGCAAAAGGTTCGCCAACTAATGGCACGTGTAACTGACCGCCGTGAGTGTGACCACAAAGCATCAGATCCCACTTTTCATTACGCATGACTTCTTTGCTGTCGGGATTATGCGCCAACACCAGTCGTGGCAGATTGGCTTCGCTGGCGGGAGGCGGTTTGCATTGTCCGGCCCATAAATCACCAGTGCCTATCAGTTCGAATTGCCTGTTCGGCGTGGCAATCACGGTTGCCTGGTTAACCAACACCGTGATGCCCGCCGATTGCAACGCCTCGCCAATTAAGCGATTTTTCTCTGTACCAACAGGGCGATCGTGGTTGCCGAAGCAGGCAAACGTCGGCGCACATTCGGCAAGGGGGGAGAGTACGTCAGCAAACGCCGGAAAATTCAGCGGCATATCAAATAATACGTAATCGCCGCCCAGCAATATCAAATCGGGCTTTTGTGCTACGCCAAGAGCAATCGCGTCAGAAATCAGGCTTAGAGGAACAAAACGAGAGTAATGGAGATCTGCCAGAAAAAGGATTTTGAAAGGTGCAACGTTGTCTTTAAAAAAGGCGAGGCGGTGACGGATTAATTCAAGCCAGCCAGGTTCCCAGTAATGCATATAACCGAAACCTGAGCCCGCGGCTAACGTCGCGGCGGCAGCCTGCAAAAATCGTCGGCGTGAAATCATTGCTCATCCCTGCAAAAAATCGGGCAGCGTCGTGCTGCCCGTGTGCATACTTTTAGTCGATGGTACGCAGCAGTTCGTTAATACCAACTTTACCGCGAGTTTTCGCGTCAACTTTCTTAACGATAACCGCACAGTAGAGGCTGTATTTGCCATCTTTCGACGGCAGGTTGCCGGATACCACCACAGAACCTGCCGGTACGCGACCGTAATGGATTTCGCCGGTTTCACGGTCGTAAATACGGGTGCTTTGACCGATGTATACGCCCATAGAGATGACGGAACCTTCTTCGACAATCACCCCTTCAACCACTTCAGAGCGTGCGCCGATGAAGCAGTTATCTTCAATAATGGTCGGGTTAGCCTGCAGCGGCTCCAGCACGCCACCAATGCCTACGCCGCCAGACAGATGCACGTTTTTACCAATCTGCGCACAGGAACCGACGGTGGCCCAGGTATCAACCATCGTGCCTTCATCAACATATGCGCCGATGTTGACATAAGATGGCATCAGCACGGTATTACGGGCGATAAATGCGCCCTGACGCACTGCCGCTGGTGGCACTACGCGGAAGCCTTCTTTCTGGAAACGTGCTTCATCGTAGTTAGCGAATTTCATCGGCACTTTATCGAAGTAGCGGCTTTCTGCCCCTTCGATCACCTGATTATCATTAATACGGAAAGAGAGCAGCACCGCTTTTTTCAACCACTGATGCGTCACCCACTGACCGTCAATTTTTTCCGCTACACGCAGTGCGCCGGAATCCAGCAGGGCGATCACCTGATTTACCGCTTCGCGGGTAACGGTGTCTGCATTGGCTGGCGTGATCTCGGCACGGCGTTCAAAAGCGGTTTCAATAATGTTCTGTAACTGCTGCATTGTTAAACTCTTTTCATATCAGTAAACACATCACCCTTTATCGTTTGGATTGAGGGCCTCTGTCAACCGCTGATGCACTTCCTGCTGCAACTCGTTATTAAGTGCGCGCCGATCAGCGGTAGCGATTATGAATAAATCTTCTACTCGCTCGCCAATGGTTGTAATTCGGGCGCCATGAAGCGAAATTCCCAGATCGGCAAAAATTTTCCCAACTCGGGCCAGCAGACCAGGTTGGTCGAGAGCGATAAGCTCAAGGAATGATTTTCGGTCGGTATGGGTAGGCAAAAACGTCACTTCGGTTTCAACAGTAAAGTGACGTAGTTTGGCCGGTTGACGACGCGGCTGTGGTGGCTGCCAGCTACTTTGCGTCAGCACCTGCTCAAGTCCAAAACGAATGACTTCATGGCGATCTGCGGACAGCGGGCTGCCATCTGGTTCCAGCACGATGAAGGTATCCATTGCCATTCCGTCGCGGGTAGTGAAAATTTGTGCGTCGTGAACACTTAAATTGCGGCGGTCTAATTCGGCACAGACGGCGGCAAACAGATAGGGGCGGTCCGGGCTCCAGATAAAAATCTCGGTGCCTCCACGCGTAGCCTGCGGGCTAAGCAATACCAGCGGTTTGCTTAAATCATGCTGTAATAAATGGCGCGCATGCCAGGCCAGTTGATTTGGGCTATGGCGGACAAAATAGTTAGCGCGACAGCGCGACCAAATCTGGTGCAGCGCCTCTTCGTCGATATTGTCCATGCGCAGCAGCGCCAGCGCCTGAAGCTGGTGATGGCGAACCCGTTCGCGCATATCCGGCGTGTTTTGCATCCCGCGTCGTAGCTGTTTTTCGGTGGCGAAATAGAGTTCGCGCAGCAGGCTTTGCTTCCAGCTATTCCATAGTGTTTCGTTGGTGGCGCAAATATCGGCCACTGTCAGGCATACCAGATAGCGCAGCCGGGTTTCCGTTTGCACTTCTTCGGCAAACTGTTTGATGACTTCCGGATCCTGAATATCGCGGCGTTGGGCGGTGACCGACATCAGCAAGTGCTGGCGAACCAGCCAGGCTACCAGTTGCGTTTCGCGCGAGTTCAGCCCGTGGAGTTCGGCAAAATGCAATACGTCTTGTGCGCCGAGTATAGAGTGGTCGCCGCCACGCCCTTTGGCGATATCGTGAAACAGTGCGGCGATAAAGATAAGCTCAGGTGACGGCAATCGCGGCCAGACATCCACACACAACGGATGGCGCTGGCGCGTTTCTTCACTGGCAAAACTCTCCAGTTTCAACATCACGCGAATAGTATGTTCATCCACCGTGTAGGCGTGGAACAGGTCAAACTGCATCTGCCCGACGATATGCGACCATTGCGGCATATAGGCACCGAGCACGCTATGGCGATGCATCGGTAACAGTCCACGACGCACCGAACCAGGGTGACGCAGAATGCTCAAAAATAGCTTTCGCGCTTCAGGAATATTGCACAGCGGTTGTTGCAGATGGCGACGGGCATGACGTAACTGGCGCAGTGTGGTGGAGTAAATGCCGGTGATCGCACTGTTGCGCACCATGGTATAGAACATGCGTAATATCGCTTCTGGTTGGCGCATAAACAGCGTTTCATCGCGCAGATCGATAAGCGTGCCGCGTAGCTGAAATTCATCGTCTATTGGACGTGGTTTTTCGTCGGCGGGAAGGGCGAGGATAGCCTCGTCGAACAGTTGCAATAGCATATGGTTAAGTTCGCTAACGCGGCGCGTAACGCGAAAATAATCCTTCATCATCTGTTCGACTGGCTCGTTACCTTCACCACCGTAATTCAGACGCTGGGCAACGCTAAGCTGGCGATCAAATAACAGGCGATTATCGTAACGGTTGACCACCAAATGCAGGGCGAAGCGAATTCGCCAGAGAATATGCAAACACTCATTTAGCTCTGCACGTTCCGCAGACGTTAAGAAGCCAAATCCGACCATTTCATCGAGTGATGTTGCGCCAAAATGGCGGCGGGCCACCCATTGCAGAGTGTGGATATCGCGCAAGCCGCCGGGGCTGCTTTTGATGTCTGGTTCAAGATTGTAGCTGGTGCCGTGATAACGCTGGTGGCGCTGGTTTTGTTCTTCAACTTTCGCCGCGCAAAACTTATCGGACGGCCAGAATCCTTCGCTGAAAATATGCTTTTGCAGTTCGAGAAATAGCGCTACATCGCCAATTAACAAGCGGGATTCGATCAGGTTGGTGGCGACGGTTAAATCTGATAATCCTTCCAGTATGCACTCTTCAAGCGTGCGCACGCTATGACCGACTTCCAGCTTCACATCCCAGAGCAGCGTTAACAGCTCGCCCACTTTTTGCGCCTGATCGTCCGGAAGTTTTTTACGGCTTAAGATCAGTAAATCGACGTCTGAAAGCGGATGCAGCTCGCCACGACCATAACCACCGACGGCAACCAGCGCCAGATCGGCGATCTGGCTGAATCCTGCTTCAATCCATAACCGTTGCATGAGCTGGTCGATAAACTCGGTGCGAGCTTCAATCAATTGTTCAGCGGAAATCCCACTATCAAAGGCATCACCTAGCCAACGCTGGAAGGTATCAATATGGGCTTTTATCCCACAGACAGTTAATTCATCACGGGGCCAGGCGCATGGATTTTGCGGTTGACCGGGCAGGGTGGGGAGAGCGGTATTTGCGTACTGTTCTGGAAGGGTATTCATCGTGCGCCACCCATAAGATTACATTATCACATTAAAAAAGCCGGCATTCGCCGGCTTCAGATTGTTGACAAAGTGCGCTTTGTTCATGCCGGATGCGGCGTGAACGCCTTATCCAGCCTACAACTCCTTGCAAATGGAGAAGGTAGGATGCATCAGGCATTTTTGCGTTTGTCTTCCTCTTATTCGTCGTGCGAGATTATCGCCGGGATGGTGTCATCCTTGCGTAACGTCAGAATTTCGCAGCCGTTATCAGTCACCACAATAGTATGCTCGTATTGTGCAGACAAGCTGCGATCTTTGGTTTTTACCGTCCAGCCATCTTTCATGGTGCGGATCTCTTTTTTACCCGCGTTGACCATTGGCTCGATAGTAAATGTCATCCCTGGTTTCAGCACGACGTTGGTTTCAGGGGAGTCATAGTGCAGCACCTGCGGTTCTTCATGGAAGCCGCGACCAATACCGTGCCCGCAATATTCACGAACGACAGAGAAGCCTTCTGCTTCGACAAATTTCTGAATCGCAGCACCGATTTCGCGCAGATTGATGCCTGGTTTCACCATACGCAGCGCCAGATACAGGCTCTCTTGTGTGATGCGGCACAGGCGTTCGCCCATGATGGTCGGCTTACCGACGATAAACATTTTCGAGGTATCGCCGTGGAAACCATCCTTAATAACGGTGACATCGATGTTAACGATGTCGCCATCTTTCAGCAGCTTGGCATCGTCCGGAATACCGTGGCACACCACTTCATTAATAGAGATGCAAACAGATTTCGGATAACCATGATAGCCGAGGCAGGCAGAAACCGCGTGTTGTTCATTAACAATGTAATCATTACAGATGCGATCCAGCTCACCGGTGCTGACGCCCGGTTTAACATAGGGTTCGATCATCTCCAGCACTTCGGCAGCCAGGCGGCCAGCGACGCGCATTTTTTCGATATCTTCAGGGGTCTTGATTGAGATAGCCATTAATTCTGTCCATCAGCGTCGGTGATACCGACAATATATATGTAAGTGCTGTCAATGGTATCACACCCGGGCAAATTGAGAATCATTCTGAATTTCGCCAAACGTGCCACTGAACGTTTTCTATAATAGAAAATTCATCGTCTGGTGCTGTACACAGCGCCAACAATTATTGGTGTCCGCGACGTATTTGTGGTATAAAGCGCGCCGGACTTCCGATCCATTTCGTATACACAGACTGGACGGAAGCGACAATCTCACTTTGTGTAACAACACACACGTATCGGCACATATTCCGGGGTGCCCTTTGGGGTCGGTAATATGGGATACGTGGAGGCATAACCCCAACTTTTATATAGAGGTTTTAATCATGGCAACTGTTTCCATGCGCGACATGCTCAAGGCTGGTGTTCACTTCGGTCACCAGACCCGTTACTGGAACCCGAAAATGAAGCCGTTCATCTTCGGTGCGCGTAACAAAGTTCACATCATCAACCTTGAGAAAACTGTACCGATGTTCAACGAAGCTCTGGCTGAACTGAACAAGATTGCTTCTCGCAAAGGTAAAATCCTTTTCGTTGGTACTAAACGCGCTGCAAGCGAAGCGGTGAAAGACGCTGCTCTGAGCTGCGACCAGTTCTTCGTGAACCATCGCTGGCTGGGCGGTATGCTGACTAACTGGAAAACCGTTCGTCAGTCCATCAAACGTCTGAAAGACCTGGAAACTCAGTCTCAGGACGGTACTTTCGAAAAGCTGACCAAGAAAGAAGCGCTGATGCGCACTCGTGAGCTGGAGAAACTGGAAAACAGCCTGGGCGGTATCAAAGACATGGGCGGTCTGCCGGACGCTCTGTTTGTAATCGATGCTGACCACGAACACATTGCTATCAAAGAAGCAAACAACCTGGGTATTCCGGTATTTGCTATCGTTGATACCAACTCTGATCCGGACGGTGTTGACTTCGTTATCCCGGGTAACGACGACGCAATCCGTGCTGTGACCCTGTACCTGGGCGCTGTTGCTGCAACCGTACGTGAAGGCCGTTCTCAGGATCTGGCTTCCCAGGCGGAAGAAAGCTTCGTAGAAGCTGAGTAATAAGGCTTGATAACTCCCCCAAAATAGTTCGAGTTGCAGAAAGGCGGCAAGCTCGAGAATTCCCGGGAGCTTACATCAGTAAGTGACCGGGATGATCGAGCGAAGACAACGCATCTGCGGCGCGAAATATGAAGGGGGGAGAGCCCTTATAGACCAGGTAGTACACGTTTGGTTAGGGGGCCTGCATATGGCCCCCTTTTTCACTTTTATATCTGTGCGGTTTAACGCCGGGCAGATCACATCTCCGAGGATTTTAGAATGGCTGAAATTACCGCATCCCTGGTAAAAGAGCTGCGTGAGCGTACTGGCGCAGGCATGATGGATTGCAAAAAAGCACTGACTGAAGCTAACGGCGACATCGAGCTGGCAATCGAAAACATGCGTAAGTCCGGTGCTATTAAAGCAGCGAAAAAAGCAGGCAACGTTGCTGCTGACGGCGTGATCAAAACCAAAATCGACGGCAACTACGGCATCATTCTGGAAGTTAACTGCCAGACTGACTTCGTAGCGAAAGACGCTGGTTTCCAGGCGTTCGCAGACAAAGTTCTGGACGCAGCTGTAGCTGGCAAAATCACTGACGTTGAAGTTCTGAAAGCACAGTTCGAAGAAGAACGTGTTGCGCTGGTAGCGAAAATTGGTGAAAACATCAACATTCGCCGCGTTGCTGCGCTGGAAGGCGATGTTCTGGGTTCTTATCAGCACGGTGCGCGTATTGGCGTTCTGGTTGCTGCTAAAGGCGCTGACGAAGAGCTGGTTAAACACATCGCTATGCACGTTGCTGCAAGCAAACCAGAATTCATCAAACCAGAAGATGTATCCGCTGAAGTGGTAGAGAAAGAATACCAGGTACAGCTGGACATCGCGATGCAGTCTGGTAAGCCGAAAGAAATCGCAGAGAAAATGGTTGAAGGCCGCATGAAGAAATTCACCGGCGAAGTTTCTCTGACCGGTCAGCCGTTCGTTATGGAACCGGCAAAAACTGTTGGTCAGCTGCTGAAAGAGCATAACGCTGAAGTGACTGGCTTCATCCGCTTCGAAGTAGGTGAAGGCATCGAGAAAGTTGAGACTGACTTTGCAGCAGAAGTTGCTGCGATGTCCAAGCAGTCTTAATTATCGAAAAGGAGCCGCCTGAGGGCGGCTTCTTTTTGCGCCCATCTTGTAAATTCAGCTAACCCTTATGGGGCTGCGCTGAAAAGCGACGTACAATGTCGCTAGTATTAATTCATTTCAATCGTTGACAGTCTCAGGAAAGAAACATGGCTACCAATGCAAAACCCGTCTATAAACGCATTCTGCTTAAGTTGAGTGGCGAAGCTCTGCAGGGCACGGAAGGCTTCGGTATTGATGCAAGCATACTGGATCGCATGGCTCAGGAAATCAAAGAGCTGGTTGAACTGGGTATTCAGGTTGGTGTGGTGATTGGTGGGGGTAACCTGTTCCGTGGCGCTGGTCTGGCGAAAGCGGGTATGAACCGCGTTGTGGGCGACCACATGGGGATGCTGGCTACCGTAATGAACGGTCTGGCAATGCGTGATGCACTGCACCGCGCCTATGTGAACGCTCGTCTGATGTCCGCTATTCCGTTGAATGGCGTGTGCGACAGTTACAGCTGGGCAGAAGCAATCAGCCTGTTGCGTAACAACCGTGTGGTGATCCTCTCCGCCGGTACGGGTAATCCATTCTTCACCACTGACTCCGCAGCTTGCCTGCGTGGTATCGAAATTGAAGCCGATGTGGTGCTGAAAGCGACCAAAGTTGATGGTGTGTTTACCGCTGATCCAGCGAAAGATCCAACTGCAACTATGTATGAGCAGCTGACTTACAGCGAAGTGCTGGAAAAAGAGCTGAAAGTCATGGACCTGGCGGCCTTTACGCTGGCTCGTGACCACAAATTACCGATTCGTGTTTTCAACATGAACAAACCGGGTGCACTGCGCCGTGTGGTAATGGGTGAAAAAGAAGGAACATTAATCACGGAATAATTCCCGTGATGGATAAATAAGGGTAAGATTCCGCATAAGTATCGCGGGGGCGTAAGTCTGATTATAAGGCGTTATTGTTGCAGGCAGTCTGGTCACGGCCAGCTCGCAGCAACCGGAGCGTACATAAGTACGTGAGGATGGCGAGCACTGCCCGGGGCCAAAATGGCAAATAAAATAGCCTAATAATCCAGACAATTACCCGTAATATGTTTAATCAGGGCTATACTTAGCACACTTCCACTGTGTGTGACTGTCTGGTCTGACTGAGACAAGTTTTCAAGGATTCGTAACGTGATTAGCGATATCAGAAAAGATGCTGAAGTACGCATGGACAAATGCGTTGAAGCGTTCAAAACCCAAATCAGCAAAATACGCACGGGTCGTGCTTCTCCCAGCCTGCTGGATGGCATTGTCGTGGAATATTACGGCACGCCAACGCCGCTGCGTCAGCTGGCAAGCGTAACGGTAGAAGATTCCCGTACTCTGAAAATCAACGTGTTTGACCGTTCAATGTCTCCGGCCGTTGAAAAAGCGATTATGGCGTCCGATCTCGGCCTGAACCCGAACTCTGCGGGTAGCGACATTCGTGTTCCGCTGCCGCCGCTGACGGAAGAGCGTCGTAAAGATCTGACCAAAATCGTTCGTGGCGAAGCTGAACAGGCGCGAGTTGCAGTACGTAACGTGCGTCGTGATGCGAACGACAAAGTGAAAGCACTGTTGAAAGAAAAAGAGATCAGCGAAGACGACGATCGCCGTTCTCAGGACGATGTACAGAAACTGACTGATGCTGCAATCAAGAAAATTGAAGCGGCGCTGGCAGACAAAGAAGCAGAACTGATGCAGTTCTGATTTCTTGAACGACAAAAAACGCCGCTCAGTAGATCCTTGCGGATCGGCTGGCGGCGTTTTGCTTTTTATTCTGTCTCAACTCTGGATGTTTCATGAAGCAACTCACCATTCTGGGCTCGACCGGCTCGATTGGTTGCAGCACGCTGGACGTGGTGCGCCATAATCCCGAACACTTCCGCGTAGTTGCGCTGGTGGCAGGCAAAAATGTCACTCGCATGGTAGAACAGTGCCTGGAGTTCTCTCCCCGCTATGCCGTTATGGACGATGAAGCGAGTGCGAAACTTCTTAAAACGATGCTACAGCAACAGGGTAGCCGCACCGAAGTCTTAAGCGGGCAACAAGCTGCCTGCGATATGGCGGCGCTTGAAGATGTTGATCAGGTGATGGCGGCGATTGTGGGCGCTGCTGGCCTGTTACCTACCCTTGCAGCGATCCGCGCCGGTAAAACCATCTTGCTGGCAAACAAAGAATCACTGGTCACCTGCGGACGTCTGTTTATGGACGCAGTAAAGCAGAGTAAAGCACAGTTATTACCGGTCGATAGCGAACACAACGCCATTTTTCAGAGTTTACCGCAACCTATCCAGCATAATCTGGGATACGCTGACCTTGAGCAAAATGGCGTGGTGTCCATTTTACTTACCGGGTCTGGTGGTCCGTTCCGTGAGACGCCCTTGCGTGATTTGGCAGCAATGACGCCCGATCAAGCATGCCGTCATCCGAACTGGTCGATGGGACGTAAAATTTCTGTCGATTCGGCTACCATGATGAACAAAGGTCTGGAATACATTGAAGCGCGTTGGCTGTTTAACGCCAGCGCCAGCCAGATGGAAGTGCTGATTCACCCGCAGTCAGTGATTCACTCAATGGTGCGCTATCAGGACGGCAGCGTTCTGGCGCAGCTGGGGGAGCCGGATATGCGTACGCCAATTGCCCACACCATGGCATGGCCGAATCGCGTGAACTCTGGCGTGAAGCCGCTCGATTTTTGCAAACTAAGTGCGTTGACATTTGCCGCACCGGATTATGATCGTTATCCATGCCTGAAACTGGCGATGGAGGCGTTCGAACAAGGTCAGGCAGCGACGACCGCATTGAATGCCGCAAACGAAATCACCGTTGCTGCTTTTCTTGCGCAACAAATCCGCTTTACGGATATCGCTGCGTTGAATTTATCCGTACTGGAAAAAATGGATATGCGCGAACCACAATGTGTGGACGATGTGTTATCTGTTGATGCGAACGCGCGTGAAGTCGCCAGAAAAGAGGTGATGCGTCTCGCAAGCTGAGGATAATCCGGCTACAGAGAGTCGCGCTATTTGTTAGCGTAGGGCTTCAGTGATATAGTCTGCGCCATCTGATCGTAAGTAGTTGGCTTTATAAGGTCAGGTATGCCGTGGTTTTACACGGCTTTTTTTTGTATAGGCTTCAGTATTCCTGAGTACCGTAAACCCTGTCAGGGAATAAAAAACGCGTGATGTTGTCTGCTACTCAACCACTTAGCGAAAAATTGCCAGCGCATGGCTGTCGTCATGTTGCGATCATTATGGACGGCAATGGTCGCTGGGCAAAAAAGCAAGGGAAGATTCGTGCCTTTGGGCATAAAGCCGGGGCAAAATCCGTCCGCCGGGCTGTCTCTTTTGCGGCCAACAACGGTATTGAGGCGTTAACGCTGTATGCCTTTAGTAGTGAAAACTGGAACCGACCAGCGCAGGAAGTCAGTGCGTTAATGGAACTGTTTGTGTGGGCGCTCGATAGCGAAGTAAAAAGTCTGCACCGACATAACGTGCGTCTGCGTATTATTGGCGATACCAGTCGTTTTAACTCGCGTTTGCAAGAACGTATTCGTAAATCTGAAGCGTTAACAGCCGGAAATACCGGTCTGACGCTGAATATTGCGGCGAACTACGGTGGACGTTGGGATATTGCCCAGGGAGTCAGGCAACTGGCTGAAAAGGTGCAGCAAGGAAACCTGCAACCGGATCAGATAGATGAAGAGATGCTTAACCAGCATGTCTGTATGCATGAACTGGCCCCTGTAGATTTAGTAATTAGGACTGGGGGGGAGCATCGCATTAGTAACTTTTTGCTTTGGCAAATTGCCTATGCCGAACTTTACTTTACAGATGTTCTTTGGCCCGATTTCGATGAACAAGACTTTGAAGGGGCGTTAAATGCCTTTGCTAATCGTGAGCGTCGTTTCGGCGGCACCGAGCCCGGTGATGAAACAGCCTGATGGGGGTCGCTTTTGCTGAAGTATCGCCTGATATCTGCTTTTGTTTTAATACCCGTAGTCATCGCGGCGCTGTTTTTGTTGCCGCCGGTGGGGTTCGCCATTGTTACGCTGGTAGTTTGTATGCTGGCGGCGTGGGAATGGGGACAGCTTAGCGGTTTTACCACTCGCTCGCAGCGGGTATGGCTGGCGGTGCTGTGCGGTTTATTGCTGGCGCTGATGCTTTTTCTATTGCCGGAATATCATCGGAATATTCATCAACCACTGGTTGAAGTCTCACTTTGGGCTTCGCTTGGTTGGTGGGGTGTTGCGTTATTATTGGTGCTATTTTACCCCGGTTCGGCGGCAATCTGGCGAAACTCTAAAACGTTACGCATTATTTTCGGTGTATTAACCA
Source organism: Escherichia sp. E4702 (assembly GCF_963883545.1). Lineage (NCBI taxonomy): Bacteria > Pseudomonadati > Pseudomonadota > Gammaproteobacteria > Enterobacterales > Enterobacteriaceae > Escherichia > Escherichia sp. E4702. Next base: position 26,352 of record NZ_CAWORF010000027.1, on the reverse strand, counting down.
TTGTGCCTTTCTTTTGGGGCATGCTGACGTTACGTGCGTGGCACTATGACGAGAATCATTACAGTGGCGCGATATGGCTGCTCTATGTCATGATCCTGGTCTGGGGAGCTGACTCAGGGGCATATATGTTTGGCAAATTATTTGGCAAACATAAGCTGGCGCCGAAGGTTTCTCCGGGTAAAACCTGGCAAGGTTTTATTGGCGGACTCGCGACCGCAGCAGTAATCTCATGGGGTTACGGTATGTGGGCGAATCTCGACGTCGCCCCCGTCACCTTACTCATTTGCTCTATTGTCGCAGCTCTAGCCTCTGTGCTCGGCGACTTAACTGAGAGCATGTTTAAGCGCGAAGCAGGAATTAAGGACAGCGGTCATTTAATTCCAGGACACGGTGGTATTTTAGATCGTATTGATAGCCTGACGGCTGCGGTGCCGGTCTTTGCTTGCCTGTTGTTGCTGGTATTCAGGACGCTTTAACGGAAGGTATTATGCTGAGTTTTCTCTGGGATTTGGCTTCGTTCATCGTTGCACTGGGTGTGCTTATCACCGTGCATGAATTTGGTCATTTCTGGGTTGCCCGGCGCTGTGGTGTTCGCGTTGAGCGTTTCTCGATAGGTTTTGGTAAGGCGCTCTGGCGCCGCACTGACAAACTCGGCACCGAATATGTCATCGCCCTGATCCCCCTGGGCGGTTATGTCAAAATGCTGGATGAGCGCGCAGAACCGGTTGTTCCGGAACTTCGCCACCATGCCTTCAACAATAAAACTGTTGGCCAGCGAGCAGCGATAATCGCCGCAGGTCCGGTTGCAAACTTCATTTTTGCTATCTTTGCTTACTGGCTGGTTTTTATCATTGGTGTTCCCGGCGTTCGCCCGGTTATTGGTGAAATATCAGCCAACTCGATTGCCGCACAAGCACAAATTGTACCTGGCACGGAACTAAAAGCTGTAGATGGTATCGAAACGCCTGATTGGGATTCCGTGCGCCTACAACTGGTTGACAAAATCGGCGACGAAAGCACCACCCTTACGGTGGCACCTTTTGGCAGCGATCAACGACGAGATGTAAAGCTTGATTTGCGAAACTGGGCGTTTGAGCCTGATAAGGAAGATCCGGTATCTTCTTTGGGGATTCGCCCTCGTGGTCCGCAAATTGAACCTGTACTGGAAAATGTGTCACCAAACTCAGCGGCAAGTAAGGCGGGTTTGCAAGCAGGCGACAGGATCGTTAAAGTCGATGGTCAGCCATTAACGCAATGGCTGACGTTTGTGATGCTTGTCCGGGATAACCCGGATAAACCGTTAGCGTTAGATATCGAAAGGCAGGGGAGTCCCTTGTCTTTGACATTAATCCCGGAGAGCAAACCGGGTAAGGGTAAAGCGATTGGTTTTGCCGGCATTGAGCCGAAAGTCATTCCTTTGCCAGATGAGTATAAAGTTGTACGCCAGTATGGACCGTTCAACGCCATCGTTGAAGCCACGGACAAAACGTGGCAATTGATGAAGCTGACGGTCAGTATGCTGGGAAAATTGATCACCGGTGATGTGAAACTGAACAACCTCAGTGGGCCGATCTCTATCGCCAAGGGGGCTGGGATGACAGCGGAACTCGGGGTTGTTTATTACCTGCCGTTCCTTGCGCTTATTAGCGTGAACTTAGGGATAATTAACCTGTTTCCGTTGCCCGTACTTGACGGGGGGCATCTGCTGTTCCTTGCGATCGAAAAGATCAAGGGCGGACCGGTATCCGAGCGGGTTCAAGACTTTTGTTATCGCATTGGCTCGATTTTGCTGGTGCTGTTAATGGGGCTTGCACTTTTCAATGATTTCTCTCGGTTATGAGAGTTAGTTAGGAAGAACGCATAATAACGATGGCGATGAAAAAGTTGCTCATAGCGTCGCTGCTGTTTAGCAGCGCCACCGTATACGGTGCTGAAGGGTTCGTAGTGAAAGACATTCATTTCGAAGGCCTTCAGCGTGTCGCCGTTGGTGCGGCCCTCCTCAGTATGCCGGTGCGCACAGGCGACACGGTTAATGATGAAGATATCAGTAATACCATTCGCGCTCTGTTTGCTACCGGCAACTTTGAGGATGTTCGCGTCCTTCGTGATGGTGATACCCTTCTGGTTCAGGTAAAAGAACGTCCGACGATTGCCAGCATCACTTTCTCCGGTAACAAATCGGTGAAAGATGACATGCTGAAGCAAAACCTCGAGGCTTCTGGCGTGCGAGTGGGGGAATCCCTCGATCGCACCACCATTGCCGATATCGAGAAAGGTCTGGAAGACTTCTACTACAGCGTCGGTAAATACAGCGCCAGCGTAAAAGCTGTCGTGACCCCACTGCCGCGTAACCGTGTTGACCTAAAACTGGTGTTCCAGGAAGGTGTGTCAGCTGAAATCCAGCAAATCAACATTGTTGGTAACCATGCTTTCACCACCGACGAACTGATCTCTCATTTCCAACTGCGTGACGAAGTGCCGTGGTGGAACGTGGTAGGCGATCGTAAATACCAGAAACAGAAACTGGCGGGCGACCTTGAAACCCTGCGCAGCTACTATCTGGATCGCGGTTATGCCCGTTTCAACATCGACTCTACCCAGGTCAGTCTGACTCCAGATAAAAAAGGTATCTACGTCACGGTAAACATCACCGAAGGCGATCAGTACAAACTCTCTGGCGTTGAAGTGAGCGGTAACCTTGCCGGGCACTCTGCGGAAATCGAACAGTTGACTAAGATCGAGCCGGGTGAGCTGTATAACGGCACCAAAGTGACCAAAATGGAAGATGACATTAAAAAACTTCTCGGTCGCTACGGTTATGCCTATCCGCGCGTGCAGTCGATGCCTGAAATCAACGACGCCGACAAAACCGTTAAATTACGTGTGAACGTTGATGCGGGTAACCGTTTCTACGTACGTAAGATCCGTTTTGAAGGTAACGACACCTCGAAAGATGCCGTCCTGCGCCGCGAAATGCGCCAGATGGAAGGTGCCTGGTTAGGCAGCGATCTGGTCGATCAGGGTAAAGAACGTCTGAATCGTCTGGGCTTCTTTGAAACGGTTGATACCGATACCCAACGTGTTCCGGGTAGCCCGGACCAGGTTGACGTGGTCTACAAGGTAAAAGAGCGCAACACCGGTAGCTTCAACTTTGGTATCGGTTACGGTACTGAAAGTGGTGTGAGCTTCCAGGCTGGCGTGCAGCAGGATAACTGGTTAGGTACCGGTTATGCTGTTGGTATCAACGGGACCAAAAACGATTACCAGACCTATGCTGAATTGTCGGTAACCAACCCGTACTTCACTGTAGATGGTGTAAGCCTTGGCGGTCGTGTCTTCTATAATGACTTCCAGGCAGATGACGCTGACCTGTCCGACTATACCAACAAGAGTTATGGTACAGACGTGACGTTGGGCTTCCCGATCAACGAATATAACTCGCTACGTGCGGGTTTGGGTTATGTCCATAACTCCCTGTCCAACATGCAGCCGCAGGTTGCGATGTGGCGTTATCTCTACTCTATGGGTGAGCATCCAAACACCTCTGATCAGGATAACAGCTTCAAAACGGACGATTTCACGTTTAACTATGGTTGGACCTATAACAAGCTCGACCGTGGTTACTTCCCGACGGATGGTTCCCGTGTCAACCTGACCGGTAAAGTGACCATTCCGGGATCGGATAACGAATACTATAAAGTGACGTTAGACACGGCGACCTATGTGCCGATCGACGACGATCACAAATGGGTTGTTCTGGGTCGTACTCGTTGGGGCTACGGTGATGGTTTAGGCGGCAAAGAAATGCCGTTCTATGAAAACTTCTATGCAGGTGGTTCCAGCACCGTGCGTGGCTTCCAGTCCAATACCATCGGTCCGAAAGCGGTTTACTTCCCGCATCAGGCCAGTGATTATAATCCGGACTACGATTATGAATGTGCAACTCAGGACGGTGCAACCGACCTGTGTAAATCGGATGATGCAATCGGGGGGAACGCTATGGCGGTTGCCAGCCTGGAACTCATCACTCCGACGCCGTTCATTAGCGACAAGTATGCCAACTCGGTCCGTACCTCCTTCTTCTGGGATATGGGTACCGTTTGGGATACTAACTGGGATTCAAGTCAGTACTCTGGATATCCGGACTATAGTGATCCAAGCAATATCCGTATGTCTGCGGGTATCGCATTACAATGGATGTCCCCATTGGGGCCGTTGGTGTTCTCCTACGCCCAGCCGTTCAAAAAGTACGATGGAGACAAGGCTGAACAGTTCCAGTTTAACATTGGTAAAACCTGGTAAGTGTTCTCCACAAAGGAATGTAGTGGTAGTGTAGCGATGACTTTAGGCGATCTCGATAAGATCGCCGGGCCACGCAAAGAACTGCACCTTCCGGTGCAAATGGGATGGTAAGGAGTTTATTGTGAAAAAGTGGTTATTAGCGGCAGGTCTCGGTTTAGCACTGGCAACTTCTGCTCAGGCGGCTGACAAAATTGCAATCGTCAATATGGGCAGCCTGTTTCAGCAGGTAGCACAGAAAACCGGTGTTTCTAACACGCTGGAAAATGAGTTCAAAGGCCGTGCCAGCGAACTGCAGCGTATGGAAACTGATCTGCAAGCTAAAATGAAAAAGCTGCAGTCCATGAAAGCCGGCAGCGATCGCACTAAGCTGGAAAAAGACGTGATGGCTCAGCGCCAGACTTTTGCTCAGAAAGCGCAGGCTTTTGAGCAGGATCGTGCACGTCGTTCCAACGAAGAACGCGGTAAACTGGTTACTCGTATCCAGACTGCTGTGAAATCCGTTGCCAGCAGCCAGAGCATCGATCTGGTTGTTGACGCAAACGCCGTTGCTTACAACAGCAGCGATGTAAAAGACATCACTGCTGACGTACTGAAACAGGTTAAATAAGTAATGCCTTCAATTCGACTGGCTGATTTAGCGCAGCAGTTGGATGCAGAACTACACGGTGATGGCGATATCGTCATCACCGGCGTTGCGTCCATGCAATCTGCACAAACAGGTCACATCACGTTCATGGTTAACCCTAAATACCGTGAACATTTAGGCTTGTGCCAGGCGTCCGCGGTTGTCATGACTCAGGACGATCTCCCTTTCGCGAAAAGTGCCGCGCTGGTAGTGAAGAATCCCTACCTGACTTACGCGCGCATGGCGCAAATTTTAGATACCACGCCACAGCCCGCGCAAAACATTGCACCGAGTGCAGTGATCGACGCGACGGCGAAGCTGGGTAACAACGTATCAATTGGCGCTAACGCGGTGATTGAGTCCGGCGTTGAACTGGGCGATAACGTGGTTATCGGCGCCGGTTGCTTCGTTGGTAAAAACAGCAAAATCGGTGCAGGTTCGCGTCTTTGGGCGAACGTGACGATTTACCATGAGATCCAGATTGGTCAGAATTGCCTGATCCAATCCGGAACTGTGGTAGGCGCAGACGGCTTTGGCTATGCCAACGATCGTGGTAACTGGGTGAAGATCCCGCAGATTGGTCGCGTAATTATTGGCGATCGCGTGGAGATCGGCGCATGTACCACCATCGATCGCGGTGCGCTGGACGACACCGTTATTGGCAATGGCGTGATCATTGATAACCAGTGCCAGATTGCACATAACGTCGTGATTGGCGACAATACGGCGGTTGCCGGTGGCGTCATTATGGCGGGCAGCCTGAAAATTGGTCGTTACTGCATGATCGGCGGTGCCAGCGTAATCAACGGGCATATGGAAATATGCGATAAAGTGACGGTTACGGGCATGGGTATGGTGATGCGTCCCATCACTGAACCAGGCGTCTATTCCTCAGGCATTCCGCTGCAACCCAACAAAGTCTGGCGCAAAACCGCTGCACTGGTGATGAACATTGATGACATGAGCAAGCGTCTGAAGTCGCTTGAGCGCAAGGTTAATCAACAAGACTAACGTTCCATCTTTTGTTCGCCAAACTTTACGGCCTGTCTCATTCTTACGATTGCGGCAGGCCGTGTTATTATTGTCGTTTCTTATATTTTGACAGGAAGAGTATCTTGACTACTAACACTCATACTCTGCAGATTGAAGAGATTTTAGAACTTCTGCCGCACCGTTTCCCGTTCTTACTGGTGGATCGCGTGCTGGATTTTGAAGAAGGTCGTTTTCTGCGCGCAGTAAAAAATGTCTCTGTCAATGAGCCATTCTTCCAGGGCCATTTCCCTGGAAAACCGATTTTCCCGGGTGTGCTGATTCTGGAAGCAATGGCACAGGCAACAGGTATTCTGGCGTTTAAAAGCGTAGGAAAACTGGAACCGGGTGAGCTGTACTACTTCGCTGGTATTGACGAAGCGCGCTTCAAGCGCCCGGTCGTGCCAGGCGATCAAATGATCATGGAAGTCACTTTCGAAAAAACGCGCCGCGGCCTGACCCGTTTTAAAGGGGTTGCTCTGGTCGACGGTAAAGTAGTTTGCGAAGCAACGATGATGTGTGCTCGTAGCCGGGAGGCCTGATACGTGATTGATAAATCCGCCTTTGTGCATCCAACCGCCATTGTGGAAGAGGGCGCGTCGATTGGCGCCAACGCCCACATTGGTCCTTTTTGTATCGTTGGACCCCATGTCGAAATTGGTGAGGGTACCGTACTGAAATCTCACGTTGTCGTGAATGGTCATACTAAAATTGGCCGCGACAATGAGATTTATCAGTTCGCCTCCATCGGTGAAGTTAACCAGGATCTGAAATATGCTGGCGAACCGACCCGCGTGGAAATCGGCGATCGTAACCGCATTCGCGAAAGCGTCACCATTCATCGTGGCACAGTCCAGGGCGGTGGATTGACGAAGGTGGGCAGCGACAACTTACTGATGATCAACGCGCACATTGCGCACGATTGTACGGTAGGTAACCGCTGCATTCTCGCCAACAACGCAACGCTGGCGGGGCACGTATCGGTAGACGACTTCGCGATCATCGGCGGCATGACCGCAGTCCATCAGTTCTGCATCATTGGTGCGCATGTGATGGTTGGCGGTTGCTCCGGTGTGGCGCAGGACGTCCCTCCTTATGTCATTGCGCAGGGTAACCACGCAACGCCGTTCGGTGTCAATATCGAAGGGCTGAAGCGCCGCGGATTTAGCCGCGAGGCGATTACCGCTATCCGCAATGCGTATAAGCTGATTTATCGCAGCGGTAAAACGCTCGATGAAGTGAAACCGGAAATTGCCGAACTTGCGGAAACGTATCCGGAAGTAAAAGCCTTTACCGATTTCTTTGCACGCTCAACGCGCGGTCTGATTCGTTAATGACTGAACAGCGTCCATTAACGATTGCCCTGGTCGCCGGAGAAACCTCCGGCGATATCCTGGGGGCCGGTTTAATCCGTGCTCTGAAAGAACGTGTGCCCAATGCCCGCTTTGTTGGTGTTGCCGGACCACGAATGCAAGCCGAAGGCTGCGAAGCCTGGTACGAAATGGAAGAGCTGGCGGTGATGGGCATTGTTGAAGTGCTCGGGCGTCTGCGTCGCTTACTGCATATTCGTGCCGATCTGACAAAGCGTTTTGGCGAACTGAAGCCAGATGTTTTTGTCGGTATTGATGCGCCTGACTTCAATATTACCCTTGAAGGTAACCTTAAAAAGCAGGGTATCAAAACCATTCATTATGTCAGTCCGTCCGTCTGGGCGTGGCGACAGAAACGCGTTTTCAAAATAGGCAGAGCCACCGATCTGGTGCTCGCATTTCTGCCTTTCGAAAAAGCGTTTTATGACAAATATAACGTGCCGTGCCGTTTTATCGGTCACACCATGGCTGATGCCATGCCGTTAGATCCAGATAAAAACGCCGCGCGTGATGTGCTGGGGATCCCTCACGATGCCCACTGTCTGGCATTGTTGCCGGGAAGCCGTGGCGCGGAAGTGGAGATGCTTAGCGCCGATTTCCTGAAAACTGCCCAGCTTTTGCGCCAGACTTACCCTGATCTGGAGATCGTGGTGCCGCTGGTAAATGCCAAACGCCGTGAGCAGTTTGAACGCATCAAAGCTGAAGTCGCGCCAGACCTTTCGGTTCATATGCTGGATGGAATGGGCCGTGAGGCGATGGTCGCCAGCGATGCGGCGCTATTGGCGTCGGGTACGGCTGCACTGGAGTGCATGCTGGCGAAATGCCCGATGGTGGTGGGGTATCGCATGAAGCCTTTCACCTTCTGGCTGGCGAAGCGGCTGGTGAAAACCGATTATGTCTCGCTGCCAAACCTGCTGGCGGGCAGAGAGTTAGTTAAAGAATTATTGCAGGAAGAGTGTGAGCCGCAAAAACTGGCTGAGTCGCTGTTACCGCTGTTGGCGAACGGGAAAACCAGCCACGCGATGCACGACACCTTCCGCGAGCTGCATCAGCAGATCCGCTGCAATGCCGATGAGCAGGCGGCACAAGCCGTTCTGGAGTTAGCACAATGATCGAATTTGTCTATCCGCACACGAATCTGGTTGCTGGTGTGGATGAAGTTGGGCGCGGGCCGTTGGTTGGCTCGGTCGTTACCGCTGCCGTGATCCTCGATCCGGCGCGCCCGATTGTCGGGTTGAATGATTCCAAAAAGCTAAGTGAAAAACGTCGTCTTGCGCTCTGTGAAGAGATCAAAGAGAAAGCGTTAAGCTGGAGCCTGGGCCGCGCGGAACCTCATGAAATCGACGAACTGAATATTTTACACGCGACCATGCTGGCGATGCAGCGTGCCGTCGCTGGGCTGCATATTGCGCCGGAATATGTGTTGGTTGATGGTAACCGCTGCCCGAAATTACCGATGCCGTCGATGGCAGTGGTGAAAGGCGATAGCCGCGTACCGGAAATCAGTGCTGCGTCTATCCTGGCGAAAGTGACGCGCGACGCCGAAATGGCGGCGCTGGATATTGTTTTCCCGCAATATGGTTTTGCCCAACACAAAGGGTATCCAACCGCTTTTCATCTGGAAAAACTGGCTGAATATGGCGCGACTGAACATCATCGTCGCAGCTTTGGGCCTGTCAAACGCGCACTGGGACTTGCGTCCTGATTCTTGTGTCGAGATTAAGTAAACCGGAATCTGAAGATGTCTGAACCACGTTTCGTACACCTGCGGGTGCACAGCGACTACTCGATGATCGATGGCCTGGCAAAAACCGCGCCGCTGGTAAAAAAGGCGGCGGCGTTGGGTATGCCAGCACTGGCGATCACCGATTTCACCAACCTTTGCGGTCTGGTGAAGTTCTACGGAGCGGGACATGGCGCAGGGATTAAGCCCATCGTCGGGGCAGATTTTAATGTCCAGTGCAACCTGCTGGGTGATGAGTTAACCCACCTGACGGTGCTGGCGGCGAACAATACTGGCTATCAGAATCTGACGTTGCTGATCTCAAAAGCGTATCAGCGCGGTTACGGTGCCGCCGGACCGATCATCGATCGCGACTGGCTTATCGAATTAAACGAAGGGCTGATTTTGCTCTCTGGCGGGCGCATGGGCGACGTCGGGCGCAGTCTTTTGCGTGGTAACAGCGCGCTGGTAGATGAGTGTGTCGCGTTTTATGAAGAACACTTCCCGGATCGCTATTTTCTCGAGCTGATCCGCACCGGAAGGCCGGACGAAGAAAGCTATTTGCACGCGGCGGTGGAACTGGCGGAAGCGCGCGGTTTGCCCGTCGTGGCGACCAACGACGTGCGCTTTATCGACAGCAGCGACTTTGACGCACACGAAATCCGCGTCGCGATCCACGACGGCTTTACCCTCGACGATCCTAAACGCCCGCGTAACTATTCGCCGCAGCAATATATGCGTAGCGAAGAGGAGATGTGCGAGCTGTTTGCCGACATCCCCGAAGCTCTTGCCAACACCGTTGAGATCGCCAAACGCTGTAACGTAACTGTGCGTCTTGGTGAATACTTCCTGCCGCAGTTCCCGACCGGAGACATGAGCACCGAAGATTATCTGGTCAAGCGTGCAAAAGAGGGCCTGGAAGAGCGTCTGGCATTTTTATTCCCTGACGAAGAAGAACGTGTTAAGCGCCGCCCGGAATATGACGAGCGTCTGGAAACTGAACTTCAGGTTATCAACCAGATGGGCTTCCCGGGCTACTTCCTCATCGTTATGGAATTTATCCAGTGGTCGAAAGATAACGGCGTACCGGTAGGGCCAGGCCGTGGCTCCGGTGCAGGGTCACTGGTGGCCTACGCGCTGAAAATCACCGACCTCGATCCGCTGGAATTTGACCTGCTGTTCGAACGTTTCCTTAACCCGGAACGTGTCTCCATGCCTGACTTCGACGTTGACTTCTGTATGGAGAAACGCGATCAGGTTATCGAGCACGTGGCAGACATGTACGGTCGTGATGCGGTATCGCAGATTATCACCTTCGGTACGATGGCGGCGAAAGCGGTGATCCGCGACGTAGGCCGCGTGCTGGGGCATCCGTACGGCTTTGTCGACCGTATCTCGAAACTGATCCCGCCCGATCCGGGGATGACGCTGGCGAAAGCGTTTGAAGCCGAGCCGCAGCTGCCGGAAATCTACGAAGCAGATGAAGAAGTTAAGGCGCTGATCGACATGGCGCGCAAACTGGAAGGGGTCACCCGTAACGCCGGTAAGCACGCCGGTGGGGTGGTTATCGCGCCGACCAAAATTACTGATTTTGCGCCGCTTTACTGCGATGAAGAGGGCAAACATCCGGTCACCCAGTTTGATAAAAGCGACGTTGAATACGCCGGACTGGTGAAGTTCGACTTCCTCGGCTTGCGTACGCTCACCATCATCAACTGGGCGCTGGAGATGATCAACAAGCGGCGGGCGAAGAATGGCGAGCCGCCGCTGGATATCGCCGCGATCCCGCTTGATGATAAGAAAGCTTCGACATGCTGCAACGCTCGGAAACCACGGCGGTATTCCAGCTTGAATCGCGCGGCATGAAAGACCTGATCAAGCGTCTGCAACCTGACTGCTTCGAAGATATGATCGCACTGGTGGCACTGTTCCGCCCCGGCCCGTTGCAATCAGGATGGTGGATAACTTTATCGACCGTAAACATGGTCGCGAGGAGATTTCCTACCCGGACGTGCAGTGGCAGCATGAAAGCCTGAAACCGGTACTGGAGCCAACCTACGGCATTATCCTGTATCAGGAACAGGTCATGCAGATTGCCCAGGTGCTCTCTGGTTATACCCTCGGTGGCGCGGATATGCTGCGTCGTGCGATGGGTAAGAAAAAGCCGGAAGAGATGGCTAAGCAGCGTTCTGTATTTGCTGAAGGTGCAGAAAAGAACGGGATCAACGCCGAACTGGCGATGAAAATCTTCGACCTGGTGGAGAAATTCGCCGGTTACGGATTTAACAAATCGCACTCTGCGGCCTATGCTTTGGTGTCATATCAAACGTTATGGCTGAAAGCGCACTATCCGGCAGAGTTTATGGCGGCGGTAATGACTGCCGATATGGATAATACCGAGAAGGTGGTGGGCCTGGTGGATGAGTGCTGGCGGATGGGGCTGAAAATCCTGCCACCAGATATAAACTCCGGTCTTTACCATTTCCACGTCAACGACGACGGCGAAATCGTGTATGGTATTGGCGCGATCAAAGGGGTAGGTGAAGGTCCGATTGAGGCCATCATCGAAGCCCGTAATAAAGGCGGCTACTTCCGCGAACTGTTTGATCTCTGCGCCCGAACCGACACCAAAAAGTTAAACCGGCGAGTGCTGGAAAAACTGATCATGTCCGGGGCGTTTGACCGCTTGGGTCCACACCGCGCGGCGCTGATGAACTCGCTGGGCGATGCGTTAAAAGCGGCAGATCAACACGCGAAAGCGGAAGCCATCGGTCAGGCCGATATGTTCGGCGTGCTGGCCGAAGAGCCGGAACAAATTGAACAATCCTACGCCAGCTGCCAGCCGTGGCCGGAGCAGGTGGTGTTAGATGGGGAACGTGAAACGTTAGGTCTGTACCTGACGGGACACCCTATCAACCAGTATTTAAAAGAGATTGAGCGTTATGTCGGAGGCGTAAGGCTGAAAGACATGCACCCGACAGAACGTGGTAAAGTCACCACGGCTGCGGGGCTCGTTGTTGCCGCGCGGGTTATGGTCACCAAGCGCGGCAATCGTATCGGTATCTGCACGCTGGATGACCGTTCCGGGCGCCTGGAAGTGATGTTGTTTACAGACGCCCTGGATAAATACCAGCAATTGCTGGAAAAAGACCGCATACTTATCGTCAGCGGACAGGTCAGCTTTGATGACTTCAGCGGTGGGCTTAAAATGACCGCTCGCGAAGTGATGGATATTGACGAAGCCCGGGAAAAATATGCTCGCGGGCTTGCTATCTCGCTGACGGACAGGCAAATTGATGACCAGCTTTTAAACCGACTCCGTCAGTCTCTGGAACCCCACCGCTCTGGGACAATTCCAGTACATCTCTACTATCAGAGGGCGGATGCACGCGCGCGGTTGCGTTTTGGCGCGACGTGGCGTGTCTCTCCGAGCGATCGTTTATTAAACGATCTCCGTGGCCTCATTGGTTCGGAGCAGGTGGAACTGGAGTTTGACTAATACAGGAATACTATGAGTCTGAATTTCCTTGATTTTGAACAGCCGATTGCAGAGCTGGAAGCGAAAATCGATTCTCTGACTGCGGTTAGCCGCCAGGATGAGAAACTGGATATTAACATCGATGAAGAAGTGCATCGTCTGCGTGAAAAAAGCGTAGAACTGACACGTAAAATCTTCGCCGATCTCGGTGCATGGCAGATTGCGCAACTGGCACGCCATCCACAGCGTCCTTATACCCTGGATTACGTTCGCCTGGCATTTGATGAATTTGACGAACTGGCTGGCGACCGCGCGTATGCAGACGATAAAGCTATCGTCGGTGGTATCGCCCGTCTCGATGGTCGTCCGGTGATGATCATTGGTCATCAAAAAGGTCGTGAAACCAAAGAAAAAATTCGCCGTAACTTTGGTATGCCAGCGCCAGAAGGTTACCGCAAAGCACTGCGTCTGATGCAAATGGCTGAACGCTTTAAGATGCCTATCATCACCTTTATCGACACCCCGGGGGCATATCCGGGCGTGGGCGCAGAAGAGCGTGGTCAGTCTGAAGCCATCGCGCGCAACCTGCGTGAAATGTCTCGCCTTAGCGTACCGACTATTTGTACCGTTATCGGTGAAGGTGGTTCTGGCGGCGCGCTGGCGATTGGTGTGGGCGATAAAGTGAATATGCTGCAATACAGCACCTATTCCGTTATCTCGCCGGAAGGTTGCGCGTCCATTCTGTGGAAGAGTGCCGACAAAGCGCCGCTGGCGGCTGAAGCGATGGGTATCATCGCTCCGCGTTTGAAAGAACTGAAACTGATCGACTCCATCATCCCGGAACCGCTGGGCGGCGCTCACCGTAACCCGGAAGCGATGGCGGCATCGTTGAAAGCGCAGCTGCTGGCGGATCTAGCCGATCTCGACGTGTTAAGCACTGAAGATTTAAAAAATCGTCGTTATCAGCGTCTGATGAGCTACGGCTACGCGTAATCAGCAAATATTCTGAAAAGGGTCACTTCGGTGGCCTTTTTTTCTATGTGGTTTATTTAGTCATATTATAAATACATTTAGATAATCTTACTTTCGTTTTCTCCTGCCATAAAATTCTTGAACTCATGTTGATAACTCCGATTTCGGAGGCATATACCAATATACACAGTGGTCAAAAATAATATAAATTTATCAATCTCATAGAATTTTTAAGGATAAAATATGAAAGCAATTTTAGGATTTGATCATCTTCTTATGCCGCGTGTTCTGGTGTTTTTTTACTGGCTGGCTATGGTGCTAACACTGATAGGCGGTGTCTTCTCCATATTTAGTGGAAACATTATCTTAGGGTTAGCTTATACCGTCATTGGTCTTATAAGCTGTCGTATGACGTTCGAATTAATTATGATAGCGTTTAAGAATAACGAATATTTGCGCCGCATTGCCGAGAGTGTTAGCAAGAATAGCGCAGAGTAATCTCCCGCAAAGCGCTTCACCAAACCGCATCTCAACCGCTATTACAGGCGTTTGAGATGTTGTTTTAAAGTCAGTGTAAATGTCTGATTCATCTTTCCTGTAATTTGTGCGTATTATCAATATATAGCGATGCACGTGCGTATCATATCAATGCAGGAGATTCTATGTTGGGTTTAAAACAGGTTCACCATATTGCGATTATTGCGACGGATTATGCGGTGAGCAAAGCTTTTTACTGCGACATTCTCGGCTTCACGCTGCAAAGCGAAGTCTATCGTGAAGCGCGAGATTCGTGGAAAGGGGATTTGGCACTTAATGGGCAGTACGTGATTGAGCTTTTCTCATTTCCGTTTCCGCCGCAACGACCCAGTCGACCGGAAGCCTGCGGCCTGCGCCATCTGGCTTTTAGCGTTGATGATATCGATACGGCAGTGGCGCACCTGGAAAGCAATAACGTGAAATGTGAAGCGATACGTATCGATCCATACACGCAAAAACGCTTCACGTTCTTTAACGACCCTGACGGACTGCCGCTGGAACTGTATGAGCAGTAAGGCTTGTCATTACTGAATTTGCCCGGTAACGTGCCGGGCATCGCTACTGTAAAATCGCGCTATCATGACACTCACACTGAATACACAACTTCTCACCTCACGCCAGATTCTGGCGGCCTTTAGCGGCGGGCTTGACTCCACCGTTCTGCTGCATCAGCTGGTGCAGTGGCGGGCGGAAAATCCGGGCGTCACTTTGCGCGCTATCCATGTGCATCACGGTTTAAGTGCCAATGCTGATGCCTGGGTGCAACATTGTGAAAATATCTGCCAGCAGTGGCAGGTGCCGCTGGTGGTCGAGCGCGTACAACTTGCGCAAGAGGGGTTAGGCATTGAGGCCCAGGCGCGGCAGGCGCGTTATCAGGCATTTGCCCGCACCCTGTTGCCTGGTGAAGTACTGGTCACAGCACAACATCTTGACGATCAATGTGAAACCTTTCTGCTGGCGCTTAAACGCGGTAGCGGCCCTGCCGGGCTTTCGGCTATGGGGGAAGTCTCGGAGTTTGCCGGAACGCGGCTTATCCGCCCGTTCCTCGCTCGCACGCGGGGGGAACTGGCGCAGTGGGCGTTGGCGCATGGTTTACGCTGGATTGAAGACGAAAGTAATCAGGATGATAGCTACGATCGTAACTTCCTGCGCTTGCGCGTGGTGCCGTTATTGCAGCAGCGTTGGCCACATTTTGCCGAAGCGACGGCCCGTAGTGCCGCACTTTGCGCCGAACAAGAGAGCCTGCTGGATGAACTGCTGGCGGATGATTTAGCGCACTGCCAAACGCCGCAAAGGACGCTGCAGATTGCGCCAATGCTGGCGATGAGTGATGCCCGTCGCGCGGCGATTATCCGCCGCTGGCTGTCAGGGCTGAATGCACCAATGCCTTCCCGCGACGCGCTGGAAAGGATCTGGCAGGAAGTGGCGCTGGCGCGGGAAGATGCTTCCCCCTGTTTACGTTTGGGCGCGTTTGAAATCCGCCGCTATCAGTCGCAACTGTGGTGGATTAAATCCGTCGCCGGGCAAAGCGAAACCATTGTGCCGTGGCAGGCGTGGCAACAGCCGCTGGAATTACCGGCGGGGCTGGGAAGTGTACAGCTTACTGCGGGAGACGATATTCGCCCTCCGCGTGCAGACGAAGCAGTCAGCGTGCGTTTCAAAGCGCCAGGATTGCTGCATATTGTCGGGCGCAACGGCGGACGTAAGCTGAAGAAAATCTGGCAAGAGCTGGGCGTGCCGCCGTGGCTACGTGACACCACGCCACTGCTGTTTTATGGCGAAACGCTGATTGCGGCGGCAGGGGTATTTGTGACGCAAGAAGGTGTGGCTGAAGGTGAGAAGGGCGTAAGTTTTGTCTGGCAAAAAACGCTTAGTTAAGTGAAAGCCGGATAAGACGCTTCAAACGTCGCATCCGGCGAAAGTCAATCAGGACTCGCTCACTACCACCGTACCGATTTCCGGGTGGCTAAAGCTGGTAATTTTATCCAGACGTAGCTCGCGGGTTTCGCCAGCGGCCTCGACGACCAGATACTCCACATTTTTGCGGGAGACCAAATCGCTGGCCTTCGCCTGCAATTTTTCGCCATCTTTCAGCTCAAGTGTCAGCATTAAATGATGCTGGCAGGCGAGCTCAAGATTATCGTAATCATCACAATTGATTGGTTGATACGTATCATTCATTGACATAATCGCTCACCAGTAAGTTTGCCGCAGCGTATGCTGCTTTTTCCCTGACAGCCTCAGAAAGGGCGTCGTCGGCAGCCATTTCATTCAGCACTTTCAAAACGCAGCCCAGCGCGTCCGGAACGTATCCTAAGTCTCCGCTGGCGATTTCCGCGTACCGCTTGCGTATTAACTCACAATATTTTTCCACATGCCCTCCTGTCAGCACTCTGACTTAACCGTGGATGCAAGTCTAAGCCTACGAAGATAAACTCTGTTTCGCAAGGTGACTATACCACACTCATTTCTGCAATATCAGCGCCGCAACTGCACGTATTCCGTTACAATGGCCTCCTGATTCGAAAGGAGTTTTCTTATGGCGCTTAAAGCGACAATTTATAAAGCGACGGTTAATGTGGCCGATCTCGACCGCAACCAGTTTCTCGATGCCTCTCTGACGCTGGCGCGCCATCCTTCAGAAACCCAGGAGCGCATGATGCTGCGCCTGCTGGCGTGGCTGAAATATGCTGATGAACGTCTGCAATTTACCCGAGGTTTGTGTGCCGATGATGAGCCGGAAGCGTGGCTGCGTAACGATCACCTGGGCATTGATTTGTGGATTGAACTGGGGCTGCCGGATGAGCGGCGGATTAAGAAAGCCTGCACCCAGGCCGCAGAAGTGGCGCTGTTTGCCTATAATAGTCGGGCGGCGCAAATCTGGTGGCAGCAAAATCAGAGCAAATGTGCGCAGTTTGCCAATCTTTCCGTCTGGTATCTGGATGATGAACAACTGGCGAAAGTAAGCGCCTTTGCCGATCGTACCATGACGCTGCAGGCAACGATTCAGGATGGCGTGATCTGGTTATCGGATGATAAGAATAATCTGGAAGTGAACTTAACCGTCTGGCAACAACCTTCATGATTGTGATTTCCCGACATGTTGCTATCCCCGATAGTGAGCTTGAGATCACCGCCATTCGTGCGCAGGGCGCGGGCGGGCAGCATGTTAATAAGACCTCAACGGCTATTCATCTACGTTTTGACATTCGGGCGTCCAGCCTGCCAGAGTATTACAAAGAACGCCTGCTCGCCGCCAGCCATCATTTAATCAGCAGCGATGGCGTGATTGTCATTAAGGCGCAGGAATACCGTAGTCAGGAGCTCAACCGCGAAGCGGCGCTGGCCCGGTTGGTGGCAGTGATTAAAGAATTAACAACAGAACAAAAAACCCGACGACCCACGCGGCCAACCCGCGCATCAAAAGAGCGCAGGCTGGCATCGAAGGCACAAAAATCAAGCGTGAAGGCGATGCGCGGCAAAGTGCGCAGCGGTCGGGAGTAAAAAGAAGGAATGGATGGTGAGAAAAGCGATAGTGACAGCGATGGCTGTAATCAGCCTCTTTACTCTGATGGGATGTAACAATCGGGCCGAAGTCGATACGCTTTCTCCGGCGCAGGCTGCCGAACTGAAACCGATGCCGCAAAGTTGGCGTGGCGTGCTGCCGTGTGCCGATTGCGAAGGGATCGAAACCTCTCTGTTCCTCGAAAAAGATGGAACCTGGGTGATGAACGAACGCTATCTTGGCGCTCGTGAAGAGCCTTCATCCTTTGCCTCCTATGGTACATGGGCGCGAACTGCCGACAAGCTGGTATTAACCGACAGCAAAGGTGAAAAGTCATATTATCGAGCGAAAGGGGATGCACTGGAGATGCTCGATCGTGAAGGTAATCCCATTGAATCGCAGTTCAACTACACGCTGGAACCGACAAAATCGAGCATGCCAATGACGCCGATGACCCTGCGTGGCATGTATTTCTATATGGCTGATGCGGCGACCTTTACTGATTGCGCGACCGGAAAACGTTTTATGGTGGCGAATAACGCAGAGCTGGAGCGTGGCTACCTGGCTGCGCGGGGTAACAGTGAAAAACCGGTGTTACTGTCAGTTGAAGGTCACTTTACGCTGGAGGCTAATCCGGATACCGGTGCGCCGACCAAAGTATTAGCGCCCGATACGGCGGGTAAATTTTACCCGAACAAGGATTGCAGTAGTTTGGGGCTGTAACCCGTCTTGAGATAGAAACAAACGAAAAATTGCCTCATGCGCTGCGCTTATTAGGCCTAAAGCATACAATGCAATATTTTGAATTAGCACGATTTGTTTGCCGGATAAGGCGTTCACGCCGCATCCGGCATTTTGCGCACGAGGCTGGCTTTTATCACTGAGTCAGCCCAACAAAGCGACTTGCTTTAATATAAATCCCTGGCTTCAGGTGCCCAACATACTGTAACTGCGTTTCTGGTTTAAATGCAGAGACATCACCACTACGCATATGCATCAGATCGGCAGGGCTAATCCAGCCCGATTGCGCCAGCGTAAGCGGATGCCCGGATTTGGCAAATGCATCAGTGACAAATTCCGAACAAAACCACGACTTTTTGTCTCCTTCGCCCACACTGCTTAACTGCGCTTTCGCCAGGCCGCTGACGCACTGTTGGCGAAAATCTGCGGAAAAAGGATTCAGTGAGCACATCTGGCGGGTCACCATAAATGGAATGAACTCGACAATGCCGCGATAGTTATACCCGCTATCTTTGATTTTGTTGGCGAACGCGGTGATTTCTGTGGCTTGTTGCGGGGTAAGGTCCGGGACTCGTAGGACGAAAAGCTTATCACTGTGCTTCATGGCTTTTTTCAGGGAAACAATCTGGACGCCAGCGCCTGTCGCTTCTGCAACGTTATTATCACCCAGATAGATTGCAACGTGACTCACAGAGGAAGTGCTGAAGACGCGGATACCAAATGAGGTAACCCCAAGGCTTGAGGAGAACAGCAAATCGCCGGATTTGAGATCAGGTTCCGTTATTTCTTTTATTGCTTGTTCGGTGAAAGAGCTTTGATGTTGGAATTTGATTGCCCATGTTTTTGCCTCGGCATCTACCGCTGTGGCTGATGAGTCTGGCTGGCTGATATCAACGGTACAGGCCGAAAGTAAAAGAAAGTAGGGGACAAGCAGGCGGCAGTACGCCTTTGGTTTATCCATTTTATACAATCCATGTAAAAAAGGGTCCTGAAATTCAGGACCCTTTCTGGCATCAGCCTTTAATCTGTTTCACCAGATAATCGACGATGTCACCAGTTTTAATTAACTGCTTCTCGCCGTTACGACGATATTTATATTCGATATCGTCGTTGTCGAGGTTACGGTCGCCCAGCACAATAGTGTGCGGAATACCGATCAGTTCCATATCAGCAAACATTACGCCTGGACGCTCTTTGCGGTCATCCAGCAGCACTTCGATACCTTGCGCGCGCAGCTCGCTGTACAGTTTCTCGGCCAGTTCCTGTACGCGGAAGGATTTGTGCATGTTCATCGGCAGAATCGCCACCTGGAACGGCGCGATAGCGTCAGGCCATACGATGCCGCGTTCGTCGTAGTTCTGCTCAATTGCCGCAGCTACCACACGCGTTACCCCGATACCGTAGCAACCCATCGTCAGGATTTGGTTACGGCCATCTTCACCCTGTACGGAGGCTTTCAGTGCTTCGGAGTACTTGGTACCCAGCTGGAAGATGTGACCGACTTCGATACCACGTTTGATCAGCAGCGTACCCTGACCATCCGGGCTTGGATCGCCAGCCACCACGTTACGGATATCCGCAATTTCTGGGGTAGCGACATCGCGATCCCAGTTGATACCGAAGTAGTGTTTACCATCGATGTTAGCACCAGCAGCGAAATCACTCATCGCCGCAACGGTACGGTCAATCACCACCGGAATCGGCATGTTTACCGGACCCAGTGAACCCGGACCAGCTTTAACCACGGCACGAATTTCTTCTTCGGTCGCGAAAGTCAGCGGGCTTGCAACCTGCGGCAGTTTTTCTGCTTTAACTTCGTTCAGCTCGTGGTCACCGCGCACCAGCAGCGCAACCAGCGGGAAGCTACTGCCTTCAACCGCTTTAACCAGCAGAGTCTTAACCGTTTTCTCAATCGGCAGATTGAACTGTTCAACCAGTTCCGCGATGGTTTTCGCGTTCGGCGTATCAACCAGCGTCATTTCCTGGGTAGCAGCAGCGCGCGGTTCTTTCGGCGCGATAGCTTCTGCCAGCTCAATGTTCGCTGCATAGTCAGAGGTGTCGGAGAAGACCACATCGTCTTCACCGCTCTGCGCCAGCACCTGGAATTCGTGAGAGGCGCTGCCGCCGATAGAACCGGTGTCGGCCTGTACGGCGCGGAAATCCAGCCCCATGCGGCTGAAGATTTTGCTGTAGGCCGCATACATTGCATCGTAGGTTTTCTGCAGGGATTCCTGAGAAGTATGGAAAGAGTAAGCATCTTTCATCAGGAATTCGCGGGAACGCATGACGCCGAAACGCGGACGCACTTCGTCGCGGAACTTGGTCTGGATCTGATAGAAGTTCAGCGGCAGCTGTTTGTAAGAGCTAAGCTCGTTACGAATCAGGTCAGTGATAACTTCTTCATGAGTTGGGCCGAGTACGAACGGACGCTCGCCACGGTCAACAAAACGCAGCAGTTCCGGACCGTACTGTTCCCAACGACCACTCTCTTGCCACAAATCGGCTGGCTGAACCACCGGCATCGACACCTCGATCGCACCGGCGTTGTTCATCTCTTCACGCACGATGTTTTCGACTTTTTTCAGAACGCGCACGCCGGTCGGCAGCCAGGTATATAACCCGGAGGCCAGCTTGCGGATCATCCCGGCGCGCAGCATCAGCTGATGGCTGATCACCTCGGCGTCGGCAGGTGTCTCCTTGAGAGTGGA
This sequence comes from Escherichia sp. E4702, assembly GCF_963883545.1. Lineage (NCBI taxonomy): Bacteria > Pseudomonadati > Pseudomonadota > Gammaproteobacteria > Enterobacterales > Enterobacteriaceae > Escherichia > Escherichia sp. E4702. The sequence goes on along the minus strand of NZ_CAWORF010000027.1, from coordinate 5,362 downwards.
GAGCAGGTATTGGCTAGTACGCATGTTGTTACGGTTCCAGTTGGAAGGTAGAACAGGCTCAAGGCGAGCCTGGGACAAAAAAAGTGATTTAGTTTACCAGTGCAAAAGAAATGTCAAAAGAGAAGGGCGTGAATTTAACGCGGTTCCAGCGCAAAGACTTCAAAACCTGCGTCGGTGACGCGCCAGCGAACGTTAAAATCATGCAGCCAGACGGCATAGGTTTTGCCCGTTTCCTCACCTTTACGATAGGCCGGGCGCGGGTCCTGCGCCAGTACTTCGCGGATAAACAGCGTTAACTGCGGATAACGCTTCTCCAGCGTCAAAAGCTGCTTTTCGACCTCTGCGGTAAAGCTCACCGCCATTTCTGCCGCTGGCGCATTTTGCGCATAGCTGGCGCTGGCATCGGGAAGCGATTCGGCAAAGGGGAGATACGGTTTGATATCCACCACCGGCGTACCATCGACGAGATCCAGACTGCCGAGCTTCAGAATCACGCTGTCTTTATGGCAAACAACCTCTTTCAGCTCTACCAGCGACATACCAATCGGGTTAGGGCGGAAAGTGGAGCGCGTAGCGAAAACACCCATTCTGGCATTACCGCCAAGACGAGGCGGACGCACAGTCGGACGCCAGCCGCCTTCCATCGTTTGATGAAAGACGAAAAGGATCCATAAATGGCTGAACGCTTCCAGGCCGCGAACGGCGTCGGCCTGGTTGTAGGGAGCAATGAGATGCAGTTCACCGTTGGCGCTTTTTACCAGACCAGGCTGGCGCGGAACGGCGAATTTTTCTTTATAGGGCGAGCGAATAACGCCTATTTGCTCGAACTGGAAACTGCTCATTTCGCCGTAATGTTAAGCGCAGAACCGATACATACAGCCTGACGATAGCAGCCTGGCGTACCGCTGGTGACTTCGCAGCTATGCAGTAATACCGCATTGGCTTTCATTTTAGAGGCATTGATTTGCATCCGCTTACGCGCGGTTGGAATGCTCGGCGGAGAGTCCTGATTAGAGGCCTGGCATGAGTCGCCACTGACTTCACCGAGATCGCGGAACGGTTTGCCGACTAATTCTTCTGCATTGGTATAAATTCGGACCGGCGTAGCGCGCGGCGCTTTCGGTTTTGCAGGCTCCGCTTTCGGCTGGGGTGCAGTGCTTTGAACGGGTTCGACAGGGGATCTGCTTAACATGGAACAGCCGCTTAGCATGAGTGCTACTAAACAGATCGGTAAAGCACGCATAGTATTTCCTCAATGTATGATCAAAACGTCAATATTGAATCAGGCGCTTGTAAAAATGACAAGACGGGCAAGCGCCCGTCCTGAATGATATTACAAATTGTGGAAACAGCCTAAAAATTACCAGCCTTTAACAGCGCCGCCGTTAAACACTTTGTTTGCTGCTTCGTAAACTTCGTCAGACTGATAAGCCTGGACGAATTTCTTCACGTTCTCGGCGTCTTTGTTATCTTCACGCGTCACGATCAGGTTTACGTACGGGGACTCTTTATCTTCGACAAAGATACCGTCTTTCGCTGGAGTCAGGCCAATCTGGCTGGCATAGGTGGTATTGATAACTGCCAGAGCGATTTGCGCGTCGTCCAGAGAGCGAGGCAGTTGCGGTGCTTCCAGCTCAACAATTTTCAGATTTTTTGGGTTCTCTACAACATCAAGAACGGTCGGCAGCAGGCCAACGCCATCTTTCAGTTTGATCAAGCCCACTTTTTGCAGCAGCAGCAGTGAACGACCAAGGTTAGTTGGGTCGTTTGGCACGGCAACCTGCGAACCATCCTGCAGTTCATCCAGTGATTTGATTTTCTTGGAGTAACCAGCAATCGGATAAACAAAAGTGTTGCCTACTGCGACCAGTTTGTAGCCACGATCTTTCAGTTGCTGATCAAGGTACGGTTTATGCTGGAAGGCGTTGGCGTCGATATCGCCTTTGCTCAATGCTTCGTTTGGCAGAACATAGTCGTTGAAGGTTACCAGCTCAACGTCCAGGCCATATTTGTCTTTCGCAACTTTCTGCGCGACTTCTGCAACCTGCTGTTCGGCACCAACAATCACGCCGACTTTAATGTGGTTTGGATCTTTTTCATCCTGACCGCAGCCTACCAGTGCCAGTGATCCGATCAGGGCTCCCACTGCCGCAAAGGTTTTGAATTTGAACGCCATACCTTATTCCTTCTTCAATTATTTATGTTGTGTTGAACGTTACTTGCGAGTGACAGCCCGGACGATGCGGTCGCCTGCGAACTGAATTAAATAAACCAGAATGACCAGCAATACCAGTACCGTATTCATCACCGTCGCGTTATAGCCGATGTAGCCATACTGATAGCCAATCTGACCTAAACCACCGGCACCGACTGCACCACCCATCGCGGAATAACCGACCAGGGTAATCAGGGTGATAGTTGCCGCATTCACCAGACCCGGCAGCGCTTCCGGTAACAGCACTTTACGGACGATCTGCATTGGCGTGGCACCCATTGCGCGGGAAGCTTCAATTAACCCGGTTGGGATCTCCAGCAGAGCGTTCTCGACCATACGGGCAATAAACGGCGCTGCGCCAACGGTTAACGGAACAATCGCTGCCTGCAAACCAATCGATGTACCGACAATAACGCGGGTAAACGGAATCATCCATACCAGCAATATAATGAACGGGATGGAACGGAAAATGTTCACAATCGCAGAAACGGTACGATACAGCTTCGCGTTAGCAATAATTTGCCCCGGACGCGTGACATAAAGCAGAACACCAACCGGCAGACCAATCACAAACCCAAAAAAACCGGATACGAAGGTCATTGCCAGCGTTTCCCATACGCCACGAACCAGCAGCCACATCATCGGCTCAGACATAACCCAGTACCTCTACTTTTACATGGTGTTCCTGCAGCCAGGCAATGGCGGCTTGCGTATCTTGTTGTGTGCCGTGCATTTCAGTCAGCATGATGCCGAACTTAACGCCACCGGCGTAATCCATCTGCGCGCTAATAATGTTGTTGTTGACGTTGAAACGACGCGCGGTTTCAGAAAGCAGTGGGGCATCGACCGACTGACCGGTAAACTCCAGACGCAGCATCGGCACGCAGTCAGTGAACGGCTCCGCTTGCAGACGTTCCTGATAATCTTCCGGGATATCCAGATGCAGGGTCGACTGAATAAATTTCTGCGCCAGCGGCGTTTTCGGATGCGAGAACACTTCACTTACCTTGTCCTGCTCGATCAGTTCGCCATTGCTGATGACCGCCACGCAATCACAAATGCGCTTCACAACGTCCATTTCGTGAGTGATCAACAGAATCGTCAAACCCAGACGGCGGTTGATGTCTTTCAGCAGTTCGAGAATAGAACGTGTCGTTGCCGGGTCCAGCGCGCTGGTGGCTTCATCACACAGCAATACTTTGGGATTGCTGGCTAACGCACGGGCAATTGCCACGCGCTGTTTCTGCCCACCGGAAAGGTTCGACGGATAGCTATCATGCTTATCGCCAAGACCAACCAATGACAGCAATTCCGTCACGCGACGTTTGATCTCGTCTTTCGGTGTGTTGTCCAGCTCCAGCGGCAGAGCCACGTTGCCAAAAACAGTACGCGAAGAGAGCAGGTTAAAATGCTGGAAAATCATACCAATCTGGCGGCGAGCTTTGGTCAACTCGGATTCTGACAGCGTGGTCAGTTCCTGGCCATCGACCAGCACGCTACCCTCGGTTGGGCGCTCCAGCAGGTTTACACAACGTATAAGCGTACTCTTACCCGCGCCTGAGGCACCGATAACGCCATAAATTTGTCCAGCTGGCACATGCAGGCTGACGTTGTTCAACGCCTGGATGGTACGGGTGCCCTGGTGGAACACTTTGGTGATATTCGAAAGTTTTATCATTGATTATTTATTATCGTCATTAAGTTAGTCGTGGCATTTCGAATGCCTGAAACGGGCAACGCCGTCAATGAAATGGATGTTAAGGCATCCAGACGTCTAAATCAATCAGGTTTATGCGAAGAGCACTTTCTTGCAGGTCGAAACATGCGATACTAGCGTCACATGCCTTATTAAGGAGCTATAAAAGGTGGCGAAGAGCGTACCCGCAATTTTTCTTGACCGTGACGGCACCATTAATGTCGATCACGGCTATGTCCATGAGATCGACAACTTTGAATTTATCGACGGTGTTATTGACGCCATGCGCGAGCTAAAAAAAATGGGCTTTGCGCTGGTGGTAGTAACCAACCAGTCTGGCATTGCTCGCGGTAAATTTACCGAAGCACAGTTTGAAACGCTGACCGAGTGGATGGACTGGTCGCTGGCGGACCGCGATGTCGATCTGGATGGCATCTATTATTGCCCGCATCATCCGCAGGGTAGTGTTGAAGAGTTTCGCCAGGTCTGCGACTGCCGCAAACCACATCCGGGGATGCTTTTGTCAGCACGCGATTATTTGCATATTGATATGGCCGCTTCTTATATGGTGGGCGATAAATTAGAAGATATGCAGGCAGCGGCTGCGGCGAACGTGGGAACAAAAGTGCTGGTGCGTACGGGTAAACCTATTACGCCTGAAGCAGAAAACGCGGCGGATTGGGTGTTAAATAGCCTGGCAGACCTGCCGCAAGCGATAAAAAAGCAGCAAAAATCGGCGTAATGACTAAAAGATGAGCGGTTGAAATAAAAATGCATTTTTCCGCTTGTCTTCCTGAGCCGACTCCCTATAATGCGCCTCCATCGACACGGCGGATGTGAATCACTTCACACAAACAGCTGGTTCGGTTGAAGAGGAAAATTCTGAAATTCAGGGTTGACTCTGAAAGAGGAAGGTGTAATATACGCCACCTCGCGACAGTGAGCTGAAAGCCGCGTCGCAACTGCTCTTTAACAATTTATCAGACAATCTGTGTGGGCACTCGAAGATACGGATTCTTAACGTCGCAAGACGATAAATGAATACCAAGTCTCAAGAGTGAACACGTAATTTATTACGAAGTTTAATTCTTTGAGCATCAAACTTTTAAATTGAAGAGTTTGATCATGGCTCAGATTGAACGCTGGCGGCAGGCCTAACACATGCAAGTCGAACGGTAACAGGAAGAAGCTTGCTTCTTTGCTGACGAGTGGCGGACGGGTGAGTAATGTCTGGGAAACTGCCTGATGGAGGGGGATAACTACTGGAAACGGTAGCTAATACCGCATAACGTCGCAAGACCAAAGAGGGGGACCTTCGGGCCTCTTGCCATCGGATGTGCCCAGATGGGATTAGCTAGTAGGTGGGGTAACGGCTCACCTAGGCGACGATCCCTAGCTGGTCTGAGAGGATGACCAGCCACACTGGAACTGAGACACGGTCCAGACTCCTA
>NZ_CAWORF010000026.1:0-42662 GCF_963883545.1 Escherichia sp. E4702 | reverse complement strand
ATCTAAGCACGAACTTGCCCCGAGATGAGTTCTCCCTGACCCTTTAAGGGTCCTGAAGGAACGTTGAAGACGACGACGTTGATAGGCCGGGTGTGTAAGCGCAGCGATGCGTTGAGCTAACCGGTACTAATGAACCGTGAGGCTTAACCTTACAACGCCGAAGATGTTTTGGCGGATGAGACATCGATAAGTAAGCTTGATACAGATTAAATCGACAGGTCAGAACAGGACATGTTGATAAAACAGAATTTGCCTGGCGGCCGTAGCGCGGTGGTCCCACCTGACCCCATGCCGAACTCAGAAGTGAAACGCCGTAGCGCCGATGGTAGTGTGGGGTTTCCCCATGCGAGAGTAGGGAACTGCCAGGCATCAAATAAAGCAGTAAGCCGGTCATAAAACCGGTGGTTGTAAAAGAATTCGGTGGAGCGGTAGTTCAGTCGGTTAGAATACCTGCCTGTCACGCAGGGGGTCGCGGGTTCGAGTCCCGTCCGTTCCGCCACTTATTAAGAAGCCTCGAGTTAACGCTCGAGGTTTTTTTTCGTCTGTATTTCTATTATTGCCAAAATCGCAAAAATCCTCTGCGTTTTACGCCCTTTTTCCGCAACAGTCTAAAGCTCATAATCACCTTAGTTAACGAAAATAGCATTAAAAGAGGCATATTATGGCTATCCCTGCATTTGGTTTAGGTACTTTCCGTCTCAAAGACGACGTTGTTATTTCATCTGTGAAAACGGCGCTAGAACTTGGTTATCGCGCAATTGATACCGCACAAATCTATGATAACGAAGCTGCAGTAGGTCAGGCGATTGCAGAAAGTGGCGTGCCACGTCATGAACTCTACATCACCACTAAAATCTGGATTGAAAATCTCAGCAAAGACAAATTGATCCCGAGTCTGAAAGAGAGCCTGCAAAAATTGCGTACTGATTATGTTGATCTGACGCTAATCCACTGGCCGTCACCAAACGATGAAGTCTCTGTTGAAGAGTTTATGCAGGCGCTGCTGGAAGCCAAAAAACAAGGGCGGACTCGTGAGATCGGTATTTCCAACTTCACGATCCCGCTGATGGAAAAAGCGATTGCTGCTGTTGGCGCTGAAAACATCGCCACCAACCAGATTGAACTCTCTCCTTATCTGCAAAACCGTAAAGTGGTCGCTTGGGCGAAACAGCACGGCATCCATATTACTTCCTATATGACGCTGGCTTATGGGAAGGCCCTGAAAGATGAGGTTATTGCTCGTATCGCAGCTAAACACAATGCGACTCCGGCACAAGTGATTCTGGCGTGGGCTATGGGGGAAGGTTACTCAGTAATTCCTTCTTCTACTAAACGTGAAAACCTGGCGAGTAACCTTAAGGCACAAAATTTACAGCTTGATGCCGAAGATAAAAAAGCGATAGCCACACTGGATTGCAACGACCGCCTGGTTAGCCCGGAAGGTCTGGCTCCTGAATGGGATTAAGTCTCTCTGACAGCTCCTCCGGGAGCTGTTTTCACATGCTCGCTAAGGAAATCGATAAAAGCCCGGATGCGCGTACTTACCGCACGGTCGCTGTAATAGACTGCACTGAATGGCATTTCCACTGGCAACACTTTATCTGCCATTAACTCCACCAATTCTCCGCGAGCGATTTCTCTGTCGATCATATAGTCGGACAAACACGCAATCCCGTTGCCACTCAGGCAAAGCTGTTTCAGTGTTTCCCCACTATTGGATGACAAACCGTACTCCACCTCATGTAATTGTCCATCACTACAGGCTATCGGCCAGGTATTGAGGGAAGCGGGTTCAGTGAATCCCAGGCAAACATGTTGCTTTAAATCGTCGATCGTTTCTGGCTTCCCGTAGCGGGAAATATAATCGGGGGAGGCGATAATTTTTCGATAACTGTTAAATAATGGCCTGGCACGTAAGCTGGAATCCGTTAACGTACCGGCGCGTATCGCGACATCCACTTTTCTTTCGATCAAATTAATAATCGTTTCGGAGGAGACTAGCGATAAAGTGACTTCCGGATAGCGTTCACGAAAAGGCTTAATCAACGGCATCAGAAAGTGCAGCACCACTGGAGTTGCGGCATCGATCCGTAACAGTCCACGCGGTGTATTACGCGTCTCCATAATTTCTGATTCTGCCGCTGCCATCTCCTGCAAAATTGACTGTACGCGACGAAAATAACGCTCGCCTTCTTCCGTCAGGCTAAGTTGTCGCGTGGTCCGATTAAGCAGGCTAACGCCTAGTTTCATCTCCAGCTTTTTCACCGCCCGGCTTATCGCTGAGTTTGCTTGCCCTAATTGTTCCGCTGCCCGGCTAAAGCTGCCGCTTTCGACGACCGAAACAAAAATGGCGAGTTCTTCCGACGTGGCTTTCATTTTTGCTCCTGTTGCAAAATAGAAGAGATATTTTGAATTTATTTGTCATTAAACCATCAGGATACGTGATATGTCATCCGATTTAATGATATCTATAAAGAGTAAAATTCAGCCTGGTGTAAGTACTTGCTTACATAACAATCTACAATTGCTCGTTGAAAGAGTGAGCTAAAATCCCTATAACAGTAGAACCCTCCTGAATGCGGAAGGGGTGACGTAATCGAGGTTTCAAAGTCAAAAGTGCGAAAAAACACCTATGCCATGCGCTATGTTGCCGGACAACCTGCGGAAAGGATTTTACCGCCGGGGTCTTTTGCGAGCATTGGCCAGGCATTACCGCCCGGCGAACCGTTAAGTACCGAAGAGCGTATTCGGATCCTGGTGTGGAACATATACAAACAGCAACGCGCTGAATGGTTGTCGGTATTAAAGAACTACGGCAAAGATGCACATCTGGTGTTATTGCAGGAAGCGCAAACAACGCCAGAGTTAGTACAGTTTGCGACTGCTAACTATCTTGCTGCCGATCAGGTACCCGCTTTCGTGCTGCCGCAGCATCCTTCCGGTGTCATGACCCTTTCGGCGGCGCATCCCATTTATTGCTGCCCGTTACGTGAACGTGAACCTATTTTACGTCTGGCGAAATCAGCGCTGGTGACGGTCTACCCATTACCTGATACCCGCCTGTTGATGGTCGTCAATATTCACGCCGTCAACTTTAGTCTGGGCGTAGATGTTTACAGTAAGCAGTTGCTTCCTATTGGCGATCAGATTGCCCATCACAGCGGCCCGGTCATTATGGCGGGAGATTTCAATGCCTGGAGCCGTAGAAGGATGAACGCGTTATATCGCTTTGCGCGGGAAATGTCGCTGCGCCAGGTGCGTTTTACCGATGATCAGCGCCGTCGGGCGTTTGGTCGCCCGCTCGATTTTGTTTTCTACCGTGGTCTGAACGTCAGCGAAGCTTCTGTACTGGTTACGCGCGCTTCCGATCACAATCCGCTACTCGTTGAATTCAGTCCCGGCAAGCCTGATAAATAAGGTATGTCAGGTCTGCCACAGGGCAGACCAACGTTTGGCGCTGCCCTTTATACTCAAACAACAAAAGGACAGCGCAATGACAACACAATCCCACCATGACCACGTAGAAAAGCAGTTTAGCTCGCAGGCCAGTGAGTATTTAACCAGTACCGTACATGCATCCGGGCGAGACTTACAGCGCCTGGCGGTGCGTCTGGCTGATTATCCTGATGCAAGTGTACTTGATATGGGCTGCGGAGCAGGGCATGCCAGCTTTGTCGCTGCGCAAAACGTGAGCACGGTGGTGGCGTATGACTTATCTGCCCATATGCTGGATGTCGTGGCACAAGCTGCCGAAGCCCGGCAACTGAAAAATATCACCACCCGCCAGGGATATGCCGAAAGTCTGCCATTTGCCGATAACGCATTTGATATTGTTATCAGCCGTTATTCTGCCCATCACTGGCATGATGTTGGTGCAGCACTGCGTGAAGTGAATAGGATATTGAAACCCAGCGGTAGGCTGATTGTGATGGACGTAATGTCTCCGGGTCACCCAGTGCGCGACATCTGGTTACAGACGGTAGAAGCATTACGCGATACCTCTCACGTACGAAACTACGCCAGCGGTGAGTGGTTGACGTTAATCAATGAAGCCAATCTGATAGTTGATAATTTAATTACAGATAAGTTACCACTGGAATTTTCTTCATGGGTCGCCAGAATGCGTACGCCAGAAGCGTTAGTAGATGCTATTCGCATTTACCAACAGAGCGCATCGACAGAGGTGAAAACGTACTTTGCCTTGCAGAATGATGGCTCTTTCACCAGTGATATCATCATGGTAGAAGCACATAAAGCGGCATAAATAAAAAAGGCACCGGGGGAATCGGTGCCTTTTTATTATCTGGTTTGTCAGGAATCTGGCATGTTGTTGTTTTTCACAAACAACGTCAGCTTATCGCCTGGTTGCAGATTCGCAGTGTCGCTGTTCCAGCGCATCACATCTTTGATGTTCACGCCGTGGCGTTTAGCAATGCTTGAAAGCGAATCGCCTTTGCGCACACGATACGTAATGCTATCGCTGTTGTTTGCCAGTCGCTGTGCGCTACTACCTGCGCCAATCGTCAAACTTTGGCCTGGTTTCAGCTTAGATCCGCGCAATTTATTCCACTGCTGCAAATCTTTGGTGCTTACGCCGAGACGTGAAGCGATACTTGAAAGCGTGTCGCCAGAACGAACGGTGTAAACACGACTGTTAAGCGGCGTATTGTCGGCAACCAGTGTCGACTGTACAGCAGCAATTTCGCCGGAAGCCAGAGATTCACGCAGTTGATCTGCATGCTTCTTTGGCACCATCACGTACTGCGGACCACTTGCGCCCAGCGTGGAGCCTTTTACACCAGCGTTGAATGTCTTCAGCTTGCTGACGGAAATTCCCGCCATATCTGCAACCTTCGCCATATCAACCGGGCTACTCAGGTGTACACGCGCCAGAGCACGGCTTTCATCGGTCGTCGGCAGACGTACACCATAACGTTTGCTGTTTTTGAGAATATCGCTCAATGCCAGCATTTTAGGCACGTACTGCTTCGTTTCCTGCGGCAACGGTAACGACCAAAAGTCCGTGGATTTCCCACGTGCTTTGTTCGTTTTAATTGCCTTCATGACCCGACCTTCGCCGCTATTATAAGCCGCTACGGTCAAAAGCCAGTCGCCGTCAAACATCTTGTTCAGACGTTGCATCATGTTCAGCGCGGCGGTTGTTGAAGCAACAACATCGCGACGCGCGTCATAAGTGCGAGTCTGTTTCAAACCATAATTGCGCCCCGTGCTCGGAATGATCTGCCAGATGCCTGCGGCATTGGCGCCAGACGTCGCGTGAGGATCAAAAGCGCTCTCCACTATGGGTAGTAGTACCAGTTCCATAGGCATGTTACGTTTTTTAACTTGCCCGGCGATCCAGTACATATACGGCTCTGCCCGTAAAGTTACATCGTGGAGATAGCTCTTATTGCGTAAATATTTCTGTTTCTGTTCGCGAATCCGGTCATTTTCCGGAATTCCCATCTTTAGCTCGTCGCCAATGAAAGCCCACAAGTCACCATCTGGCGCGATAGACGTCCCATCGTCCATCCATCGTGCCTGACTTGTAAACTTTGCTGCTTCCCCTTGACCAGCTGCAGAAAGGCTCTGTGCGTGCTGTTGGACGTTACCGGTACTCTGGCAACCCACGAGCAGGACAGAGGCGAGTAATATCGCTTTTGCCTTCATGTGTGTGTCAATAGTTGCTTAAAAGACGACCGATCATAACGGCGAACGAAGCCGATGACAAGAAAGTTTTATCAGAATCTATCTTTCTTTGACCTTAACCAGGCAAAACGCTCCTCAGGTTGTTGCAATAATGTTTCTTTATTAATTACATTAATTAAATCAATATCTTCTGTTCTTAAAAAAACATTAATTTTCCGCTCATTTTTGAGAATAACGGGGAGTGTAATTTGATTTTTTGCCCGTAACTCAATAACTTTACGATAATAATCATTTATGGACAAATCGTGCGGAAGAATACTCAAGGCAAACTTCATATTTGATAAAGTATATTCATGAGCACAACATACCAGTGTATCGTCAGGTAGAGCACTTAATTTTTTAAGTGATTGATACATTTGATAAGCTGTACCTTCAAATAATCGCCCGCAGCCACCAGAGAAAAGAGTATCACCGCAAAATAGATAAGGATTACTGAAGTAACAGATATGTCCTAAAGTGTGACCTGGTGTAGCAATTACACTAAATTCATGCCCCAAAACGAAGGCAGTATCACCATCTTTGACTACCTGCGTTGTTCCCTTATCTTGTGTCTCTTGTGGACCGTAGACCACAATTTGCGGAAACTTTTCCACCAGTTCTTTTACGCCGCCAACGTGATCGTGATGATGGTGGGTGAGAAATATGGCCTCCGGTTGCCAGTTATTGGCGGCAATGGCCTTTACTACCGGCTCCGCTTCTCCAGGATCGACAATCAGGCAACGGCCTGCTTCATCATTCAAAACCCAGATGTAATTGTCATCAAAGGCAGGAATACTGTTAAGATTCATATATTACCTCTCAGTGTGAAACGGAAGGTTGTGATGAAACCGGCAAGGAACCCTCAAACAGTCGTGGCTCCTGATTGCTGGGGCGATTTGCCCTGGGGAGAGCTTTATCGCAAGGCGCTGGAGCGCCAGCTCAACCCATGGTTCACGAAAATGTATGGTTTTCATCTGCTTAAGATTGGCAATTTAAGCGCAGAAATCAATTGCGAAGCGTGCGCGGTTTCTCATCAAGTGAATGTTTCTGCGCAAGGAATGCCCGTACAGGTGCAGGCGGACCCACTTCATCTTCCTTTTGCCGATAAATCCGTCGATGTTTGTTTACTGGCGCATACGCTGCCATGGTGCACCGATCCGCATCGTTTGTTGCGTGAAGCCGATCGGGTATTGATTGATGATGGCTGGTTGGTCATTAGTGGCTTCAATCCCATCAGTTTAATGGGATTACGTAAACTTGTGCCAGTCTTGCGAAAAACATCGCCTTATAACAGCCGGATGTTTACCCTGATGCGGCAACTGGACTGGCTCTCTTTGTTGAATTTTGAAGTGCTACACGCCAGCCGTTTCCACGTTCTCCCGTGGAATAAACATGGTGGAAAACTATTGAGCGCGCATATTCCTGCGCTTGGTTGCTTACAACTTATCGTTGCCCGGAAACGGACTATTCCTTTAACGCTCAACCCGATGAAACAGAGCAAAAACAAACCGCGAATTCGCCAGGCGGTCGGCGCCACCCGGCAATTTCGTAAACCACAGGCTTAAACTTCGACTTGGTAGCCTGTATCTTCCAGTGTGGGATTCATTGCCGCGGCACGAGCCAGTTCATCGCAACGTTCGTTTTCTGGATGACCGGCATGGCCTTTTACCCATTCCCATTTGATTTGATGCTGCCCCAACGCGGCATCAAGACGTTGCCAGAGATCGACATTTTTTACTGGTTTTTTGTCTGCTGTTTTCCAGCCACGTTTTTTCCAGTTATGGATCCACTGGGTGATCCCCTGGCGGACATACTGGCTGTCGGTACTCAAAATGACTTCGCAATGTTCTTTTAACGCCTCCAGCGCGACAATAGCGGCCATCAACTCCATACGGTTGTTGGTGGTGCGGGTGTAGCCAGCGCTAAAAGTTTTTTCGCGTCCACGATAGCGTAAAATAGCACCGTAACCCCCAGGTCCAGGATTACCCAGACACGAACCATCGGTGAAAATTTCTACCTGTTTAAGCATCTCTGGTAGACTTCCTGTAATTGAATCGAACTGTAAAACGACAAGTCTGACATAAATGACCGCTATGAGCACTGCAATTACACGCCAGATCGTTCTCGATACCGAAACCACCGGTATGAACCAGATTGGTGCGCACTATGAAGGCCACAAGATCATTGAGATTGGTGCCGTTGAAGTGGTGAACCGTCGCCTGACGGGCAATAACTTCCATGTTTATCTCAAACCTGATCGGCTGGTGGATCCGGAAGCCTTTGGCGTACATGGTATTGCCGATGAATTTTTGCTCGATAAGCCCACGTTTGCCGAAGTAGCCGATGAGTTCATGGACTATATCCGCGGCGCGGAGTTGGTGATCCATAACGCAGCGTTTGATATCGGCTTTATGGACTACGAGTTTTCGTTGCTTAAGCGCGATATTCCGAAGACCAATACCTTCTGTAAGGTCACCGATAGCCTTGCGGTGGCGAGGAAAATGTTTCCCGGTAAGCGCAACAGCCTCGATGCGCTATGTGCTCGCTACGAAATAGATAACAGTAAACGAACGCTGCACGGGGCATTACTCGATGCCCAGATCCTTGCGGAAGTTTATCTGGCAATGACCGGTGGTCAAACGTCGATGGCTTTTGCGATGGAAGGAGAGACACAACAGCAGCAAGGTGAAGCAACAATTCAGCGCATTGTACGTCAGGCAAGTAAGTTACGCGTTGTTTTTGCGACAGATGAAGAGCTTGCAGCACATGAAGCCCGTCTCGATCTGGTGCAGAAGAAGGGCGGAAGCTGCCTCTGGCGGGCATAAATACCTGTGAAAGGCGCTAAAAATAGCGACTTGGGCGATTTTTGCAGCAAACGATTCAAAAGATGAGAAAAATCGTTGACGAAGGCTGAGGCAATCCGTAATATTCGCCTCGTTCCCAAAGGAACACAACATGGAGCGGTAGTTCAGTCGGTTAGAATACCTGCCTGTCACGCAGGGGGTCGCGGGTTCGAGTCCCGTCCGTTCCGCCAATATTCAGAAAGCCTGAGTCAGTAATGATTCAGGCTTTCGTCGTTTTAGCCTTCAGGAGAGTTTGTTGCCCCTGAAGGCAAATAGATATAATCTAAAAAACTGTCACATCATATATAATGACCAGCTATTATAAATTCTGGCCATTTCTGTTATTCCAACGCATCCCATTTCTCCAGTAATTCTGCTGGAATTTCATTTATTACTTCCGAGAAGCGTTTTCCGACCAGGCGCTCTGCCTGACGCAACAAGGGAATAGTCGGACTGCTCGGCTCGCTATACTCAAACCAGCGACGTATAACTCTCAAACGTTCCAGCGCATCGTTCCGGTCGCTAATTTGCCTTTGTTCTGCGCAGACCTTTCCGGTCTTTTCAGCAGGTATATCTTCGAGTGGTGCAACATACTCTGCCTGTGCCGTTTCAGTATTATTGATGGAGACATGCTCCGGAAGAACAGCCAATGTTTCCTGTGATGGGATCTCTGGCGTGGTTGATTGCACCGCTCCCGGTAACAGAGTCAGCAGTTGCGTAAGCCGCGAAAAGTCCGGAGCATGGTCATTCAGCATTTTACGCGCATGGCGTTGCAGTCGCTCAGTGTTTTCAGCGGCCTGGCGAAAAGCGTCTAGCGGCAGTACACCGCGAGCTTCCAGATCGGCCAATTGCTGACGTACCGATTCCGGCGCCAGGGCATCCGCCGGGCGTGATGCAGACAACGAGCGTTCCACATCTCGTACCTGGAGGCGCAAAGCGGCATTATTTGACAGCGTAATGCCTCGGATATCCGCCATTACGCCTTCGTGGTCCAGCAACGCCGATAGTGCGTTGCTGCGCGCCACTGCCGCATCTTCGGCGGTGATATCTTCAGTTGCAAGCAGTTGTGGATGGATGGTATCCGGGTACAAGCTGCACAGCGTTTCGAGTTGCGTGAGTGCCTCTGCCAGTCCTCTGGCTCCGGCCTGCTGGATACGGCAGCGCAGTAGAATCACCAGGATTCGGATATCTTTGCTTCGTGTCAGCAGGCGGCGAGCGTCTCGCTCGAGTTCTGCCCAGTTAATGGTTTCCGGCGTACTGACAAAATCGCCATATTGCGCTTCTTCACGCGGTGCAGCGCGGGTGAACAGCAGCAGGTATTCCGGATCATATTCCAGATCCGGGCCACAGGGGCGTTCGGCCGAAATAGGGTCTGACAGAGATGTATCCATTAAATTATCCTTAGTGCGCCAGATAGTGCTCAGGTTCGAAAATCATGCCTGTCACCGGATCGTCGTGCATGGCTTTTCCAGCCCAGGCGGTCCAGCCTAACTGATATGGGCCGCCGGTAACGGCAGGAGGAGCGGCGTGTGGTTTTAGCTGTAGCTCAATTTCCCAGCAGTATTCAAACCCGGTAAAGGCGCGAACCAATTCCGTCAATACGGGCAGGTTGTTGCCGCCAGGCAGGAAGCGTTGATAATCGGCCAGCGTCAGTGGGCCAATCACCAGTCTGAACTTATACTGCATGTCCGGTACGGCCTGACCGATGAGTGCGCCGTTGCCAATGATGGAAGAAAGGGCTGATGTCCCCAGCCGGGTAATTTCATCATCTGCCACGGGTATCCAGTGCAGGACATATTCCTGTATCCGGAAAGGCACGCCGAAATAGTGCGCCAGCGTGGCAGCCAGCCCGTCTGGATTGCGTGATTCGCGCGCCAGATGAGCCGATGCCGCCAGGCGAACGTGATCCGGTAGCGGGCTGTCTACACTTTCTCGCAAATCTTGCCCGCTGAGGCTGGCGATATAAAAGGCAAATCGGTCATATTTCGGTTTATCCAGACCACCTCCAGCTGACTGGGCGCTGCGCCAGGCCTGATAAAACTGGGTCAGCCAGCGGTGATGAAAAAGGTCAGTAAAACAGGTTAGCGTCGGATCGCGGTAGCTTTCGGTCCGGTTACGCGCCAGCTCGGTGTAGTGCAGCGGCAGCGGGCCATTCGGCCCCCACAGCCCGAGGCTGTACAGACTGACGTGCAGGCGGCCTTCCTGCCAGCTTACGCTGGCGATTTCCCGTGGTGCAAAAGTCAGCGCAGGTGTTTGCCCGAGGCGGAATTTTTCCATTCGTGGCTGCCAGGCACTACCTGCAGGGACGGTACACAACTTTACATTCACGCGGCGCATCAGGTTCAGAAAACCGTAACGCCAGGGCATTCCCTGCGCCTGAGTGAAATCGTCGTTCATACACTTCCCCGCTGTCCGGCTCTGACCGGCCAGGTCATAATTTTGCCGCGCTGCATACTGTGCAGCGTCATCTGCGAGAAGGTATTAATGGAAACATGACGGGCGATATAGTGTTCCAGCACCAGGCCGAACAGATACGGACTGATGCCAGAAAAACCTTCCTCATCCACCGTCAGCTCACAACAGACGCCACGACCATAGACCAGCAGCCCGGAACCCGGCAGACGGCGGGTGACCGGCGTTGTTTTGCAGCCAATCAGGCTGCGTACCTGTCGTGATTGCGGACTGTCATGCGCCGGAATAAACAGGTTAAGCAGATCGCGTAGCGCTTGACCGCCGGTACGGTGATCCAGATCGGCCAACGGCAGATAATTAAAGGATAACTGGCGGATCAACCGCCAGGCCATTTCACGTTCCGCCAGTGGATGCTGCGGCGGACGAGGCGGGCGAATAAGTCCCACGCCCGCCACCGGGATGGCCGCATCCACGGTCAGATCGTCCCAGCCATTGCGTGCAATAAGGCAGGGGAGATCGCGGTTGGTGACCATGGCCGTGATGGTGATATGGCGCAGATTTTCCGGGTATGGCGCTTCATATTGGTCAACCAGTGACAGGAACACTTCCGATCCCGTATAGGGGGTGCGGGTGCCGTAGCGGCGGGCGTTTTCCGACAACCGACGCGGCTCCCGGCGCAGGGAAAAATAGCGCCCGTGGTTGCCTTCATCGTTATTGCGGGTGTGGTAGAGCGGGCGAAAGGTCATTTTCCGTGTAGTGTCGGTTTCCAGCCCTTCCACTTCCTGGACCGAGAACACCTCATAATCCAGTGGATGGGTCCTGTCCACCACAAGGTGCTGCTCTGTCGAGCTGTGGGTGACGTCGATTCGGGCGGTGACGCGGGGAAAAAGGTTAACAACCGGGGTGCAGAACAGGCTGAACTGTGACGCATTTGTCTGGTGGATCAGCCAGTCCGGTGGCAGGTGGTTTAGTAAGATCACAATCTCCGCCACGCCGCCGTTAATTTTCTGTAACCCGGCAGACAGACCTGCCGGGGTGAAAAAATAAAAGCGTTCCGGACATGCAAAATATTCATGCAGCAGGTTATGACCGTGAAATACGTTCCAGGCCAGTGGCAGCAGTCCCTGACCTGGTTCCAGCCCCTCGTAGGTAACTGGCTGTTTCAGATTTACATCCAGTACGCCGTCAAAATGACCCGGAACGCCTGCCAGTGTGGCAATGGAACTGGTATGCAGAAGTTCGAACAAGTGAGAGGCTGTGCGTTCCTCGCCGCAGAGATATAGCGGCAGCCTGTCCAGCCCGGCAAGTTGGCTAAACGTCAGTTCACCGAAGGTGCGCAGAGTAATACGCAGCGCACCGGCGACATGAATGTTGGTAGGTAGGTAGCGATGCAGAGCTGGCATATCCGGTGGAGCGGCGGTCAGGCGCACCTCTTCGATGGTGAGCGGCCACAGCGTCACATCCTGGCTGCTGCGAAACTGGCAGGCGGTACTTTCCCCTTCCGGAATGGCGGAAAAAAAAGCGGTGTCGCGTGGGACGGTGAATCCCTTTGCCAAATCGCCTTCTTCCGGATCGGGATGCAACTGTGCCATGCTCATTGAGGGCGTGGGAGTAACATAATTGGGGCTGACGACCTCCAGCAGGCGCTGGGTGAAACGCGGAAATTCAGCGTCAATTTTAAGCTGCGTACGGGCAGTCAGGAAGCTGAAGGCCTCAACCATCCGCTCCACATACGGATCGGCAATATCCGTTCCCTGCATTCCCAGCCGGGCGGCGACTTTGGGATGACGTGCGGCAAATTCGGCTCCCGTTTCACGCAGGTAGCTCAGTTCGCGGTTATAGTATTCCAGTAGCCGTGGATCCATCGGTCACCCTCTATATTAAAAAAACGTAATGCGGCTCTGTTCCATATCCAGCGCGCTGCGTACCCGGAATGCCGTCGGATACGGCTGCGTAAGGATTTCGCCACGAATTTCAAACTGTAATGTGTTATGGCCACTCTGGCGTTGTTCATCCTGTAGTGGAATTATTTGCAGGGTGGATGCTTTCAGCCGGGGTTCAAATCGAGTAATCGTGCGTAAAATAGCCCTGCGGATATCGTCCCACTTGTGTTCATACAGAAAGCTGCCTGCCAGTGGAGGCAGGCCGTAGTTCAGAACAGAAGCTGCCGCCTCTGGGTAGCGAGTGGCATCAATATCATCTTCATGACTGACGGTGTTGAGTAAAAATGATAAATCCCGGCGGATGATCTCCTTGAACTGGACTGAACTGACGCTGATATCGTGATCGCGCTTCTGCTGCGGGGCATCGTCACAAAGTCGATCAAACAATGTAGGCATCAGGTGGTTGCTTTGGCGCAAGCGAGAGGCGCTCATGCGTCACTGCTTTTGGGTGTATTAAAGGTACAAGAGGTCATATCCAGCAGGCTGATATCGCCGTGGCTGGTGAGCCACATTTTTTGTCCTAACGCCGTAACCAGAGTTTCTCCTGGCCCATCCTGCCAGGTGGTTTCCCGGCACAGACGCAAGGCGTCAGCAGCGCTTTCAGAACCACTGTAGCGAGGAAACAGCCAGGCGCTGTGTGTGTCGCCGTTGTGAAGTGTGATATTGACGGGTTTCCAGATTAGATCTGTCAGATTAGCCGGCAGGGGGGATTTCAGTGAACGAATTTGCGAAAATGGCAGCCAGATATACACGCCACCAGCGACCAGTTCCAGCACCGGGCCGGTACGCGAGTCACTGTCGCTTATCCAGTCGAATACGCCGCCATTCCACTGCCCGGTGGTGTCTGTTATAGCTTCAAGCGCGTGGCTGCGGTTGGCATCGGCTTCCTGCACTTCGCCGCGGGCGTTACAGGCGAGAGCAGCCAGTAAATCCTCCATCCAGGCGAGTGGTGGGAGAATAAAACCGGGACGCTGTTCGCCCTGAAAGCAGGAGTGACGGTATATTTCACAGCGGATCAGCTCGCCAAATACCTGTGCCTCGCGAGCATAATTTGCGTCCACTCGGGCGCACAGTTGAATTTGTTGCAGCGCCCGCGACCAGTCACCGATTGCGCACAATAACTGAAACAGGCTGTGCCGACGTGAAGCCTGTGCCGGGTGCATCTTTACCTGGTGTTCCGCCAGTTGAATGCCCTCCGCCACGGAATAGTCTCGCAGCAGCGCCGACAAGGTAGCCGGTAGCACGTTATTGTTTGTCATGAGTGATATCTCCGTGTTGTGCCGGGTTTATCCGGTAATGGCTGTCAATGCCGATGACACGGTGCTCTCGCTGCGTCAGATCGGGCAGAATGGCGTTATGCACTGCCTCCGGTTTGTATTCAGGAGAAAGCAGATGCAGGATATCAGGAGGAGTCTTTTTGGTAGGCCAGGTAGTTTCTCCTTCACCGGTGGCATCCAGTACATCGAGAATAGCGTCAATACTTAACCCGCCAGTGACCATATCCTGTAATGTATCGGCTTCAGTGACCAGATCACGCAATGAAGACAGCTCCTGCGTGCCACCCTCTCCATTAAGGGGGAAAGGATCGGCATGACGATGAATATCTTGTTCAGGAGACAACAACGCCTGGCGGTATTCCTGATAAAGCAAGGTTAGTGGGGTATCTGAATCTGGGGTGCCTTCAGTAGCGACTGCGCCATGAACCGGAATAATATCGAACGGATTTTGCTGCTGCTGTTGTTGTCGAAACCAGTCGAGATCGAGATATTCGGTTATTGTTTCAGGCGAAATGACAGGTTGCAGTGCCGTTTTTTTCTCGCATGGCTCAGGAGACATCGGATTGTCCCGGACTAGACACCAGGAAGATAACCCCCATTCAATCAGGTCCCCTTCATTCAGGCGCATACGGTGATGTGGCTCCACAATCAGGTCATTTACCGTGCAACAATATTCATCGGACAGATTGATTATCCACCATGCCTCTTCGTGGCGAGTCAGGCTGAGAGCAATCTTTGTATCCTCACCCACATCAAAAACAGGGCTCCATGGCGCTTTGACTGTGAAGATAATCTGTGTTCCTGCAGTGGCGTAAATGGTGCCATCGGTAACGCCGTGCCCCTGTATTTTTTGCAGTCCCCAGGTAATAATTTGTTTCATTACGTATCACTGTATAGAGTGTTTTTTTAATAGAGTATTTATTTTTATTTTTTAGATAAGTAACGCTGATTAATTTGCTTTATCAATATTAATTTTCTCGTAAATATATAATGGTGATTATTGTTGATATATATTCATGATATGAATTCAATTAACTTCTTGTATTGAAAATCATCATAAAAAAGATACTAACCGTTATATTACATTGCATTCTGTGATATGCATCATTGTTTCAATCTGAGATTTTGATAATTCTATTAATTAGAAATTTTAATCGGTACATTTATATTTATGTATCATTTATATGTTTTTACATCATTAGGTGTAACAGATGGACACTCCTGTTTCACGCAGTGCACTATATGGAAAGCTAACAAGACCTTTATTTCGGTCTTTAGAATCTGCGACAACGTTCTGTAAATTGCGCGCTAATCCTTATGTCGAACTGATACATTGGTTGCATCAGCTAATACAACAACCAGAGAATGATATTCACAATGTACTTCGACATTACCAAATAACATCTGCTGATGTTGAGACGGCGTTAATTCAGCAATTGAATATATTACCTTCCGGCGCGAGTGTAATTAGCGATTTTTCCCACCACATCGATCTTTCTGTTGAGAAAGCCTGGATGTTGGCAAGTATCCGCTTTGGTGATCAAAAAATTCGTAGTGGTTGGTTACTACTTGCCTGGTTAACCACACCAGAATTATATCGAGTGTTAAAAAAGATCTGTGCGCCACTAGCTGCGCTGCCGGTAGATGAATTGTTAGATATTCTTCCATCTTTAATCACATCATCTCCTGAAATAACAGAAATGCCATATGACGGTTCGGATTTGAATTCTGCTGTTCCGGGGGAAGCAAGTCAGGTATTTCCGAGCGAATCAGCCGGGAGCAAATCCGCATTGGCGAAATACTGCCAGGACATGACTGCACTGGCGCGTGAAGGTGGTATCGATCCGGTCACCGGTCGCGGGCACGAGATCCGTACCATGACGGATATTCTACTGCGTCGTCGCCAGAACAATCCCCTGCTAACCGGTGAGGCCGGCGTTGGGAAAACGGCAGTGGTGGAGGGATTCGCGCTGGCGATTGTTAAGAGTGAAGTGCCGCCTTCATTGCGTAATGTACGGCTGCTGTCGCTGGATGTCGGGGCGTTGCTAGCCGGGGCGTCCATGAAGGGCGAATTTGAATCCCGTCTGAAGGCGCTGCTGGAAGAAGCTGCGCGCTCACCGCAGCCGGTGATTTTGTTTGTCGATGAAGTTCACACCCTGGTGGGCGCTGGTGGTTCATCCGGTACAGGTGACGTCGCCAACCTGCTGAAACCGGCGCTGGCGCGCGGCAGCCTGCGCACCATCGGCGCAACCACCTGGAGTGAGTACAAACGGCATATTGAGAAAGATCCAGCATTGACCCGGCGTTTTCAGGTGTTACAGGTCGCAGAGCCGGAAGAGGTTGCAGCTGTTGAGATGGTCCGCGGGTTAGTCAACACGCTGGAAAAACACCATGACGTCCTGATCCTTGATGAGGCCGTGCGCGCCGCTGTACAGCTTTCTCACCGTTACATTCCTGCCCGGCAGCTACCGGATAAGGCCATTAGTCTGCTGGATACGGCGGCGGCCCGTGTGGCGTTGTCGCTCCATACCCCGCCTGCGAAAGTCCAGTATTTGCGTCAGCAGCTCAACGCTGCCGAACTGGAGCGGGAGTTGTTATTAAAGCAGCAAAAAATGGGTATCCGCGCAGAGCGGGGCGACACACTGGCGACACGGATCGCATCATTGAATACAGACCTTTCTGACACCGAAGAGCGCTGGCAGCAGGAACTGGAGTTGGTTCATACCTTACAAAAACAACGTTCAGCAGAACCTGACGAGCATGACGAAACCGCGTTGCAACAGTCGGAAGTGGCATTAAGAGGTTGGCAGGGCGAAAACCCCGTCGTTTTCCCGGAAGTCAATGCGGCAGTAGTCGCCGCCATTGTCTCCGACTGGACCGGTATTCCCGCCGGCCGCATGGTGAAAGATGAAGCCAGCCAGATTCTGGAACTACCCGCACGTCTGGCGCAGCGTGTTACCGGACAGATGGACGCGCTGGCACAGATTGGCGAGCGTATCCAGACCGCGCGGGCGGGTTTAGGTGACCCGCGTAAACCAGTAGGGGTATTTTTACTTGCCGGGCCGTCTGGTGTCGGTAAGACCGAAACCGCGCTGGCGTTGGCGGAATCTATCTACGGTGGTGAGCAGAACCTGATCACCATCAATATGAGCGAGTTTCAGGAGTCGCACACCGTCTCCACGCTGAAGGGGGCTCCGCCCGGCTACGTGGGCTATGGCGAAGGTGGCGTGCTGACGGAAGCCGTACGCCGTCACCCCTGGAGTGTGGTGCTGTTGGATGAAATTGAAAAAGCCCATCACGACGTCCACGAGTTGTTCTACCAGGTATTCGATAAAGGAGCGATGGAGGACGGCGAAGGTGTTCACATCGATTTCAAAAATACCACGTTATTGTTGACTACTAATGCTGGGGCGGAACTTATCAGCCAACTCTGTGAGGATCCGGCGCTGATGCCCGATTCGGCAGGGTTAAAAGAGGCGTTAATGCCAGAGTTACGCAAACACTTCCCGGCGGCTTTCTTAGGGCGTGTGACGGTTATTCCTTATTTACCGCTGGATGAGACGGCGCGTGGTGTTATTGCCCGCCTGCATCTTGGCAGATTGATGGATCGGATGGCGGAGCAGCATGGCGTTTCACTGGTTTATGGCGATGAACTGATTACGCATATTGTGTCGCGCTGCCCGATGCACGAAACCGGCGCTCGTTTGCTAATCGGCTATATCGAACAACATATCCTCCCACAACTGTCCCGATACTGGTTGCAGGCGATGACAGAGAAAACGGCCATCACGCAAATCCGCATTCGTGTTGATGACGATGAACAGGTTATTTTTGAAACGGATTAATGGAGCATCCTTATGGCAAAAGAATTAAGTGGCGCACTGTGGGTCAGTCGCTTTACTGGAAGTTCTTCCACCAATGATTTGCAGGGAGCTTTTCGTGCATCGGTTGATAATTTCTTGCACGCGTCTGGTAATGCGCATTCGAGGGGCCGTATTTCTGCAACATATCGTCCTCCTGCCAGAGCATATCTCATGCACTGGTCAATTGATGGACATTAAATATGACTTTTCGTTATTCGGCGTTGTGGACATTTCTGTTAATGATGTTCGCTTTCTGTGTTCAGGGGGAACCGCCTTTACCACAGGATGTGCAACATTTTCTGAGTAATGCGGAAATGTGCCAGCATTTTGCTGGTGAATGGGACAGTTCTTTAGCAGAGAAGGATAAAAGAGACATCGAAAAGGGGGTTGATACCTGGTGTCCTCCGGCGAAGAAATCACTCCCTGTGCTGCGGGAAAAGTACAAAGAAAACAAAGAGATTATAAAAATACTCTCTGCGTATGATTTTTAAACTGTACCGTCGGACCACTCCCCTGGTGTCGTCGGCTGACTGATAAGGAAATGAAGGATTATGGCTATCAACAATAGCGCGCAGAAGTTTATTGCCCGCAACCGAGCGCCCCGAGTGCAGATTGAGTATGACGTTGAGATTTACGGCTCCGAGAAAAAAATCGAGCTGCCGTTTGTCATGGCAGTGCTGGCCGATCTGGCCGGTAAACCACGTGAAGAGCTGCCATCGGTCACTGACCGTAAATTCCTTGATATTGATATCGATAACTTTAATGAACGTATGAAAGCCATCGCGCCGCGCGTGGCGTTTGCTGTCCCCAATACGCTGACGGGCGAAGGGCAGTTAATGGTCGATATCACGCTGGAGAATATGGACGATTTTTCGCCTGCGCAGATTGCCCGTAAGGTGGATGCCCTGAACCAACTGCTGGAAGCGCGTACACAGCTTGCCAACCTGCAAACATATATGGATGGTAAAGCGGGAGCTGAAAATCTGATCAATAAACTATTACAAGACCCGACGTTACTGAAAGCTCTGGCCAGCGCGCCAAAACCTGTCGCTCAACAGGAAAGTGTCTTATCAGGTGAAACGGGAACAGCAGACTAACTGCGATTTTATTAAGGAACTTTCATGGTAAACGATACTCTTCTGGCGACTGGCGGCCTCTCTGCTGCGCAAACCACTGCCTATCAGGAAACGGAATTTGATTCGCTGCTGGATAAAGCCTTCCGTCCCAAGACTCCTCAGGCTGCAAAGGCTGTTGAGGCGGCAGTTCAGACGCTGGCCCAACAGGCTCTGACAAATACGATCACTGTTAGTGATGATGCTTATAAAAGTATTGCTGCAATTATTGAGCAGATCGATTTCAAATTAACTGAGCAGATCAAACTAATCCTGAGTCATCCGGAATTTCAGAAACTGGAGTCCTCCTGGCGTGGGATGGAACATTTGGTTTACAACACCGAAACCGATGAAAAATTAAAAATCCGCTTTATGAACCTTTCGAAGGATGAATTGCGGAAAAATATGAAGCGTTACAAAGGGATCGCGTGGGATCAAAGCCCCATGTTCAAAAAGTTGTATGAGGCCGAATATGGGCAGTTAGGCGGAGAACCTTACGGTTGTATTATTGCGGATTATTATTTTGATCACACGCCACCGGATGTGGATCTGCTCGGCTCCATTGCCAAAGTGGCAGCCTCAGCCCATGCGCCGTTTATTGCCGGGGCCTCTCCGTCAGTGTTACAGATGGACTCCTGGCAGGAACTGGCTAACCCGCGTGACCTGACCAAAATTGTGACCCAAAACCTCGAATACGCACCGTGGAACTCGCTGCGAAAAAGTGAGGATTCTCGCTACATTGGCCTGACGATGCCACGTTTTCTCTCCCGTTTGCCTTATGGTGCGAAAACAAACCCCGTCGATGAGTTTGATTTTGAAGAAGATGCAGATGGCGCAGACCACAGCAAATATGTCTGGAGCAATGCCGCCTATGCAATGGGTGTAAATATCAACCGTTCTTTCAAACATTACGGTTGGTGTACGTTGATCCGTGGCGTGGAATCTGGTGGAGCGGTGGAAAATCTGCCCTGTCATACCTTCCCGACCGATGATGGCGGCGTGGATATGAAATGCCCGACAGAAATTGCCATCTCTGACCGTCGTGAAGCTGAACTGGCGAAAAATGGTTTTATCCCACTTATCCACCGCAAAAACTCTGATTACGCCGCCTTTATTGGCGCGCAGTCTCTACAAAAACCGCAGGAGTATTACGATCCGGACGCTACGGCCAACGCCAATCTCTCAGCTCGTTTGCCATATCTGTTCGCCTGTTCACGGTTTGCGCACTTCCTCAAATGTATCGTGCGCGACAAGATCGGCTCGTTCAAAGAGCGTGAAGATATGCAGCGCTGGCTCAATGAATGGATCATGAACTACGTTGATGCCGATCCGGTGAACTCCTCGCAGGAAACCAAAGCTCGCCGCCCGCTGGCAGCTGCCGAAGTGGTGGTGGAAGAGGTGGAGGGGAATCCGGGCTATTACGACGCCAAATTCTTCCTGCGCCCGCATTTTCAGCTTGAAGGGTTAACAGGATCACTGCGTCTGGTGACAAAACTGCCGTCAGTAAAACAGGGTAATGCCTGATTTTTATGAATATTTTAATGAATGATGCCGGGTAATACTCTGGGGGATATATGGCATATGTTTATGGACTGGTAGATTCATTGCAGGGCACTGACATGGTGGGAATGGCGGGGGCAGGAGACAGAAAGGAATGTGTGTTCTTAGTTCAGGTATATGCACATGTGGGGAATACTGGAGCCTGGAAGCAGGGGCGAAAGGTTTTTGGGGATAAATCGATCCCCAGAGGAACAGCAATTGCCACTTTTGTTAACGGAAAGTATCCCTCGAGGCAGAATGAGCATAAGCATGCCGCTTTCTATCTGGAACAGGATAGTCAGTATATTTATGTTATGGACCAGTGGACAGGTAAAACCACGAAAGTCTCTGCACGCCCTATTTCCCGAAAAGGTGGAATGCGCAGCGATGGA
Organism: Escherichia sp. E4702; assembly: GCF_963883545.1. NCBI lineage: Bacteria > Pseudomonadati > Pseudomonadota > Gammaproteobacteria > Enterobacterales > Enterobacteriaceae > Escherichia > Escherichia sp. E4702. Next base: position 21,593 of record NZ_CAWORF010000026.1, on the reverse strand, counting down.
ACATATCCTGATGCCAGTAATAATGCGGAAGCTTTTTATATTATTGAGTAGAGGATAGATTCAATGGGGACACGTTTTATTTTTTCTCTGTTGTTGGGTTTTATGTTGTTTTATTCACAATTTGTTACTGCGTGGGAAGTCAGTTGCCCCGTGTTTATCAATATAAAATCCTCAACAACAGTACTGGAGCCAGATATATCTGCATCGTGGCAGAGATCTTCCCGCTATGAACCCCGTCTGTGGTTGGACGGGGTAGGGATGTCGCAGGGAAAACCTGAAAATCGGGTGGATCTAAAACCAGAGACAGAGACAATAAAGGGTGAAACCAGGCAAATATGGGATACCACAATGGCCAGTAATCAGAATAGTGAACGTTACTGGGTTTCCTGTATTTATAACCATGGACAGGTTTGGTTATCACAACCGGTCCCTGCATTGGCGACACAGTGCCAGGCATCTTCTTTGCCGGGGCAGCGGGTACCAGGAGAGTCATCGGTATCTGTGACATGTAAATAGAAGTAATACATTCATTTTGTGAATTAATGACGTGCCGGTATCTCATTACCGGAAATTATACAGCCTTCTATTCTTCTGAAATTAAGGAGAGGGGGTTCTGTACGGCCATGGTTTACCTGAATTCATATGCGAAGATAAACCAGGGATTATTTTAAGTAATTCTTAATAAGGAAATGAAAATGGCTTATGACATTTTTCTGAAAATTGACGGCATTGACGGCGAGTCAATGGATGACAAACATAAAAATGAAATTGAGGTGCTGAGCTGGCGCTGGAATATCCACCAGGAGTCCACCATGCACGCAGGTAGCGGTCTGGGATCCGGCAAAGTCTCCGTGACTAACCTGGAGTTTGAACATTACATCGATCGCGCTAGCCCGAACCTGTTCAAATACTGCGCCTCTGGTAAGCATATTCCGAAGTCCATCCTTGTCATGCGCAAAGCAGGCGGCAATCCGCTGGAATACCTCAAATATACCTTCACTGACCTGATTGTGGCTGTTGTTTCCCCCAGTGGTAGTAAGGAGGGTGAGATCGCCTCCCGCGAGAGAGTCGAACTATCTTTCAGCACCGTGAAGCAGGAATACGTGGTGCAGAACCAGCAGGGTGGCAGTGGCGGCACTATCACGGCAGGTTACGATTTCAAAGCTAACAAAGAAATTTAAGCAATATTTTCCCGGCCAGGTATATAGCCTGGCCGGTTTTTATTATTTGATTTTAAAGGAAATTACAGTGAATAAATGGCGTAACCCCGGTGGGTGGTTATGTGCGGTAGCTTTGTCTTTTGTCTGCCTGCTTTCCGGGTGCAGCATTGACAGCGACGATGTGCCGGAGCTGATGTCACAAAGACTCGATCTGGTGGTTAAGGCTTCCGATAAGGTGAATCCTGACAATCAGAAAAAAGCCGCGCCCATAGAGATACGCGTTTATGAACTGAAAAATGATGCAGCTTTCATAGCGGCGGACTGGTGGTCCCTTCAGGACAATGACAAAGCTGTTCTTGCCGATGATTTACTCCACCGCGACAGCTTTATCTTGCGCCCGGGCGAGGAGAAAAAGCTGCGTCGTGCTCTCAATAAAGAAACCACGGCACTGGGGATCCTCGCCGGCTATCGCAATCTGGGAAAATCAGTCTGGCGGGCCACGTATAAAATTCCTGATCCCCCGGAAAAAAGCTGGTACAGCCGCTTTATGCCGAAGAAAAAAGTCGAACTGGATGCCGGTATAGAGCAAAGCGCTATAGTGATTAAAGAACGGGATGAGTAAATTATGAGTTGGAATAACCGTGTGGTCTGGAGTGAAGGACAATTTTTGCTGCCACAGATGTTTCAGCAGCAGGAACGCTATCTGGAACATATCATTCATTACCGCAGTTTGCCGCTTTCGCCTTTTTTCTGGGGCTTCAGTGAATACGGCATTGATAGTGAGGCGCTGAACATCGGAAAACTGGTACTCACGAAGGCTTCCGGAGTGTTTGCCGACGGTACGCCGTTTAATGCGCCGGGTCACACACCACTACCGCCGCCTCTGACCATCCTACCAGAGCACCTTAACCAGTTGATTTATCTGGCAGTGCCAATACGTACGCCGAACAGTGAAGAAACCAGCTTCGGCAATAACCCGGAATCACTGGCACGCTTTTCGGTGCATGAAAATGAAATCCGCGATGCCAACTCTCTGGGGCGCGGCGCACAACTGTTGCAACTTAGCCACCTGCGTCTGCGACTGTTGCCGGAAAAGGCGGTGACAGATGCGTGGATCGGTTTGCCCCTGACGCGCATTACGACGATACATCCTGATGGACGCATCGAGCTTGACAACGATCTGATCCCGCCGGTGGCAAATTACCAGGCAAGCGCACTGATATGTACGTGGCTGTCGTGGATCAACGATTTAATAAAAATGCGCGCAGATTCACTGGCGCAACGGTTGACGGGCAGCGATAAACACGGCCATGAGGCGGCAGAGGTATCGGATTACCTGCTTCTGCAAATTCTCAATCGTTTCGGCCCCTTACTGATTCATATGGCGAAAACGCCGCTGTCGCCAGAAGTGCTCTATCGGAACCTGTGTGAACTGGCTGGGGAACTCTCTACCTACGTACGGCCACAGACGCGCCGTCCGGAAGAATATAAAGAATATAAGCACCTGACGCCCTATGCCGGGCTGAAATCGGTAGTGGATGAGGTGCAGTACCTGCTGAATGCTGTGCTGATCCGCGGAGCGCAGCGAATCACTCTGGAGGAGGGAACTTACGGTATTCTCAATGCGGTGGTTGAGCCTTCCGAACTGTCAGATTTCAGCTCATTAGTGTTGGCGGTGAAGGCGCATATGTCCGCAGATACCTTACTGCAACATTTTTCGGCCCAGACCAAAATAGGGCCGTCCGAACGCCTGCCGGAATTGATTCGCTCGCACCTGCCGGGTCTTGCTTTACAGGTATTGCCGGTGCCGCCGCGTCAGATCCCGTTCCAGGCTGGCTACATCTATTACGACATCCGCCGCGACGGTGTGCTGTGGGAACATATCGCCCGCTATGGCGGTATGGCGATGCACACCGCCGGAGAATTTCCGGGGCTGGAGTTGGAGTTGTGGGGAGTTCGCGATAAATGACCGACGAGATTCTGACGCCACCTGCGGTGAATACCCTGTCATTCCAGCCATCAGTGGGTGGCACAAAGCCGCCTGATAATGACATCCAGGACAGCCTTCGTGGGGAAGATATCAAGGTGGTGGTTGAAGATGGCCCGGATATGAAGCTTCGTCTGGCCGAAATTACTGCTGCCGTGAATCCTCTACTGGCAGCGGCCAGCCCGTTGCTATGCGCACTGGCGCAAATGCCCCGCGAACTTTCCCCAGGTTTTGTCGAACATTACCGTGTCTTACTGGAGCGTGAAGTTCGTAGATACCAGACGCTGTGTGATCAGGCAAACCTGCGCCGCGAACATGTGCTGGCGGTGCGCTATTGCCTGTGTACGTCGCTTGACGAAGCTGCCAACAACACCACCTGGGGGCGTCGTGGTGTTTGGGCTGGAAAAAGCCTGCTGGTTACTTTTCATGGCGAAAGTGAAGGCGGCATCAAGCTATTTCAGATAATTGGGCGTCTGGCCGCAAGTTTCCAGGAGCACAGCGATGTGCTGGAAATCATATACCACATTCTGGGGCTGGGTTTTGAAGGCCGCTACAGCGTTCGGCCCGACGGGCGTAAGCAACTGGACGATATCCGTCAGCAACTGTTGACCCAATTGGTCCAGCGCCGCGATCCGATAACGCCGACGCTCTCACCGGGGTTTACCGGTGCCGTCAGCGGACGGATGCGGCGGATGCGCCGGATGCCGGTCTGGCTGAGTGCAGGAATAGCTCTGTTGGTGATGCTGACGGTATTTGGCCTTTATAGCCACCGGATGGATCTCGCCACCGAAACCGTACAGCAACGTATCGACGCCATCGGTAAACACCTGCCGCCACCGCCCGTTCCGGTGCACAAACTGCGGCTGAAAATCCTGCTGGCGAACGAAATCGCGCGTGGCCTGCTGACGGTTGAGGAAGATGAGCACCACAGTCGGGTGGTATTCCGTGGCGACACGATGTTTGTACCGGGGCAGAAAACCGTGAATGACACGTTGCGCTCGGTGATTGATAAGGCCGCGCGAGAGATTGCGCGTGTGGGCGGCGCGGTGACGGTGACCGGACATACCGACAGCCAGCCGATCCACTCCGCTGAATTCCCCTCCAACCAGGTATTGTCGGAAAAACGGGCGACGGAAGTGGCTTCGTTGCTGACATCTGGTGGCGTTCCGGCTAGCCGAATTCGGGGTGTCGGTAAAGGGGATACTATGCCGGTGGCTGATAATAGTACTAAAACTGGACGAGCGCAGAATCGCCGGGTGGAAATTCTGGTGGTGGAGTGAATTAATAATGGAAAAGCTAGAGTGTAATGCGTCTAACCATTCGCCAGTGTGGGGAGTAACAGAATTTATATTCTGGAAACTGGCGCCTAAAAAATGGGGGGGAGGCGTAGCATTTGGGCGTTATTTTAAAGATGGTTGGGTGAAGCATAACTGTCTTTTGATCAATGCAGCTGCAAATGCCTGGCATTTACCTGCCCCCTTACTTGCTGGAGTTTGTTGGATTGAAGTAGGGGGAGATCCTCAGATTATAGACACGCTGGCATTTGAATTTCGTGCTATGAGTTGGAGTGGGCCTGAATGGGTTGATGAACATATCACAATCGCTTCGAAACCAGAAAAAACTTCTTTTGGTGCGGTGAGTATACAATTGCGAACTGCAGCCAGAACACTCGGGCTTGATGAGACTAAAATGGACAACTCTCAGTTGCGTGAGCTGGCAAATTGTCTCCAGCATGATGTGTTTAATATACAATTAGCTGCAAGACATCTTTATCAATTGGCTGAAAAAGATGGTTTTCAGGTATCCTTACCTCACCTGACAAAAGAACAAATAAGAATTATTGGGGCTCGTTATAATCGAGGTGTTTCCCTTAGTCTGGAAAAAATAAAGGAAGATGCCAGCTATGGCGATTTTATTATAAATAACTGGTTACATTTCTCTAGTTTATTAATAACTACCTGGAAGTCTTCATGAGAAAAATAATTCAGATATCAGGGTGGTTATTATTTATTATGGGATTGGTCACTATCATGCTTTTTTCCGGGAGTGAGTACCAGTGGATGCAGGATATGGACCCTTCAATAACAGCATTACCTCAGGGAAACGGAAATAGAGATGTAATCAGAAAATTAATTTATTCTATTTCAGTGGCTATTCAGATTGTTCTTTATTTTCTTTCAGTATCGCGTACAGGAAAGGGATTTTCAGCCCTGGGTATTTTGCTATTACTGATTACCGCATGGAGCTCTGAACAATAATGCAAAAATTTCTCAGTCTGCTGTTTTCCCGCCGCACACTGGCCGTTGTCGGCGTGGTGGTGCTGGCGTTGCTGGTCTGGTTTATCGGGCCGCTGGTGGCGTTTGACACCTTGCATCCGCTTGCGTCCGTGGGTAGCCGGGTAGTCACTATCGTTCTGTTACTGATGTTCCTTGCACTGTGGCTGGTTAATTGGTCTATGAGCATCATTGGCGTTACGGTTCTGTGCCTGGTTATCGGCTTTGTTTCACCGTTGCTGGCCTTCGGTGATGTTCATCCATTTGCGCCGCTGTGGCTGCGTCTGACGCTTATCGGCCTAATCCTTCTGTCTTATGCGCTGTATGGTCTGTACCGACTGTGGCGGGCGCTGCGTCTGGATGAACAACTGTTGCGCCGTTTCCTGCATCCGCGTGGGGAAGACGTACCTGTGGCAGGGGAAATTAAAGCCGACCTGCGTACCGTCAGCCATATTGTCACTCGCGCCATCCGGCAACTGAAGCAACTGCGCGTAGACCTGCCGGGCTGGCGTAATGTGCTGGAAGGAAAGCGTTTTCTGTACGAACTGCCGTGGTTCATGGTTATCGGCAGCCCCGGTGATGGTAAAACTACCGCGCTGCTTAACACCGGGCTACAGTTTCCGCTGGCGGAGCAGATGGAGCAGACCGCGCATATCCTTACCGTGCCGGGCGGCGGCACGCTGCACTGCGACTGGTGGTTCACCAACGAAGCGGTGCTCATTGACACTGCCGGGCGCTATGCCCGCCACGATGACGGCGGTGAAATCAGTGCGACCCAGCGCAACGCCGGGGAATGGCAGGGGTTTCTGGGGCTGCTGCGTAAACACCGTCCCGGCGCACCGCTGAACGGCGTTATCCTGACGCTAAACGTGGCGGATCTGACCGCGCAGTCCCCGGCGGAACGACTGGCTGCCTGTGCGGCTCTGCGTGCGCGGCTGGCTGAACTGCGTGAGACGCTGGGTATTCGTTTCCCGGTTTATCTGGTTGTCACTAAGATGGATCTGCTGCCGGGCTTTACGGAGTATTTCCGTGGGCTGACCAGTCACCTGCGTGCCCAGGTCTGGGGCTTCACCCTGCCATACAGCCGCAGGCGTCACGCCAGCGATCCGCAGTCGTTGCATGCGCTCTGTGGCCAGGAACTGGCAAATCTGACGCTGCGGCTGGATCAGGGGCTGGATATCCGGTTGCAGGAAGAGTACGACCTTAAAAGCCGTCAACGGCTCTACCGCTTTCCGCGCGAATTTTCCGCGCTGGGCGCGCCGCTGCTGGAAGCCATTGAACAGATTTTCCTCGATTCAAAATTTGACGCCACTCAGCTTAACAACACCCTACGCGGCGTATTTTTTACCAGCGCCGCACAGGCGCAGGTAGACGCGGTGGCCGATCAGACGGGCATCTGGCAGCGCTTTGTCCGGGCGATCAAAGGGAAAGTGGAGTCACCTTCTCATACCTTACCGGACGGCAACCGCAGCTATTTTCTTCATGACCTACTGACCCAGTTTATCTTCCGTGAAGCACACCTGGTGGAGCCGAATCTTCAATGGGCCTGGCGTTATCGCCTGCTGCGTACTGGCGGGCATCTGCTGGTACTAGCGTTGGCTTTCTGGTTGTGGCAGGGAATGCAGGGCAGCCAGCAGGGTAACAGCGGCTATCTGAATGAAATCGCCAGCCGGACGGTCCAACTGGATGGTGACGTCAAAGCCTATACCGGAAAACCTGCTATGCAGCCTGTCCCAGTCCTGTTGAACCAGGCGCGGGCGCTCTCTGCCTGGCCGGGGCTGGACCCGGACTCACCGCCGCTGGCCTGGCGTTATGGCCTTTACAGCGTTCCGCCAGTAATGGAGAGCGTCGCATCCCTGTATGACCGCCTGCTGGACCAGCTCCTATTGCCGCCACTGGTGAAGCGCATGGAATATGTGCTTTCAGATGCCATTGCTCGTCAGGACAGCAAAGCCGCGTATGACGCTCTGCATGTTTATCTGCTGCTGAATCTTGATAAAGACCACGAGGACAAATACAACGCAGCGGAGATCCACGCCTGGGTACTGAACGATCTGGAAAACCGCGATAGCGTGGCGGAGTTCGGCGGCCGTGCAGCAGTGCTGGAACATATCGACGCCCTGTTTGACGGCAGCCGCGTGGTGCATTCGCCTTATGACAAAGATGAGGGACTGATCCGCATGGCGCGGGCTTTCCTTGACGGTCATACCAGCACCGAGCGTATCTATACTCGAGCCCTGGCTTCCATGGAGAGCGAAGCACCGCAGGAGTTTTCGCTGGTTCGCGCGGTGGGCGCGGATGCGGGGACGGTTTTTGTCCGCACGGATGGCGCGCCACTGGATAGGGGCGTGCCCGGCATCTTTACTCGCGAAGGCTACCGGGAACTGTTCGACAAACGGCTGTCGGAGTTTGTCGCCTCCGCATCAGTGGACGACGCCTGGGTAATGGGCCGGGAAAACGCGCAAAAAAAAACGACTGATATTGTGATGAGCCAGTTGCCGGGGCAGGAACTCCCGGTTACCCGTGAGGTACGCCGCCTGTATCTGGCTGAATATGCCCGCCGCTGGCAGGATTTTCTGGCTAGTATTCACAGCATCAACAGTGCCGGGGAAGACGGTAGTCCCGGACTGGCGTATGACCTTCAGGTGCTTCGCACACTGGCCTCGCCTGACTCACCTCTGATGCGCCTGAGTAAAGCGGTGGTGGAGCAGACCACGCTGGTACCGCCGCTGGATGCGCAGGCCAGACAAAAACAAATGGCCCAGCGCTCGCAGGACCGGCTCTCCGGTAATGCGGGTAAAGCAGTGCAGACGGCAAAGTTGTTGCAGGATATCCACCCGGAAGAGCGGCTGGAAAAATCGCTGGTGGATGACCGTTTCGCCGCTCTGCGGGAAGTGGTTTCCGGGCGGACGGACAGTGGACAGGGGGGCGGGGCGCCGCAGTTAAATTCGCTGCTGACGATGCTCAATGAGTATTACACCCAGCTCACCATCGCCGACAGTGCATTGGCAGCGAGCACATTACCGGGCCGCATTTCGGCGGCGGATAAACTACAACTGGAAGCGGCAAAACTGCCCGCACCGCTGAAAAATATTCTGCTGGATCTCACGCAGCAGGGAACGCGAAAGATCAACGCCGGCACCGGTGAAGTGCTGAACGCGCAGATGGAAGCGGTGATCGGCGATGAGTGCCGTGATGCCATTGACGGGCGCTACCCCTTCACCGACAGCCCGCAGGAAGTCAGCGCGGACGATTTTAACCGTATCTTTGCTAGCGGCGGTGTGCTGGATGCCTTCTGGACGAAGCAACTGGCCCCGCTGGCGGATACCGCCAGCAACCCGTGGCGCTACAAACCGACCGAAGGCAATATGACCTTACAGGGACCGGACCTGATGCCATTTCAGGAGGCGAAACAGATCCGCAGCGTTTTTTTTAATGGGGAAGGCGGGAAAAAGTTTTCCTGGGCGATGCAGGTCCGCGTCGTGGATATGGACCCTGCAATCACTGAACTGGTGATTGATATCGACGGCCAGGTGCTGCGTTACGCTCATGGCCCGGTCAGGCCGCTAAAAGTGAACTGGCCGGGGCCGCGTAACGGTTCAATGGCAGAAATCACCGCCAGCCCGCGCATTCGCCAGGACACCTCGACGCTACTGACTAATGGACCGTGGGCGCTGTTTCACCTGCTGGATGCGGGTAAGGCGCAGGAGACGGCGGTACGGGGAACACAGCAGGTGGAGTACAGCTTTGACGGGCGGCGGGTGGTGCTGGAAATCACCGCCGGACGAGACTTTGACCCGGTGGATCGCGAGCTGCTGCAAAACTTCAGTTGCCCTACGAGGATTCTCTGATGCGCCGCGCTACGGCAGTATCGGCCCCGGCGATGTTCGGCAGGCTGCCGGACCAGCGGGACTATGTACGCTGGCGGGTGAGTGCGAACGAAGGGCAGGTGTGGCAGGCGTGGCTGAACCAGCAGACGTGGCTGGGGCAGGGGCGGCATATTGTTCTGCCGGAAGGAACGGATGCTGCGAAGGCCGGAATAAATGACGGTTGGATGCACCTGTCACCGCGTGAGAAAACGGCGCTGCCGGAACACCACCCATTGCCGTGGAGTTTTGTCCTGTCGCCGGGATTTTTACCCATTGGCGGGCGTGATGAGTGGCTGACCGGAGTATTGACCGCATCGCGAGACAGTACGGGCAGACCGTGGCCGCTGGTGATTTACCAGCGTGCCGGGCGAGAATGGCTGGAAGAGAGCCTGGATGACACGCAGGGCTGGCTGTACTGGCTGGCGCAGTTGACGGCAGCTCATGTCTCACCACAGACAGAACGTTGCGGTCGACTGATGGAGGAGACCGACCAGTTGTGGGCGCTATGGCGACCGGGGCCGCGCTGGGCACAGTGGTTGCGCGGCTTGCGACGTGTACCGCAGCGCAGCCGGGAACTGACCGACCTGCCGGACGCGCCGGTAGTGGAGCTGCCCGGTGTGCGTCATCTGCCGTGGCCGGGTTGGCCGGACAAAATGCTTGCGCAGGCACAGCAAGGACAGGGCTGGTTCTGGCAGCAGAACAGCGAAGGGCGGTATGTGGATGCGCTGCGGTTGGATATCCGGCAGCATTAAAAATAATCAGATGAGGAGTGAATCATTGGTTCTTATGATAAAGCCTGTAATAACGCTGGTGTAGTAAGGTTTGTACAGCAATATCTGAAAGAATGTGAATTAATCGCTAAACAACTTGATGTGCCCGTAGAAAATATCCTGGGGCTTGCCGCAAAGGAGTCCTTTTACGGGCAGGGTCGAATCGCGACAGAATACAATAACTATTTTTCCATGCATGGTCCGACACCTTTACAGTCAGGGCAGGTTCACCCGCTGGGGAGTAATAAGGTTTGGGTTGCCACTTATACCTCTTTTTCAACTAGCGGAAAGTCCTTTGCAATCCGATTTGGTAATGCGGTCAGAAATAAAAAATCTCCGGAGCAATTTGCGCAGGCATTGATTGATTCTGGTTTTAATTCAGGTAAAAACAGTAATGGCGGCCATACCGGTTATGCTAGTTAGTTAGTGGGGGTGATTAATATGGTTAAGCGGAGAATAACATGTCCTGTAAATTAATATTAGTATTGCTTTTCATGGTCGTGTCCGTGAATTGTTGTGCTGAAATTCTTATCAGGAATGTGCCGCGGTTTGATCTAACGAATGTTAACCAGTCAGGTCTTACTGAAACACAGACGCAGGCATTATTGGTTTTTTCACTAAAAAATGAAAAATATAATGTGGAATTGTCTGGGGTTTTTCTTGACGGTTCTCTGAAAGATAAAAAAGGTAACCTGTTTCATCCTGGGTATTTTAGTTTTGGGGTAGGTTATAATTCTCCTTCCGCCGGTGCGACAGATGTGTGGGGACTATTTTCAGTTAGCCCTGTAACTGGTGATATATGGGAAGAGTATTCATGCAGGAGAATCTCATTTTCCGCGCTGCAAAAAATACAAAAAGGAATAATGAAAAAAACCGGAGCAACGTTTGCCAGTGAAGTGGTTCAGCGCCGGGGGCTGGGTTGTACGGATGAGTAGTACATGTCATGGAATTGCCTGCCGTGACCGTGCTGGCTAGCAAAAATGTTAACGCAGGCGCAGCAGGGGCATGGATGGTTCTGGCAGCAGAACAGCAAGGGGCGGTATGTGGATGCTTTGCGACTGGAGAAAAAATAATGTGCCCACGAATGCTGAGAATAGCTATACAAAAATATGACGATAAACGTGCAGATGGGGAAACAAATATACCCATGAACTTCAAGTTGATTGCTATCTGTTTACTTCAGGCTACCCTTGGTCCCATCTGCGTTGGTGGGTAAGCAAGCATCTTCAGGTTTATTGGATATATAGCAATATAAGGAGGTGAACATGGGTAACTCTCAGGATGAGGCTATTCAGCAGGCATACGATGCTTATGACGACTTAATGCTGGATAAACGATATATCAGGGACAATGATGCTTGGGGAGATTTAAAAATTGACCGTGAAAATGGTGCAATCTCATTGTTGCTCAGATGGAAATATAATTGGATAAAAAGATGGGATGCAAAAACTGATTGGACAGATATGGAGAAAAATGCCTTTCATGGGAAAGTTATTTTTGTCATTAATCAAACATGGAATAATAAGATTTTTTTATCCGTTTCTGGGAAGTCTGAGTTTGTCAGTAAGTTTAATGGTAAGGATTTATCTTTCACAATAGAAATAATTCAGACTGATCGGCATGGGTATTGGGATGTGGTGGTGTTTAAAATTGATAATGATGATCCAAATAGTTTTCGTCAGAGTTCCATTGTCTGGAATAGTCGATACGTTGAACTTGACTCTAAAGATATAGTTGCAGCAGCTAAATGCCTTGGTTCATCAAAAATTTGCCATGAGCAAATAGGGCTGTCTCACGAGCTTGGGCATATTATTGGATATCTTACTGATGAATACTATAGTGATGATGCAGATAAAGCAACTACACCATTCTCTGGGGACGCCAGTGCGTTAATGAATATTGGTATGGAACTGCGCTCTCGTTATATGGGAAATATCATTGAGCGGCTAAATAGAATGGTTCCGGGTTCTAATTTTTTTGTGAAAAGCGTAAAAAAATGAAACTAATATACGCTGTGATTATTTTTTTGATAGTGGGTGGGGCGAAAAATAGCATGCCTGATATTCCTGTACATGCTTATCTGAATGCGAGTGGTGTGTATAATAGAGTTGAAGAGAATGTTCTATTAAATAACTATGGTCAGCCAGCGTATGAATTTATAAAGCCTCGTTATAAACTTGTAGGTGAATATTATATAGAAATTGAAAATACCTATCGCTCAACAAATCCTGAATTCAGAAATATCCCCATCAAAGAAATGTTTTGGCATTTGCGGGGGGATTTAAATCTGACATGTTTTTTTCATTATAAAGATGGACAGTGGCGGGTTATTTCTTATTTTTTCTGGCAGCCGGGCGCTAAATTCTAATCCGATATTAAAGGAATAAATATCATGAGTTTTGTATCTACGGGTAATAAATCTGGCAGTAACGGTGGGCCAGCTATCTCCACGCCACTTATAGCCAGAGAAAGTGGTGGTATAAGCCCTGGTTCAGCCGCAACCGATGTAGCTGATGCAGCCGAGCAGATGGCAGAACAGGCCGCGGCGGACCTGTTTGGTGCGTTGCCGGAACCGTCAGGTCTGGTTAAAGCCGCAGTAGCTGCTGCGCAGGCTGCCGCTGCAGCAGCAGGGATATCGGATATGGCTGGTGCAGTTCAGGATGCGGCGGCGTCGATTGCAGCCGGTGGTCCGGGGGCGCATAACGTCACAGTAAGTGGTAGTGCGGTGCCGCCGCAGATGCTTTTGTTTGCAGGCATGAATGGTTCGGAAGGGCTTGGGAATCTGTTTTCCTACACAGTACAGCTTAAAACGCCGGATGCCCTGAACCTGGGGTACGTTTCCCCCGCAGCCAACCTGCCGCTTCAGCCGATGGTGGGCAAAGACCTGTGCGTCAGTATCGAACTGGACGGTGGCGGAAAACGGTATATCAGCGGGCTGGTGACGGCGGCGAGGGTAGTCGGCCATGAGGGCCGTTCGGTAACGTATGAATTACGCATTGAGCCGTGGCTGAAGCTGCTGACCCACACCAGCGACTATAAGGCGTTCCAGAACAAAACCGTGGTGGAGATTCTCGATGAAGTACTGGATGAATATTCTTTTCCGGTGGAAAAGCGGCTGGTGGAAAATTATCCACCCCGCGCCTGGCAGGTGCAGTATGGTGAAACCGACTTCGATTTCATCCAGCGCCTGATGCAGGAATGGGGGATTTACTGGTGGTTTGAGCACAGCGAGAACAGCCACACGCTGGTGCTGGCGGATGCCATCAATGGTCATAAAGCGTGCCCTGACTCGCCGCTGGTGGAGTGGCACCAGGAAGGGCTGAAACTGGATAAGGAATTTATCCACACCATTACGGCCAGTGAGAGGCTGCGTACTGGAAAGTGGGTGATGGACGATTTTGATTTTATGAAGCCTCGTTCGCTGCTTAAAAGTACCGTGGCCAGTCCACGTGATACCGGTCATGCTGAATACGAGCATTACGAATGGCCGGGAGACTACTTCACAAAGAGTGAAGGTGAAATGCTGACGCGCATTCGTATGGAAGCGCAGCGCAGCCCAGGCAGCCGGGCACATGGGGCCGGTCATATCCGTACCCTCATGACCGGGTACACCTTTACATTGATGAATCACCCGACGGCAGAAATTAATCAGGAATACCTGCTGGTACAGACCACGCTGTTTTTACGGGACAATGCGCAGCACAGCGGCCAGGATCAGCATTTTACCTATGTCACCACGTTTGAACTGCACCCAACCAGCGAAGTTTACCGCCCACAGCGAACCCTGAGCAAACCCCACACCAAAGGCCCGCAGAGCGCCATCGTCACCGGCCCGGCGGGGCAGGAAATCTGGACGGATAAATATGGCCGGGTGAAGGTGCAGTTTGGCTGGGATCGTTACGGTAACAATGACGAAAACAGCTCCTGCTGGGTCCGTGTCAGCTATCCGTGGGCAGGGAAAGGATTTGGCATGATCCAGATCCCGCGTATTGGCCAGGAAGTACTGGTGGATTTCAAAAACGGCGATCCGGATTTGCCCATCATCGTGGGGCGCACCTATAACCAGGACACGATGCCGCCGTGGGGGCTGCCGGGCATGGCGTCGCAGAGTGGGATATTCAGCCACTCATTGCAGGGAGGGCCGACTAACGGAAATATGCTGCGTTTTGACGATAAAACTGGTGCGGAAGAAGTGAAGTTCCACGCGGAAAAAGACCTGAATACTACGGTAAAAAACAATGAAACCCACACGATCATGGTCGATCGCACAAAAACCATTGTCAAAAATGAAACCATCAGCGTGGGAGAAGACCGTAATGCCACCATCACAAAAAATGATGGTCTTTCCGTCAAACTGGCTCAAACCATCAATGTCGGAACGACATATCGTCTGGATGTTGGCGATCAATTTACCCTTCGTTGCGGCAATGCAGCGCTTGTATTACACAAGGATGGCTCGATTGAGTTTTGCGGAAAACAACTTTTACTGCACACCAGCGATGTTATGCAACTCATTGGCAGTGGCATTGATATGAACCCGGATGGCGGAAAAGCCATTACTGCGGATGATATTGCCCCGTTATCCACTCCGGATGCTTCTGAATAAAAAATAATAAAAGGATTTTATCTATGACCAGCCTTTACCGTATTCAGGAGGGCAGCTTTGCCCTGCCTGAAACTTTTCTTGATCGCACCGTCAATATCTTCGTCCCGTCGGGCAATGAGAGGGCAACTCCCAGTCTGAATATTTCCCGCGATACGCTCAGGCCAGATGAAAATCTGACCACCTATATTGACCGCCAGATAGCCTTGATGAAAAAAAACCTGGGCCAGCACCGGATACTTTCGCGGGGAACGGCACTGGCGGGAACTGGCGAAGCTGCCATGACAGGTGAACAGATTCTCGCAACTCATCGTTCTGGAAAAACAGAAGTGTACCAGC
Source organism: Escherichia sp. E4702 (assembly GCF_963883545.1). Classification (NCBI taxonomy): domain Bacteria; kingdom Pseudomonadati; phylum Pseudomonadota; class Gammaproteobacteria; order Enterobacterales; family Enterobacteriaceae; genus Escherichia; species Escherichia sp. E4702. Next base: position 6,592 of record NZ_CAWORF010000026.1, on the reverse strand, counting down.
GTCAGGCCGGGTTTATCACCGGGCCAGCAAAGGTACTGGTGTTGACGCTGACCAGTCAGCGTCCTTTTGATGAGCACACCGACCAGCTATGGACTGCATGGTTGACCAGTTTTCAGCCTGCTAAAAGCTAAAAAAACAGGGAGGTTTTGTCATGTATGAAGCCGCACGGGTGGATGATCCCATCTACCACACCAGCGCCCTTGCCGGGTTTTTGATAGGGGCCATCATAGGTATCGCCATTATTGCCGTCGCCAGCTTTGCTTTTGTTACCTGCGGCTTTTTGGCCGGGCTGATTTTAGGTTTTCTGGCAGATCAGATAGCGTCCGGAGTCCTGCAACTGGGAGAAGCCATCGGGCGCTCGATACATTCCACAGTGGGAAAAATTCTAACCGGTTCTGATAATGTCAGCACCAACAGTCGCCCGGCCGCCCGTGCCGTACTGAGTACGGTGGTATGCGAAGACCATTCCCCGGAAATCCGCATTGCCCAGGGTTCCGGCAACATCTACATCAACAGCCAGCCTGCCGCCCGAAAGGATGACCATACCGAATGTGATGCAGTGATTGAGGACGGTTCTCCCAATGTCTTTCTCGGCGGCGGTACGCAGACGGTACTGGAAATCAGCCCGGAAATCCCTGACTGGCTGCGTCAGGTGGTGGATGTGCTGTATGTGGTCGCCGGAATGCTTGGCGGACTTGCCGGAGCCGCACGCCAGGCGGCAAAGATGGGGTCGAAATTTGGCACAAAATGCGCGGCCAAATTTATTGGCGGCGAAATTACCGGGATGGCCGTTTCCGAGGTCGCTATGGGGTTGTTCAGTAACCCGGTGGATGTCACTACAGGGCAAAAAATTCTGCTGCCGGAAACGGATTTCACCCTGCCGGGTCGTCTGCCTGTTACCTGTTCGCGCTTTTATGCCAGCCACCTGGAAACTGAAGGATTGCTGGGCAGAGGATGGCGGCTGAACTGGGAAATAACCCTGCGAGCTGATGAGGAACATATCACTCTGATTGGCGGACAAGGTCGGGAGTTAAGTTATCCGAAAGCGATGCTTACACCGGGTCACCAGATATTTGACCCCGAAGAGCAGTTTTACCTTAGCCGCCTGCATGACGGACGCTATGTGCTGCATTACACCGACCGCAGCTACTACGTGTTTGATGAGTTTGATGACCACGGCGTCGCGCCATTACTTTTTATGGAGACACCGTACCGGCAGCGAATTGCTTTCGGGCGTGAGAACGGCAGGCTGGTGCGGGTGGCTTCCAGCAGCGGGCACCATCTGTTACTGCACCGCACAGTGACGCCGGCAGGGGAAAGACTTTCGCATATTGAACTGGTGAAAGGCGGGCGTCCCGGTAACCTGGTGGAATATCGCTACGACGATAACGGGCAACTGACTGGCGTGGTGAACGGGGCCGGTGTGACGGTACGCCAGTTTGCCTATGAAAATGGCCTGATGACAGAGCACCGCAACGCGACGGGCTTTACCTGTACCTACCGCTGGGAAGAGATTGAGGGGGTTCCCAGAGTGGTGGAGCACTCGACCAGCGACGGCGAGGATTACCGGTTCCACTATGATTTTGCTGGTGGGCAGACGGTGGTAACCGGCAGGCCGGAGCAGAAGTGGCAGTGGTGGTTTGATGAAGATACGTATGTGACTGCTCACCGGACGCCGGGCGGCGGAATGTACCGCTTCACGTACAACGAAAACCATTTTCCCGTAGCGGTGGAACTCCCCGGCGAACGCAGGGTAACGCTGGAATACGACACCCTGAGCCGGGTGGTGAAAGAGACGGACGCGGCAGGCCGGGTGACGCAGACGCAGTGGAACGGCAGTTTGATGAAATCACGCGCCGGGCGCTGGATGACGACCACATATGGAAGGCGGATTACAACGAACACGGGCAGGTGATACGGGAGACGGACCCGGAAGGGCGCGTCACGCGGTACGGGTATGATGAACAGGGGCTGGCGGTCAGCCGCACGGATGCGCGGGGCGGCCTGGTTGCACTGGTGCATGATGCGCGCGGCCAACTGAGGCGTTACACCGACTGTTCGGGGCGCGCCACGGGTTATGAATACGATGAAGACGGCAATCTGACGGCGGTGACGGACGCGGAAGGGAAAACAGTACGCATCAGCTATAACCGTCTGGGGCTGCCGGAGACGGTCAGCCACCCCGGTAAACAGCAGGACCGTTACACCTGGAACGCGCTGGGGTTACTGAGCAGCCACCGTCGCATCACGGGCAGCGTACAGTCCTGGCAGTATACGCCGCGCGGGCTGCTGGCGCTCCATACGGATGAAGAGAAACGGGAGACGCGCTGGCATTATACCGCGGAGGGATGGATTGCCAGCCTGAGCAACGGCAACGGGGCGCTTTACCGGTTCAGCTACGACGGCAACGGACGGCTGACGGGAGAACAGCGCCCGGACGGCCTGATACGGATTTTTGTGCTGAATGCGGGCGGGTATCCGGTCATCATCCAGACGCAGGGCACAGAAGGCGGGATGCGTAATGAGCGGCAGGAGCGTGACGCGCTGGGCCGCCTGTTGCGCAGTGACACGCAGCACAGTACACGGACCTTCAGCTACAACCGTCTTGACCAGATAACGGAAGTGACGCTCACCCCCACGCAAGTAGGGGAACGGCTGCACCACATGCAGGCGGACAGAGTGCGCTTTGCGTATGACCGCAGCGGATGGCTGACGGCAGAGCACAGCGTGCACGGCAGCATAAAGTACCGGCGTGACGCGCTGGGCAATCCCACCGACATTACCCTGCCGGACGGGCAGCATCTCAGCCATCTTTATTACGGCAGCGGGCACCTGCTCCAGACAGCGCTGGACGGTATCACGGTCAGTGAATATGAGCGTGACAGCCTGCACCGGCAGGTGATGCGTACCCAGGGGGCGCTGACGACGTTCAGCGGCTACAACGCCGACAACCGGTTAAGCTGGCAGCGCAGCCTGCCAGGCGGCAGCCAGAATCCGCAGCAGGCCGGTCAACCTCCGGCGCAGAACGACAGCGTGACGGCGCGGGACTATATCTGGAATGCGGACGGTGAAGTCGGCGGCATCAATGACAAACTGCGCGGTTGCCTGGTGTTCAGCTATGACCGCAGCGGCTGGCTGACCAGCCGCACGGGGCAGATGTACGACCATGACCATTATTATTACGATAAAGCCGGCAACCTGCTGACGGATGAATATCAGGGAGCGGTGATGGATAACCGCCTGCCGGGCTACGGGCGTGACCGTTACCGCTATAACGAATGGGGCGAACTGACAGAGCGCAGGGACCAGCAGCAGGAGTGGAACGCGCAGGGCCAGTTAACGCGGGTCATCAGCAGCAACAGCGAGACGCGGTATCAGTACGATGCACTGGGCAGGCGCATCAGCAAGGCGACCAGCAATCTCCATACCGACCGGGGAGAACGAAGCCGGACGACGTTTGTGTGGGAAGGGTTCCGGCTGTTGCAGGAGACAACGTGGCAGGGAAAGCGGACATACCTGTACGACGCGGAACAGCCGTACACGCCGGTGGCAGCCATCACGGGGCGCGGAGAGAGCCGGAAAATCTGGTATTACCACACGGACCTGACGGGCGCGGTACAGGAGGTGACCGCGCCGGACGGGAGGCTGGTGTGGGCGGGCTACCAGGCGGGATTTGGTGAAAACCGGGGCGACATCAGCAACAGCGGGGCGTACTTTGAGCAGGCGCTGCGACTGCCGGGGCAGTACTTTGACGAAGAAACAGGACTGCATTACAATCTGTTCAGATATTATGCGCCGGAGTGCGGGAGGTTCGTAAGCCAGGACCCGATAGGGCTGGCGGGGGGATTAAACCTCTACCAATATGCACCGAATCCGCTGGGCTGGATCGATCCACTTGGATTAGCCTGTTATCAAGCAACGCGAACAGATAAGGGTGTTTCTGTAGGTAAAAAGATATCTTGGAAAAATGCAATAGGTAGGCTTCGTGCAGGAAAAGATGTATTTGTTGAGTCCATCAAAGAAGCTCGTCGTTTGTCAAAAGCAGCTGGAAGAGGTAAACCTATGCGACACAGGCCCCATCCTGATAAGTTGGGAAGCACAAAAGGCCGATTACCTCATATGCACCCAAATCAACATCAGGGGCCTGCTGGTAATGGGCATATTTTCCACCCTGACTCTCATGTAAGTGATTAAATGTCTGTATATTTAATATATTTTGAAAAAAAACAGCAGCCCATGAATAATCATTTTAATGGTTTTAACAGTGTTAATGATTATACATTGCCAAATGTTTTACATGGTGAGGAAATAAGTGTTGAACATTTAGGGAAAAATATTAAAGCCAATATTATATATGATGGCATATCTTCAGGCGATTTTTATTTTTTTGGGAAAAATAGAGAAGGCAAAAAAGGTGAGTTATATCGTAAGTCACTAAAGGAATTCATCTTGAATCGAATGAAAAATGAATGTGTTAATCCATTTATTTATCTTAATATTTTTGATGGTGAAAATGTTAGCTGTATTAAATTGCCTGAATGCTACACTCAGATTTCTTTAGATGAGTTAGATTCTATTTTTAAAGGTGGCACATATAGAGGATTTTTTAATATAGTAAAATAAAATTCTATAACCGAACTCGATAGCGGTGTGCTTCGCTGCTTTCAGGGACAATATCTTGACCGTGAGGCAGGACTGCATTATAACCTGTTCAGGTACTACAATCCGGAGTGTGGGCGGTTTACGCAGCCTGACCCGATAGGGCTAAGAGGCGGGTTAAACCTCTATGCTTACGCGCCTAATCCGTTGTCATATATTGATCCACTTGGATTAAAATGCGCTACTCTTGAATATCATCATCGTCAGAAACCAGGTAAAATAACTAATTTGCGAGAACTTAAACGACAAATTAGGGGACAGATAAGAGCTTTCAATAAAATATTGAAAGAAGAAGGAATGGAAGGTTTAAAACGACGCATAAGTAATTATACGGCTAATGTGGAAAAGCAAGGTCGCGATTATGTTAGAAAGCTAGGGTCAGCCGGAGATGGGAAAGTTTGGTTGCATGAACCAGATATGCGAACAGGTGGGCTACCCGGTGATGTAAGCAGAACTGGGCTTAGTAGAGAGAATTCAATTCTCGGGGGGAATGCCCCTCAAATTGCAGACCAGATATTATCAATGTCTAATGATGTTGATAAGTTAACAGCTAAACTAATTCTTTCTGGAATATCACCATGAATAACAGCAAGAACATTATAGAAACTTATAAATCATTAAAAGAATCAGAGAAATTTGATTTTTTAGTATGCTTCAATTCGACGTTAGATCTTGAACTTGCATCATTTTTTCTTGCTTTGGTAAAAGATGATTCATGTGATGATGATTTGCGAATTGAAGCGGTAAAAATCATTGGGTTGTACAAGGGTGATTATGATGATCGTTTTATTATAAATGATCTTATTGAAATAATTAATTCAGATGAGGATGATAGCTTAATCGTCTCTTGCATAAATACATTATCCCTATTAAATATTGGTGATAATGAAATAAAATTTGCCTTAAGTATTATACAAAAGGATAGTTATATTTTGTTTAAAGGGGCTGCTTTTTCTTTAATATCCCATAATAAACACATTCCATCTGCTATTGACGCTTTAAGAGAGCTATTAAACAACACAGAGTATGGAAGATCAGCGGCAAGAGAATTGGCTTGATTCGTTTGATATAAAGCCGGGAAGCTTATTTACCTTCCCGGCTTTTTTATTATTTAACCTTCGTTCAGCACACCAGGGAAAGATCATCAGAAGTACACTTTTTGTACTAAATAATTCGCATTTTATGTTTAAAAATTGAGATATTCCTCATTACCTGAAGCTGTTTTTTATTACTTATACATGATCAAATACTCCTTACATAATTAAGGAGAGCAAAATGGAACTTAAAAAATTGATGGAACATATTTCTATTATTCCCGATTACAGACAAGCCTGGAAAGTGGAATATAAATTATCGGATATTCTACTGTTGACTATTTGTGCCGTTATTTCTGGTGCAGAAGGATGGGAAGATATAGAGGATTTTGGGGAAACACATCTCGATTTTTTGAAGCAATATGGTGATTTTGAAAATGGTATTCCTGTTCACGATACCATTGCCAGAGTTGTATCCTGTATCAGTCCTGCAAAATTTCACGAGTGCTTTATTAACTGGATGCGTGACTGCCATTCGTCAAATGATAAAGACGTCATTGCAATTGATGGAAAAACGCTCCGGCATTCTTATGACAAGAGTCGCCGCAAGGGAGCGATTCATGTCATTAGTGCGTTCTCAACAATGCACAGTCTGGTCATCGGACAGATCAAGACAGATGAGAAATCTAATGAGATCACAGCTATCCCTGAACTTCTTAACATGTTGGATATTAAAGGAAAAATTATCACAACTGATGCGATGGGTTGCCAGAAAGATATTGCAGAGAAGATACAAAAACAGGGAGGTGATTATTTATTCGCTGTAAAAGGAAACCAGGGGCGGCTAAATAAAGCCTTTGAGGAAAAATTTCCGCTGAAAGAATTAAATAATCCAGAGC
>NZ_CAWORF010000025.1:0-9675 GCF_963883545.1 Escherichia sp. E4702 | reverse complement strand
ATAGCAGAACAAAAGAAAGAGCCAGAAATGACGGTCAGATATTATATCAGTTCTGCTGATTTAACCGCTGAGAAGTTCGCCACAGCGATCCGAAATCACTGGCACGTGGAGAATAAGCTGCACTGGCGTCTGGACGTGGTAATGAATGAAGACGACTGCAAAATAAGAAGAGGAAATGCAGCAGAATTATTTTCAGGGATACGGCACATTGCTATTAATATTTTGACGAATGATAAGGTATTCAAGGCAGGGTTAAGACGTAAGATGCGAAAAGCAGCCATGGACAGAAACTATCTCGCGTCAGTCCTTGCGGGGAGCGGGCTTTCGTAATCTTGCCCTGGGAACATCCCAATCCTCATCAGCATGATTATATTCCTAACCCTACAGGAGGAACGCCGCAACATGGTCCTGCAAAAGATCTGGAGATCCCATAATGAATGTGAGTAAAGGGGCGATGTGGAACAATGGAGAAAAGGTCCGCTTATCTCATTTATTAGATAAAGTACCAACTAATGAATGGGACTGGTATCTATATGAAATAGAAGCGATTGGCATTGCGCCGCGAGACATGTCAATGCCTGATTTTGAGCAACGAGTTTTATCCATGGATACCGGATTTAAATTATCATGGGATGAGGTTGAAAATTTTTCCAACTCATTAAGTGACATAAAGAATTGCTTTTTAGTTGCGTTAGTGAAGCCAGTTAAATATAGCGTGCTAGACAATGGTGATTTATCACATTGCTTGGCTTTAATAACTATATCAGATAGTACCTCATGGGAGGTTAAATTGATGAAGGATAATTATTAATCTATAGCATGAAAGTTAAATAAAAAGCCGGGAAACATCTCCGTGTATTTGGACTGCACCCCAAAAGTTGGACACCCAACTGATTAAGGTGCAGTTTTTTATGGCAAAGCCAAAATATTCTCCCGAAACCAGATTAGCTGTCGTTAATCATTATCTTGCCGGCTTTTTTATTATTTAATTCTCGTTCAGCACACTAAACATCCCGTCCCGCATCCCCTTAACCACCTGTTTAATCTGATAAAGTTCCTTCCTCAGTTTCTGCACTTCGTCGCTTTCAGCGATCAGGCTTAGGCATCCCTCCGAGACCTTCACGGTAAGGCCCGTGCCGATCTCAACTCCCGCTTCTCTCACCTATCTGGCGCTGATTTCACCACAACCTAAACTCATCCGCATCCCGCCATGCCGGAAACTTTTCTCTATATTCCCGTAATGCCACCATCGACAGCTCCGCATCAATGCGCGTTGCCTGATGCGCGTCGGCAGTAGCGATAATCTCGCCCTGTGGATTAATCACCCGGCTGTCACCGCGATAATGGCAGCCGTTGCCATCGCTGCCGACGCGATTGCATCCCGCCACATACGCCTGATTCTCAATCGCGCGGGCCGTCAGCAATGCCTGCCAGTGCAGAGAGCGCGGGGCAGGCCAGTTGGCGACGTACAGGGCGAGGTCGTAATCGTTGAGATTGCGCGACCACACCGGAAAACGTAAGTCGTAGCACACCAGCGGCAAAATACGCCAGCCGCGCCATTCCACAATCACTCGCGCATTGCCCGCTTTATAATGCAGATGCTCATCTGCCATTCGGAACAGATGACGCTTATCATAAAAATGTACCGTGCCGCCCGGCTCAACCAGCAAAAAGCGGTTAACCGAACCAGACTCCGTTTGTAATGCAACACTGCCTGCAATCAGTGCATTGCACTGCTGCGCTTTGGCGGTCATCCAGCTCACTACGTCATCTTGTGCTAGCGACGAAGCTGCCGCTTCCATGGCAAAGCCGCTGGTAAACATCTCCGGTAGAACGATCACATCGCGCCCGGTAATACCTTCCAGTTGACGATCAAAATGGCGCAGGTTGGCAGGACCATCCATCCACACCAACGGTTGCTGCAAAAGCGTAATCTTCAAACCAGGCACGGTGTACAACTCCTTTATGCGAAGGGTTTTATAACTTTAACACCTTATCAGGCTATTACCTTACTGCGGAATAAATTGATAACAAATGCTGATATTGGAAATATCTGATTTGCAAATTATCGTGTTATCGCCAGGCTTTAGGAGGTTAATAACATGGGCAGGATAAGCTCGGGAGGAATGATGTTTAAGGCAATAACGACAATCGCTGCACTGGTCATCGCCACCAGTGCAATGGCGCAGGATGATTTAACTATTAGCAGCCTGGCAAAGGGCGAAACCACCAAAGCTGCGTTTACTCAGATGGTGCAAGGGCATAAGCTGCCTGCCTGGGTGATGAAAGGCGGTACGTATACTCCCGCACAAATCGTGACATTGGGAGATGAGACGTATCAGGTGATGAGCGCGTGCAAACCGCATGACTGTGGCTCGCAACGTATCGCTGTGATGTGGTCCGAGAAATCTAATCAGATGACGGGGCTGTTCTCGACCATTGACGAGAAAACGTCGCAAGAGAAACTCACCTGGCTGAATGTGAACGATGCACTCTCGATTGATGGTAAAACGGTGCTGTTCGCGGCGTTGACCGGCAGCCTGGAAAACCATCCGGATGGCTTTAATTTTAAATAATTAGCGGATAAAGAAACGGAGCCTTTCGGCTCCGTTATTCAATTACGCGGCTTCAACTTTCCGCACTTTCTCCGGCAACTTTACCGGCTTCGTCGCCAGCTCTTCCGGATCAAAGTCATCAACGTTAATACTACGCAGACGGCTTTCTTCAGCTTTCACCAGAATAGCGGCTTCATCTTTATCAATCAGCCCCTTCGCCAGTGCGTTGTGCGCCAGTTCATCCAGACGGGTAAATGGCAGGTTTTTACCCAGCTCTTTACAGATCCGCTGATGAATCGGGTCGGCGGCAATCACATCCACCAGCGCCTCTTCCAGTAAACCAACCGGGTTATGCTCGCTCGGGGTCAGGTACTGACCGCGCCCAATACGTGAACGGGTGGCGTTCGGCACTTGTAAAATCTTCGCCACCTTATGATCCAGCTTGTCAGAAGGTGCCAGATAATGACGTCCGGTCGGGAAGATCACCACATTCAGCAGCCCGGCAACCACGCGGTTCGGGAAGTTTTGCAGTAAATCATCCATCGCCTGTTCTGCCTGATACAGCGCATCCTGTACGCCCCAGTGCACCAGCGGCAGGTCGGCTTCATTACGGCCTTCGTCGTCATAACGCTTCAGAACGGCAGAGGCGAGGTAAAGCTGGCTTAAAATATCACCCAGACGGGCCGAGATGCGCTCGCGACGTTTCAGGCTGCCGCCCAGCACCGCCATCGAGACATCAGAAAGCAGGGCGAGGTTGGCGCTCAGGCGGTTCAGGTGCTGATAGTAGCGTTTAGTGGCATCGCCGGTTGGCGTGCTGCTGGTTAAACCGCGCGTCAGGCCCAGCCAGAAGCTGCGAACTTTGTTGCTACCGACGTGACCGATATGTTTGAACAGCAGTTTATCGAACGCGTTGACGTCATTATTCTTCGCCGCTTCCATTTCTTCCAGCACGTACGGATGGCAACGAATCGCCCCCTGGCCGAAGATCATCATGCTGCGGGTCAGAATGTTGGCCCCTTCAACGGTGATGGCAATCGGTGCGCCCTGGTAAGCACGCGCCAGGAAGTTGCTCTGCCCGAGCATAATGCCTTTACCGCCGGTAATATCCATCGCATCAATAATCGACTGCTGCCCGCGGTGGGTACAGTGATACTTAACGATAGCCGACAGCACGGCAGGTTTTTCACCGAGCATAATGCCGTAGGTAATCAGCGATGCCGCAGCATCCATCACATAGGCATTCCCGGCAATACGCGCCAGCGGTTCTTCAATCCCTTCCATCTTACCGATAGAGATTTTGAACTGACGACGAATGTGAGCATACGCGCCGGTTGCCAGCGCTACCGATTTCACGCCGCCGGTTGAGTTGGAAGGCAGGGTGATGCCGCGGCCTACCGAGAGACACTCCACCAGCATCCGCCAGCCTTGCCCGGCCATTTTCGGCCCGCCGATAATGTAATCGATCGGTACGAAGACATCTTTACCGCGCGTCGGTCCATTCTGGAACGGCACGTTCAGCGGGAAGTGGCGACGACCAATTTCCACGCCCGGCGTGGTGGTCGGGATCAGCGCACAGGTAATACCTAAATCTTCTGCGCCACCCAGCAATTTGTCCGGGTCGGAGAGTTTAAACGCCAGACCAAGCACGGTCGCAATTGGCGCGAGCGTAATGTAGCGTTTGTTCCAGGTCAGACGCATCCCCAGCACCTGCTGGCCCTGCCACTCACCCATGCAGACAATCCCGGTGTCCGGAATCGCGCCCGCATCGGAACCCGCTTCCGGGCTGGTTAGCGCAAAGCAAGGGATCTCCTGACCACGCGCCAGATGCGGCAGATAGTGATTTTTCTGCTCGTCAGTGCCGTAATGTTGCAACAGCTCGCCCGGGCCTAATGAGTTTGGCACGCCGACGGTAATCGCCAGGATCCCGCTCACGCCAGAGAGTTTTTGCAGCACACGAGACTGGGCATAAGCCGAGAACTCCAGCCCGCCGTACTCTTTTTTGATGATCATCGCGAAGAAGCGATGCTCTTTAAGGTACGCCCACAACTCCGGCGGCAGATCCGCCAGCTCATGAGTAATCTGGAAATCATTCGCCATCCGGCAGGCTTCTTCTACCGGGCCGTCGAGAAACGCTTGCTCTTCGGCAGTCAGGCGCGGCTGCGGATAGTTGTGCAGCTTTTTCCAGTCCGGCTTGCCCTGGAACAAATCGCCTTCCCACCATGTGGTGCCTGCGTCGATCGCTTCTTTCTCAGTGCGCGACATCGGCGGCATCACTTTACGGAAAGCGCGAAATACCGGCGCGGAAATCATCGACTTACGCATAGGCGCAAAGTTAAACGGCACAAGGATAATGGCCAGAGGCACCAGTACCCACGCCGACCACAGACCAGCAACGCCGAGGGCGGCTGTCCAGGCGAGCAAAATCAGACTGCTGATAAATAAGCTCACGCGGTGATAGAACAACGCGCCGAGCAGGACAACCGTAGCGAGAATACTCAAAATCATCATAACGAAAAGCCCCTTACTTGTAGGAGGTCCGACCACTTGTGATGATATGGTTGTAGTGGATGTAAAAACATTTAGCAATGTGTTTACAATATAATTACAACGAAGCTCACATTGTTGCTGTTTTTATCCGCACTTCGGGTCAAAAAGTCCTGGTCATTCCACCGCGCTGGTCTTCTCGCTTTTGGTGGTATCCGGTACACTGCATTTTGTCTAATTCATTTATGCTGAAGGATATCCTCATGTACCAGGATCTTATTCGTAACGAACTGAACGAAGCGGCGGAAACGCTGGCTAACTTTTTAAAAGATGACGCCAATATTCACGCCATTCAGCGCGCGGCGGTCCTGTTAGCAGACAGCTTTAAAGCCGGTGGCAAGGTGCTTTCCTGTGGCAACGGCGGCTCCCATTGTGACGCCATGCACTTTGCCGAAGAGTTGACCGGTCGCTACCGTGAAAACCGTCCGGGCTATCCGGCGATTGCCATTTCAGATGTCAGCCACATCACCTGTGTTGGCAACGATTTTGGCTTTAACGATATTTTCTCCCGCTACGTTGAAGCAGTAGGACGCGAAGGCGATGTGCTGCTGGGGATCTCCACCTCTGGTAACTCTGCAAACGTGATCAAAGCGATTGCGGCGGCGCGTGAGAAGGGGATGAAAGTGATCACCCTGACCGGTAAAGACGGCGGTAAAATGGCCGGCACGGCGGATATCGAAATTCGCGTTCCGCACTTTGGTTATGCCGACCGCATTCAGGAGATCCACATTAAAGTGATCCATATCCTGATCCAGTTGATTGAAAAAGAGATGGTTAAGTAAGTCTGGCGTAGGCCGAATAATGCGTTTACGCCGCATCCGACCTGAAAATTCTTAAATCAATCTTCGCCGGGGGCCATGCGCTCCCGCTGTTGTGGAGGTTACCGATGTGCGAATTGCTCGGGATGAGCGCCAACGTCCCTACCGATATCTGCTTTAGTTTCACCGGGCTTGTGCAGCGTGGTGGTGGAACCGGGCCACATAAAGATGGCTGGGGCATCACCTTTTACGAAGGTAAAGGCTGTCGCACATTTAAAGATCCACAACCCAGCTTTAATTCCCCCATTGCCAAACTGGTCCAGGACTACCCGATAAAATCCTGTTCGGTTGTGGCTCATATTCGCCAGGCCAATCGGGGCGAGGTGGCACTGGAAAATACTCACCCGTTTACCCGCGAGTTATGGGGACGCAACTGGACTTATGCCCATAACGGGCAACTGACGGGCTATAAATCACTGGAAACCGGCAACTTCCGCCCGGTCGGTGAAACCGACAGCGAAAAAGCCTTTTGCTGGCTGCTGCATAAATTAACGCAGCGTTACCCGCGCACGCCGGGCAACATGGCAGCAGTGTTTAAATATATCGCCTCACTGGCGGACGAACTGCGGCAGAAGGGCGTTTTCAACATGCTGCTTTCGGATGGGCGCTATGTAATGGCGTATTGCTCGACCAATCTGCACTGGATCACCCGCCGCGCGCCGTTTGGCGTGGCAACGTTGCTGGATCAGGATGTGGAAATCGACTTCAGCTCGCAGACCACACCGAATGATGTGGTCACGGTGATTGCGACACAGCCGCTGACGGGCAATGAAACCTGGCAAAAGATTATGCCAGGCGAATGGCGCTTATTTTGCCTCGGGGAGCGTGTAGTTTGATGCCAGCTGTGGTTGCACCACTTCGTGGCTCAACGGCTTGCTGACCACGTAACGGCCATTGACCACAGAAACGGTCGGTGGCTTACGGGTCTGTTCAAAGTAGTCATAGCCCGGCTTCAGTTGCTCCCAGAAGTCCTTAAAGTTGGAATACTTATGACGCTGCATGTTGGCGTCGGTCATGCGAAATGGGTAAATGCTCACCTGCACACTTGACTGACCAAACACCAGCGCACCAGTAACGAACTGGAAGATCTCATCAATACCCTGATTGGTCATTGCGTAGCAGCCGATGGAAACACAATCGCCGTGGATCATCAGGTATTTCCCTTCATAACCATGCGCCCGGTCATAGGCATTGGGGAAACCAATATTAATCGCTTTGTAGTAACGGCTGTCTGGTTTTAACTGATTACGCTGAACGCTATAAAACCCTTCCGGACTTTTAAAATCGCCCTGACGCTGTTTTGGTCCTAACCCGCCGGAATATTTACAGATTTTATAACTGTCGAGCAGCTGATATTGCTCGCCCATTTTGACGTAGAGATCGAGCGTACGTTCTTCCTTGAAGATCTGGATGTAGACAGGGGATCCCATCAACTGCTGCTTATACTCTTTGCTCACAGGCGTGGTAGAGCTACTGCTGCCCAGCAAACCGGCAAATGAAACGCACGGGATCAACAACATCGCAAGAATTAATGCGATTTTACGCATACTGCTTATTCCTTGATAAAACGGTTATACACGCCAGGACGGCAAAATAGATCCCAAATCGGAATAGTCTGGATTTGGAAGGCTCACATTATCACCAAAAGAGTTTTACGCAAGCCTGTCGGCGCTGGGTTTACAAATTTAGCATAAGTGGCGATTTTCAAAAGTCCGAAAAGCGCATGTAAAGCGGGTTTATTTCTTATTTCCTAAGGTTATGAAACCTCGATAGTAATATGCAAATAAGCAATTAATAATCCCGATTCTCCTTCCTTTCCTCTAATATTCTCATCTTCATTCAGCCGGTTTATATCCTTCATGTATTTGTTCTCTCACGACAGATTGCTGCGCCTGGGCGTGTTTTCTTTGTCCCTTTTGCTTCCTTTACTTGCCAGCGCCACCACATCACATATCTCTTTCAGCTACGCCGCCCGCCAGCGGATGCAAAACCGTGCGCGTTTATTAAAACAGTACCAAACCCATCTGAAAAAACAGGCCAGCTATATTGTGGAAGGCAATGCCGAAAGCAGAAGGGCGCTACGCCAGCACAACCGGGAGCAGATAAAACAGCATCCAGAATGGTTTCCTGCGCCGCTCAAGGCGAGTGACAGACGCTGGCAGGCGCTGGCGGAAAACAACCACTTTTTAAGCAGCGATCACCTGCATAACATCACCGAAGTGGCGATTCACCGCCTGGAGCAGCAGCTTGGCAAGCCTTACGTCTGGGGCGGCACGCGGCCCGATCAAGGCTTCGACTGTAGCGGGTTGGTTTTTTATGCCTACAACAAGATCCTTGAGGCGAAGCTCCCGCGCACGGCCAATGAGATGTATCACTACCATCGGGCAACGATTGTGGCGAACAACGACCTGCGCCGGGGAGATTTGCTGTTTTTCCATATCCACAGCCGCGAGATAGCCGATCATATGGGCGTGTATTTGGGCGATGGGCAATTTATCGAGTCGCCACGTACCGGCGAAACCATTCGGATAAGCCGATTAGCCGAACCTTTCTGGCAGGACCATTTTTTAGGCGCGCGACGGATTTTGACGGAAGAGACGATTTTGTAGGACGGATAAGGCATTCACGCCGCATCCGGCAGTTGTGCGCTGATGCCGGATGCGCTTACGCTTATCCGGCCTACAAATCTGTGCATTTTTGCGAGCCGCTTTCCCGATATAAAACAACCTCATTGCCGACCTTTCCTTTTCTTCTTACCGTTGAGAAAAAGGAGTCGCTATGTCTGAATATCGTCGTTATTACATCAAGGGGGGAACATGGTTTTTCACGGTGAATTTACGGAATCGTCGAAGCCAACTCTTGACTACCCAGTACCAGACGCTCCGTAACGCCATTATTAAAGTTAAGCGAGCCAGACCTTTTGAAATTAATGCCTGGGTAGTTTTGCCGGAGCATATGCACTGTATCTGGACATTACCTGAAAGCGATGATGATTTTTCCTCTCGCTGGCGGGAGATTAAAAAGCAATTCACCCATGCTTGTGGATTGAAAAATATCTGGCAACCACGTTTTTGGGAGCACGCCATCCGCAATACCAAAGACTATCGCCATCATGTTGATTATATTTATATAAATCCAGTAAAACATGGCTGGGTAAAGCAAGTGAGTGATTGGCCATTCTCAACGTTCCATCGCGATGTGGCGCGAGGGTTATATCCCATTGATTGGGCGGGAGACATAACGGATTTTAGTGCCGGGGAGCGTATCATTTTATAATTGTGCGCTGGTGCCGGATGCGCTTACGCTTATCCGGCCTACGAATCGTGCCTTAACAGTAGGACGGATAAGGCGTTTACGCCGCATCCGGCGGTTATGTACCGATGCCTGATGCGACGCTGCGCGTCTTATCATGCCTACAAACCTGTGCCGGATCGGTAGATACTGTTACGGCCTGCAAGTTTTTTCCTGGTCCAGTCTCCCGGATTGCAGGCATGCCAGACACAGCGCCGTCAGGCGCTGTTTTTTTCATCCCTTCCGCGATTTTACGCCGCTACCGGATTATGCCGTGACGCATCGAACGGCACGCCTGACTTCAGCACTCCATACGCCACCTGTGCCAGCTTGCGCATCATCGCGCCGAGAATCACCTTTCCTTTCTTGCCATTAGCCGCCAGACGGTCGCGGAACGCCCGTCCCCACTCAGTCTTACTGGTGGCTACCATTGCAGGCATATACAACGCCCTGCGAAGCGACACATG
>NZ_CAWORF010000024.1:0-102651 GCF_963883545.1 Escherichia sp. E4702 | reverse complement strand
GATAAGACGCGTCAGCGTCGCATCAGGCATCGTGCACCGATTGCCGGATGCGGCGTGAACGCCTTATCCGGCCTACGAACGGGTACAAGCATAAAAATATGTGCGGACTCGTAAACCTGATAAGACGCGTCAGCGTCGCATCAGGCGTTGTGCACCGATTGCCGGATGCGGCGTAAACGCCTTGTCCGGCCACGAACAACACCGCCTGCGGGCGGTGTTGTTCTTTCTGCGGCAGGCGTATTTCCGCCAGACCGGAAAAGCCATTTCCGCCCCTTTTTCAATCTATTGATTATTCACATAAAAAATATTGGCACGCCTTTTGCCAATAACCTGACATCGTTACCCGGAGTCATCAATGATCAACCCAAGAACCATTGCGCAAGAAATCGCGTATGCGGATGTTGCCACTCAGGCGGCAAACTTGCAGGAGAAGCAAACAGAGCTGGATGCTGAAAGCAGCGGCCTGGACTCGCTCAGCTCAGCGTTAAGCGATTTCCAGAGCGCCGTTGACGCGCTGAACAGCGATACCGACGGCCCGGTGACGTTTGCCGCCACCAGCAATAATGACTCGGCGACCGTTTCCGCTAACTCGCAGGCGCAGGCGGGAAGCTACTCGTTTTTCGTTGAGCAACTGGCGCAGGGGCAGCAGACCACATTCAGTATGGGCGACGACGCCTTTTCCGCCACCGGCACCTTCGAACTGACGATGGGCGACAGCACCATGGATATCGATCTGTCGGCGGCGGATCAGAACGGTGACGGCGACGGTTTTATCGACGCCAGTGAACTGGTGAATGCGATTAACGACTCCGATGACAATCCGGGCGTGTCGGCGGCGCTGGTAAAAACCGACGGCACCACCACGATTATGCTCACCTCGGATAGCACCGGGGCGCAGAGCGCGTTTTCGGTGAGCGTAACGGGGCATGACGCCAGCAACGATAGCACCAGCGCGCCCGTTGCCACGGATGTTTCCTCCGCTCAGGACGCGATTATTCATCTCGGCAGCGCTACGGGGCCAGCCATCACCAACAGCAGCAACACTTTTGATGATGTGATCCCCGGCGTCACCATGACTTTCACCGAAGTCAGCGATTCTGACAGCGATCTCATCACCTTTAACATCAGCGAAGATTCCAGCGCCAGCCAGGAGAAAGTACAGACTTTTGTCGATGCCTATAACACCTTGATTGATACGGTTGATTCGCTAACCACTCACGGTGATGACAGTACCAGCGCCGGGGTATTTGCAGGCGACGCCGGACTCAGTTCACTGGCGAATCAGCTCGATGACATCGCCCATGCCAGCTACAACGGCGTGTCGATTGTTGACTATGGCATCACCCTCGATTCTCACGGCCACTTACAGATTGACTCCGACCAGTTCAACGACGAAATGGCGAAAAACCCTGACGGTCTGACCTCTATTTTCGTTGGCGACAACAGCATGGTGGCACAGATGGACGACCTGATTAACACCTACACGGACTCCAGCAACGGCATCATCACCCTGCGCCAGCAGAACATTGACGATCAGATGAGCAAAATTCAGGACGAAGGCGATCAGCTTACTGATACCTATAACGCCAACTACGACCGTTATCTCGAGGAGTACACCAACACGCTGGTCGAGGTATACACCATGAAAGCCAGCATGGCGGCATTCGCGTAACTCAGAAGGAATATCCCTAAAGATGTACCAAGTACAGGACGGCTATTCGCAATATAAAGAGATCGATCTCGCGGCGCGTACTGCGGCGGCATCGCCTCTGGAACTGGTGCTGGTGCTGTTTTCTGGCCTGATGGATGAGCTGGAACGCGCCAAAAGCCATATTGAAGGGCGGCGTTTCGAGAAGAAAGCCCAGAGCATCAATAAATGCATCGACATTCTCAATGCGCTCACCAGTTCGCTGGAGTTTGAAACTGGCGGCGAGCTGGTGGTCAACCTTTCGCGCCTCTATGACCACTGCGTTTACCGATTGTATGAGGCCAGCGGCGAACTGTCGGCAGAGAAAATCGATGAAGTGATGCTGATCTTAAGCAACCTGCGCGAAGGCTGGGAAGGGCTTTCGGGCAAGCTGGGTTAAGACGATGGAAAAACAACGCAGGCAACTTTTCGCACTGGTCGAGGCGATGAATGAAGCCCTCGACAAGCAACGCTGGCGACGCCTTCCGGCACTGCATCAGCAGTTGATGCGCCAGTTTCACGATTACGCGGCGGCGGAAACCGACGCGGCGCAGTTGGATGCGGTGAAGGCACAGCTGTACGGCGCGTTTAATGCCCTGATTAAACGGCGCGAGCAGCGCGCAGAAGTGTTGAAAGCGCGTATGGAACAGCATCAGCGGCATCAGGAAGGTGTGCTCGCCTACTCAATTGTTAATTTACTTTCGGAGAAGTCATGAATCCGGCATTGCTTGCCTCGCTCGGAACGCTTGCGGAAACGGCGTCGCTGAAAGCGGATATTTTACCGCCGGTGAGCGGTGAAAACGCGCCCGCGTTTACCTTGCCGAAAATGGCGGTGGCGGCGGTGGCGGAGCGCGTTCATAGCGCTAAAACCAGTCAGCAACAGGCGACGCGCCCGCAGGAGAACGATCCGGTGGCGATGCAGGCGCTAATGGCGCTGTTACTTCCACAACCTGCCGCGCCGCATCAGGACACGCCGCAGCCGCGAAACGTCGCAACATCGCCGGTTATCCAGCAATTGACGAAAGCGGTGGTGCAAAACGCGCCGCAACGCCAGACGCAACAGCAGGAACTCACGCCGTTGCCGCCGCAGTTGCAGGAACTGATCAGTCAGTTGCCGCAGGCGAAGCCCGAACAGCAGGCCAGACTGGCGACTTACGCCAGTGAAGATTTACATGCCATTGCGCCGACGCAGCCGCGCGTCTCAACACAGCCAGCTCGCCCGAAACCTGAACTAACCCGTGTGACCGCGCGCCCGCAGGTCGAGCGTAAAACGGAAAAAGTGCCGGACAGCGAACCGGTTATTGCGCGTGCGGTGTTGCAGGTTAAGACGCCGGAGCTGCTCAGCGATCATCAGGAGATTGTTGCCAAACCAGCCACGCTTTCGATGGACGAACTGGGCGAAAAACTGACGACGCTTTTGAAAGATCAGATCCACTTTCAGCTCAACAAACAACAGCAGATCTCCACCATCCGTCTCGATCCACCGTCGCTTGGCAAGCTTGAGATCGCCGTACAACTCGACAACGGCAAACTGATGGTGCACATCGGCGCGAACCAAAGTGAAGTTTGCCGCGCGTTACAGCAGTTTAGCGACGATCTCCGCCAGCATCTGACGGCGCAAAATTTTATGGAGGTGAACGTACAGGTTTCCTCCGAAGGGCAGTCGCAGCAACAACAACAGTCGGGCCATCAGCAGGAAGAGGTGAGTGCCGCCTTACAGCTTGATGATGCGCCTCAATTTCAACAGAACGAATCCGTTTTGATCAAAGTGTAAAGGCAATATGAAGAAAATCGTGGTGGCGGGCGTGGTCAGCGCCGTTCTGGCGTTGGTGGTGGGGGGCCGGAGCTGGATGGGGTGTCTGGCATCATTATGCCGGAAAAGGAAAACCGACTGCCGCCGCGCAGACGGAAACGGTGGAAACCCTGGATGAAAGCAAAAGCGTGTTTGTGACGTTACCGGAAACCATCGTCACGCTGCATGACAACAACGGTGCGGACCATTATTTGTCGGCGGAATTAGTGATGGTGGTCACCAGTGACAAAGAAGCGGAAAAAATAAAACATCAGGAGCCGCTGTATCAAAGTATTGCGGTTGAATGCCTGACGGAAATGAAATTTGAAGATTTGCGTGGCATGAAAATATCTGCCATCCGCAAACTGATTTCGGATGCGTTAAAGAAAGATCTTCAGCGTCGCAAAATGAGCGCACCGTATAAGGATTTGCTGGTGAAAAAAGTGGTCTTCCAGTAATCACCAGGCGGATATAAATATGCTACAGGATGTATTCGAGTCGGAAGAATTTGCTGCCGCGCCGGTATTAACCCCGCAGCAGGAGAGCCACTACTTGCAGGCCTATTTACCGTTGGTGCGTAAAGTGGTGCGGCAACTTGCCCCGCAGTGTAATTGCATTATTGACCGTCAGGATATGGAACAAACGGCGTTAATGGGGCTGCTTAACGCCATCCGCCGCTACGGGCTGCCGGACGAAGGTTTTGCGGGCTATGCCGTGCACCGTATTCGCGGCGCGATCCTGGATGAGCTGCGCGCTCTCGACTGGCGACCGCGCCAGCTGCGACAGAAATATCATCAGATGAAAGATCTGATTCGCGAAACGCGCAAAAAACTGGGGCACGAACCGGAGTGGTCAGAACTGGCCGTGGAAGGGATCTCGCATGAAGATTATCTCGAATATCAGCAACTGGAAGGGGCGGAAACGCTCGCCAGCCTGGACGAACTGCTGAACGGCGAAGGGCCAGGCATTCCGCTTGCTGGCAGGGAACTGGAAGATCAGTTTGTCACCCAGCAAATGTTGCAACAGGCGCTTTCACAATTAAGCGAAAAAGAGCAACTGATCCTCTCCATGTATTACCAGCATGAGATGAATCTCAAAGAGATTGCGCTGGTATTAGGGCTAACCGAGGCCCGAATTTGTCAACTGAATAAACAGATCGCGCAGAAAATTCGTGATTTTGTCTATCCGAATTAAAGTGAAGAAATCATGCAAAAAATATTAGGTTTACTGGTGGTGCTCGGCTGTGTATTTGGCGGTTATTTTGAAGCGGGCGGGCAATTAGTGGCTATCTGGCAACCGGCGGAGATGATCATTATTTTGGGTGCCGGTTTCGGGGCGATGATTATTGGTAACCCGAAACATGTGCTGAAAGAGATTGCCCATCAAATTAAAGGCGTGATCAGTAAAAAACAGCTCGGGCCGGAGTTTCAGCGCCAGCTATTAATGTGCCTGTATGAGTTGCTCGAAATGGTGCAAAACGGCGGCCTGCGCATGCTGGATCAACATATTGAGCAACCGGAAGAGAGCACCATTTTCCAGAAATACCCGCTGGTGTTAACCCAGAAGCGGCTGGTGACCTTTATTGCCGATAACTTTCGCCTGATGGCGATGGGTAAAATCGACGCCCATGAACTGGAAGGCATTCTCGATCAGGAGCTGGACACCGCGGAAGAGTCGCTGCTAACGCCGTCGCGCTCGCTGCAACGTACCGCCGAAGCAATGCCGGGGTTTGGCATTTGTGCGGCGGTGTTGGGCATCATCATCACCATGCAGTCGATTGACGGTTCTATCGCCTTGATTGGCCTGAAAGTGGCGGCTGCGCTGGTGGGGACGTTTTTAGGCGTCTTCATTTGCTACTGCCTGATGGACCCGCTTGCCAACGCCATGGAACAACAGGCGCGGGCGGAACATTCTTTACTGGAATGTGTGCGCACCGTGCTGGTGGCGCAGGCGGGCGGTAAACCGACGCTGCTGGCGGTGGACGCCGGGCGTAAGCTGCTGCATCTGGCGTCCAAACCGACCTTCGCCAACCTCGACGCGTGGGTGAATGCGATGCTGGAGCAAGAATAAGCATGAGAAAGACGGGCAACCGCCGCGAGCGTGGGGCAAAAACCACCATCGTCCGGCGGCAGATCAAAAAGAATCATGCCGGGCACCACGGCGGGGCGTGGAAGGTGGCGTTCGCCGACTTTACTTTGGCAATGATGGCGCTGTTTATGACGCTGTGGATTGTCAACAGCGTCAGTAAATCCGAGCGTGAAAGCATTATCGCCGCGCTGCACGGGCAGTCGATTTTTAACGGTGGTGGCTGTCGCCGTTAAATAAAATCAGCCCGTCTCATCCGCCAAAACCTGCCACCGTGGCGGTGCCGGAAGAGACGGAGAAAAAAGCGCGTGATGTGAATGAGAAAACGGCGCTGCTGAAGAAGAAATCCGCCACCGAGCTTGGCGAGTTGGCAACCAGTATCAAC
This sequence comes from Escherichia sp. E4702, assembly GCF_963883545.1. Classification (NCBI taxonomy): domain Bacteria; kingdom Pseudomonadati; phylum Pseudomonadota; class Gammaproteobacteria; order Enterobacterales; family Enterobacteriaceae; genus Escherichia; species Escherichia sp. E4702. Next base: position 96,702 of record NZ_CAWORF010000024.1, on the reverse strand, counting down.
ACCATTGCCCGTGATGCGCATATGGAAGCGAATCTGGAGATGGAGATTGTCCCGCAGGGATTACGCGTGCTGATTAAAGACGACCAGAATCGCAATATGTTCGAACGCGGCAGCGCGAAGATTATGCCGTTCTTTAAAACGCTGCTGGTGGAGCTCGCGCCAGTGTTCGACTCGCTCGATAACAAAATTATTATTACCGGGCATACCGATGCGATGGCCTACAAAAACAATATCTACAACAACTGGAACCTTTCGGGCGATCGCGCGCTTTCAGCTCGTCGGGTGCTGGAAGAGGCCGGAATGCCGGAAGATAAAGTGATGCAGGTAAGCGCAATGGCTGACCAGATGCTGCTGGATGCCAAAAATCCGCAAAGCGCGGGCAATCGGCGTATTGAGATTATGGTGCTGACCAAAAGTGCGTCCGATACGCTGTATCAATACTTTGGTCAGCATGGGGATAAAGTGGTGCAGCCGCTGGTGCAAAAGCTGGATAAGCAGCAGGTGCTTTCGCAGCGAACGCGCTAAATGCTGAATCTTTACGCATTTCTCAAACCCTGAAATCACTGTATACTTTACCAGTGTTGAGAGGTGAGTAATGCGTAAAATCATTCATGTGGATATGGACTGCTTTTTCGCCGCAGTGGAGATGCGCGACAATCCCGCCCTGCGCGATATCCCTATTGCTATTGGCGGCAGCCGCGAACGTCGGGGGGTGATCAGCACCGCCAATTATCCCGCGCGTAAATTTGGCGTACGCAGCGCTATGCCGACAGGGATGGCGCTCAAATTATGCCCACATCTCACCTTGCTTCCGGGGCGCTTTGACGCCTACAAAGAAGCCTCAAATCATATCCGTGAAATCTTCTCGCGCTACACCTCGCGCATTGAGCCGTTGTCACTGGATGAGGCTTATCTCGATGTCACCGACAGCGTCCATTGCCACGGTTCTGCGACCCTCATCGCCCAGGAAATCCGCCAGACGATTTTCAGCGAGCTGCAACTGACGGCGTCTGCGGGCGTGGCACCAGTAAAGTTTCTCGCCAAAATCGCCTCCGACATGAATAAACCCAACGGCCAGTTTGTGATTACTCCGGCAGAAGTTCCGGCATTTCTGCAAACCTTACCGCTGGCAAAAATTCCCGGCGTCGGCAAAGTCTCGGCGGCAAAACTGGAAGCGATGGGGCTGCGGACCTGCGGTGATGTACAAAAGTGTGATCTGGTGATTCTGCTTAAACGCTTTGGCAAATTTGGCCGCATTTTGTGGGAGCGTAGTCAGGGGATTGACGAGCGCGACGTTAACAGCGAACGGTTGCGAAAATCCGTCGGCGTGGAACGCACGATGGCGGAAGATATTCATCACTGGTCTGAATGTGAAGCGATTATCGAGCGGCTGTATCCGGAACTTGAACGCCGTCTGGCAAAGGTGAAACCTGATTTACTGATCGCCCGTCAGGGAGTGAAATTAAAGTTTGATGATTTTCAGCAAACCACTCAGGAGCACGTCTGGCCGCGGCTGAATAAAGCTGACTTAATCGCCACCGCGCGTAAAACCTGGGATGAACGTCGCGGCGGGCGCGGTGTGCGGCTGGTGGGGCTGCATGTGACGTTGCTTGACCCTCAAATGGAAAGACAACTGGTGCTGGGATTATGAATAACATACAAATAAGAAACTATCAGCCTGGCGATTTTCAGCAACTATGCGCTATTTTCCTTAGAGCGGTTACGATGACTGCCAGTCAGCATTATTCTCCACAACAAATTGCCGCATGGGCGCAGATTGACGAATCTCGCTGGAAAGAGAAACTCGCGAAATCACAAGTGCGGGTTGCAATCATTAATGCACAACCGGTTGGTTTTATTTCCCGCATTGAACGTCATATCGATATGTTATTTGTTGACCCTGAATACACCCGCCGTGGGGTTGCCAGCGCTTTGTTAAAACCTTTGATTAAGTCTGAATCCGAACTTACGGTGGACGCAAGCATAACCGCAAAACCCTTTTTTGAACGTTATGGTTTTCAGACAGTTAAGCAGCAACGCGTTGAATGTCGGGGAGAGTGGTTTATTAATTTTTATATGCGTTATAAACAGCAACATTAAATCCAGCTTGCAATGAAAATAACGCAAGCCTAGTATGTGCGCGTTTTCTTATTCCACAAACTGCAAGGAGGTAAATCATGACAAAACCTTTATCAATGACTCTTTGCAGACCTTTCCAGGATTAATTCTTTTTTTCTTGCCCTGGATTCGTCTGCCATTTCCTGATTTTTAAATTGTTACTCTCAATAATTCGAGTCGCAGCACATGCAACTTGAAGTATGACGAGTCTATTTACGGAATGGTACATGGGCAATTATATTCGTCCCTTATCCGATGCGGTATTTACCATCGCATCTGATGACTTGTGGATCGAGAGTTCAGCGATCCAACAATTACACACCACGGCAAAACTTCCCGATATGCAACGCGTTGTGGGAATGCCTGATTTACACCCCGGACGCGGCTATCCGATTGGCGCAGCGTTCTTTTCCGTAGGCCGTTTTTACCCGGCACTGGTCGGCAATGATATCGGCTGCGGCATGGCGCTATGGCAAACAGATATTCTCGCTCGCAAATACAACGCCGATAAGTTTGAAAAGCGATTATCAGATCTGGATGACGTTGCTGAAGAAAGCTGGCTGGAGGAAAACCTGCCGTCAGCATTTGCACAGCATCCCTGGCGCAGCTCGCTTGGCTCCATCGGTGGCGGTAACCACTTCGCAGAACTGCAACAAGTTGATCAAATCATCGACGCTGAACTGTTTGCACTGGCAGGTCTGGATGCGCAGCATCTGCAACTGTTGGTTCATAGCGGCTCGCGTGGTTTAGGGCAGTCTATTTTACAGCGGCATATTGCCTCGTTTTCGCATCATGGTTTGCCTGAAGGCAGTGATGACGCGCTACGTTATATTGCGGAACATGACGATGCGCTGGCGTTTGCGTGTATTAATCGCCAGGTGATCGCTTTGCGCATAATGCAACAGGTGAAGGCCACCGGAAATTCGGTTCTGGATGTGGCGCATAACTTTGTTAGCGCGTGTCAAATCGGCGATCAACAGGGTTGGTTGCATCGTAAAGGGGCAACGCCAGATGACAATGGGCTGGTGATTATTCCCGGTTCACGCGGTGATTACTCCTGGCTTGTACAGCCTGTTGCGAACGAAAAAACGCTCCACTCGCTGGCGCATGGGGCAGGGCGTAAATGGGGGCGCACCGAGTGTAAAGGGCGTCTGGCAGCGAAATACACGGCGACGCAACTCTCGCGTACTGAACTTGGCAGTCGGGTAATTTGTCGCGATAAGCAACTCATCTTCGAAGAAGCGCCACAAGCCTATAAATCGGCTGAAAGCGTGGTGCAATGTCTGGTGCAGGCCGGCTTAATTATTCCTGTCGCGCGGCTGCGTCCGGTGTTAACGCTCAAAAACAATGGAGGGAAAAAAGGATGATCTTGCTACAACTCTCCTCAGCTCAGGGGCCGGAAGAATGTTGTCTCGCAGTGAAAAAAGCGCTGGACAGGCTAATTAAAGAAGCTACCCGACAAGACGTCGCGGTAACGGTGCTGGAAACCGAAGCCGGGCGTTATCCTGACACGGTGCGTTCGGCGCTGATTTCTCTGGATGGCGACAACGCATGGGCATTAAGCGAAAGCTGGTGCGGCACTATTCAGTGGATTTGCCCGAGCCCGTATCGCCCACATCACGGGCGTAAAAACTGGTTTCTGGGCATTGGGCGTTTTACCGCTGATGAGCAGGAACAATCGGATGCGATCCGGTATGAGACGCTGCGTTCGTCGGGGCCGGGCGGTCAACATGTCAATAAAACCGACTCGGCGGTACGCGCCACGCATCTGGCATCCGGAATTAGCGTGAAGGTTCAGTCAGAGCGCAGCCAGCATGCTAACAAACGGCTGGCGCGATTGCTGATTGCCTGGAGGCTGGAGCAGCAGCAACAGGAAAATAGCGCGGCGCTGAAATCGCAGCGGCGAATGTTCCATCACCAGATTGAACGTGGCAACCCACGACGAACGTTCACAGGGATGGCATTTATCGAAGGATAATGAAGGATGAAACTGCCGGAAGGCGATTAAACGCCATCCGGCAGCAAATCAAATAATTACTTCGCCGGAATTTCTTTCAGCAGTTCAGTCAGCAGTGTCCAGTAGTGACCTACGCTTTCGATGTGAACTTGCTCATCCGGAGAGTGTGGACCGGTGATTGTTGGCCCGATAGAAACCATGTCCATTTCCGGATACGGTTTTTTAAACAGACCACATTCCAGACCCGCATGGATAATCTGGATGTTCGGCGTCTTGTTGAACAGACGCTGATAGGTTTCACGTACCAGATGCATCACCGGAGAATTAGCGTCCGGCTGCCAGCCAGGATATGCGCCTTTCGCTTCGGTTTTCGCGCCAGCCAGTTTACCCAGCGAATCCAGCATGCTCACCACGTAGTCTTTACCGCTGTCGATAAGAGAACGGATCAGGCAGTGAATTTCTACGTTATTGTCAGTCATGGTCACCACACCGACGTTCAGGGAGGTTTCAACCACACCTTTGGCTACATCGGAGTTACGAATCACACCGTTCGGGGTGGCGTTCAGCAGACGAATAAAGGTATCGCGAGATTGCGCAACCAGGGCAGCTTTATCGTTCGCAACAGGGTCCAGCAACAAGGCCAGGTTTTTCTCTTTCTCTGCCAGTTCGTTTTTCAGGATGTCCTGATAGGTATTCACCAGAGATTTCAGTGCGTCGACTTTATCAGCTGCGACAGCAATGGTCGCAAAGGCTTCACGCGGGATGGCGTTACGCAGTGTGCCGCCGTTGAAGTCGATAAGGCGCAGGTCCAGTTCTTCTGCATGACCCGCCAGGAAGCGAACCAGCAGTTTGTTCGCGTTACCCAAGCCAACGTGGATTTCGCCACCAGAGTGACCGCCTTTCAGACCTTTTAAGGTTAACTTGAAGGTTTCAAAGCCAGCTGGAACCGCTTCACGATCTAAATGCAGGTTGGAGGTGAAGTCGATACCCCCCGCACAACCCATGTAGATTTCACCTTCTTCTTCGGAGTCGGTGTTAATCAGAATGTCAGCCTGCAACCAGTTGCTTTGTAAACCGAATGCGCCGTCCATACCGGCTTCTTCGGTCATAGTCAGCAGCACTTCCAGCGGGCCGTGAACCACGTTTTCGTCAGCCAGAACCGCCAGCGCAGACGCCATACCAATGCCGTTATCTGCACCCAGCGTGGTGCCGCGCGCTTTAACCCATTCGCCATCAATATAAGGCTGGATAGGATCTTTGGTGAAGTCGTGCACGGTGTCGTTGTTTTTTTGCGGCACCATATCGAGGTGAGCCTGCAGGACAACCGGTTTACGGTTTTCCATACCTGCGGTGGCAGGTTTACGAATCAGGATATTCCCCACTTGATCGCGTTCGACGTGGAAACCTTTTTCTTTTGCCCAACCTACAATGTATTCAGCGAGTTGCTCTTCATGATAGGACGGGTGAGGAATAGAACAGATTTTTGCAAAAATATCCCACAGCGGCTGTGGAGATAATTGAGACAGTTCAGACACGTTAAGTCTCCTTGTCGATCACCCGCAAAACAGTATTGCAGGTCACAGGGTTAGCAGAAAATGTTGTCAGCACAAGTCAGGCTTGCGAGATATGTTTGAGAATACCACTTTATCTAGCGACAGGTAGTAGCAGTGCGTAAAAAGACGCGGACTTATGTGAAATACTGGTTTTTAGTGCGCCAGATCTCTATAATCTCGCGCAACCTATTTTCCCCTCGAACACTTTTTAAGCCGTAGATAAACAGGCTGGGACACTTCACATGAGCGAAAAATACATCGTCACCTGGGACATGTTGCAGATCCATGCACGTAAACTCGCAAGCCGACTGATGCCTTCTGAACAATGGAAAGGCATTATTGCCGTAAGCCGTGGCGGTCTGGTACCGGGTGCGTTACTGGCGCGTGAACTGGGTATTCGTCATGTCGATACCGTATGTATTTCCAGCTACGATCACGACAACCAGCGCGAACTGAAAGTACTGAAACGCGCAGAAGGCGATGGCGAAGGCTTCATAGTCATTGATGACCTGGTAGATACCGGTGGTACTGCGGTTGCGATTCGTGAAATGTATCCTAAAGCACACTTTGTGACTATCTTCGCGAAACCGGCTGGTCGTCCTCTGGTAGATGATTATGTGGTTGATATCCCACAAGATACCTGGATTGAGCAACCGTGGGATATGGGCGTTGTGTTCGTCCCGCCTATCTCTGGTCGCTAATCTTTTCAACGCCTGGCACTGCCGGGCGTTGTTCTTTTTAACGTCAGGCAGGTTACAATAGCTTCCAGTAAGTATTCCTGGAGGTTGCATCCATGACACAGGCTAACCTGAGCGAAACCCTGTTCAAACCCCGCTTTAAACATCCTGAAACCTCGACGCTAGTCCGCCGTTTTAACCACGGTGCGCAACCGTCGGTGCAGTCGGCCCTCGATGGCAAAAATATTCCTCATTGGTATCGCATGATTAACCGCCTGATGTGGATCTGGCGCGGTGTTGATCCGCGTGAAATCCTCGACGTCCAGGCGCGCATTGTGATGAGCGATGCTGAACGCACCGACAATGATTTATACGATACGGTGATTGGCTACCGCGGCGGCAACTGGATTTACGAGTGGGCCACCCAGGCGATGGTGTGGCAACAGAAAGCCTGTGCGGAAGAAGATCCGCAACTCAGCGGGCGTCACTGGCTGCACGCAGCTACGTTGTACAATATTGCCGCCTATCCGCACTTGAAGGGCGATGATCTGGCTGAACAGGTACAGGCGTTGTCAAATCGCGCGTATGAAGAAGCTGCGCAACGTCTGCCTGGAACAATGCGGCAAATGGAGTTTACCGTTCCGGGGGGCGCGCCCATCACTGGCTTTTTGCATATGCCAAAAGGTGATGGTCCATTCCCGACAGTATTAATGTGTGGTGGTCTGGATGCGATGCAAACCGACTATTACTCCCTTTATGAGCGCTATTTTGCACCGCGCGGCATTGCGATGCTGACTATTGATATGCCTTCAGTCGGTTTTTCCTCAAAATGGAAACTCACCCAGGATTCCAGCCTGCTGCACCAACATGTCTTAAAGGCGCTGCCTAACGTTCCATGGGTAGATCACACGCGCGTCGCAGCCTTTGGTTTCCGTTTCGGTGCTAACGTTGCTGTACGCCTGGCTTATCTCGAGGCATCACGTTTGAAAGCGGTGGCCTGTCTTGGCCCGGTGGTTCACACCTTGCTGAGTGATTTTAAGTGCCAGCAACAAGTGCCGGAAATGTATCTTGACGTTCTGGCGAGCCGACTGGGAATGCATGATGCTTCTGATGAAGCGTTGCGTGTTGAGCTGAATCGCTACTCATTAAAAGTGCAAGGATTGCTGGGGCGTCGTTGCCCAACGCCAATGTTATCAGGGTACTGGAAGAACGATCCGTTCAGCCCGGAAGAGGATTCACGCTTAATCACGTCGTCATCTGCTGATGGTAAATTGTTAGAGATTCCGTTTAACCCCGTGTATCGGAATTTTGACAAGGCGCTTCAGGAAATCACCAACTGGATCGAAAGGCGATTGTGTTAAAAATTTGCTAAATTTTGTCAATTTGGTAAAACAGTTGCATCACAACAGGAGATCGCAATGACGTTACCGAGTGGACACCCGAAAAGCAGATTGATCAAAAAATTTACCGCACTAGGCCCGTATATTCGTGAAGGTAAGTGCGAAGATAATCGATTCTTTTTCGATTGTCTGGCTGTATGCGTCAACGTGAAACCCGCGCCGGAAGTGCGTGAGTTCTGGGGCTGGTGGATGGAACTGGAAGCGCAGGAATCCCGTTTTACCTACAGTTACCAGTTCGGTCTGTTCGATAAAGCAGGCGACTGGACGAGTGTTCCGGTAAAAGATGCCGAAGTGGTAGAGCGGCTGGAGTATACCTTGCGTGAGTTTCACGAGAAGCTGCGTGAACTGTTGGTGACGTTGAATCTGAAACTGGAACCGGCGGATGATTTTCGTGACGAGCCGGTGAAGTTAACGGCGTGAATGAAATGTGCCGGATGCATCGCATCCGGCAATATTCATTAAAACTGATACGTCATCCCAACCGCGACAATATCATCATTGTTGATATTCAGCTTATTATCACTATCCAGTTGATTGATTTTATAATCAACAAACGCTGACATATTTTTGTTGAAATAATACGTAGCACCGACATCGATGTAATTGACCAGATCTTCATCGCCGATTCCTTCAATATCTTTCCCTTTCGATAGCACATAACCTAGCGATGGACGCAGACCAAAGTCGAATTGATATTGTGCGACCGCTTCAAAGTTCTGCGTCTTATTGGCAAAGCCGCCAGAGATTGGCGTCATTTTGCGTGTTTCAGAATAGAAGGTGGCCAGATAAATATTATTAGCATCGTATTTCAGGCCCGTTGCCCACGCTTCTGCGCGCTTGCCCGTGCCACGGCTTTGCTGGTTTTGCTCGTTGGTGCGATCAGAGTTGGTATAGGCCCCACTGATGGCGAAATCGCTGCCGCCGAAGTCATAGGTTAACGAGGTGCCGAAGCCATCGCCGTTCTGCTTTTTCACATCGCGGTTTTCGTTTTTCCCTTGATATTGCAAGGTTAAATTCAAGCCATCGATAACACCGAAGAAGTCGGTGTTACGATAAGTCGCCAGCCCGCTGGCGCGTTTGGTCATAAAGTTATCGGTCTGCGCCGAGGAGTCGCCACCAAATTCCGGGAACATATCGGTCCAGGCTTCCACGTCATACAACGCGCCCAGGTTACGACCATAATCGAAAGAACCCAAATCTTTATATTTCAATCCGGCAAAAGCGAGACGTGTTTTTTGCTGTGCGGTATCGCTCTCTGCTTTATTACCAGCAAATTCTGCTTCCCAACGACCATAACCAGTCAGTTGATCGTTAATTTGTGTTTCACCTTTAAAACCAAAGCGGATATAACTCTGGTCGCCATCTTTACTGTCATTATCACTCATATAATGCATGGCTTTAACTTTGCCATAAATATCAAGTTTATTACCGTCTTTGTTATATACTTCTGCGGCCTGTACGGATGCAGATGCCACAATGCCCATCACCACTAATGCCAGAGTGCTCTTTTTCATTTTCATTCCTGATTTTAATTAACGCGCGAATATTCTTCGGGAGAGTCCCGTTGAAAACAGGAAAGTTTTTAACGTGAAATTGTTAAAGATATATTACAGCTTAATAATATTCTTAAAATGTGCTAATTTATTAAATCTGTAATAAAAGCGTAAACAACTGCCGTTACGCTTGCTGATCCCGCGCAACAAAACGCTATGCTTTGCTCGCAGATGGTTGGCAACCGGCGACAGTCCTGCTAAAACGTTCGTTTGATATCATTTTTCCTAAAATTGAATGGCAGAGAATCATGAGTGACAGCCAGACGCTGGTGGTAAAACTCGGCACCAGTGTGCTAACAGGCGGATCGCGCCGCCTGAACCGTGCCCATATCGTTGAACTTGTTCGCCAGTGCGCGCAGTTACATGCCGCCGGGCATCGGATAGTCATTGTGACGTCGGGCGCGATTGCCGCCGGACGTGAGCACCTGGGTTACCCGGAACTGCCAGCGACTATCGCCTCAAAACAACTGCTGGCGGCGGTAGGGCAGAGTCGACTGATTCAACTGTGGGAACAGCTGTTTTCGATTTATGGCATTCACGTCGGGCAGATGCTGCTGACTCGTGCTGATATGGAAGACCGTGAACGCTTCCTGGACGCCCGCGATACGCTGCGTGCGCTGCTCGATAACAACATCGTTCCAGTAATCAATGAGAACGATGCTGTCGCTACGGCAGAAATTAAAGTTGGTGACAACGACAACCTTTCTGCGCTGGCGGCGATTCTGGCGGGTGCCGATAAACTGCTGCTGCTGACCGATCAAAAAGGTTTGTATACCGCTGACCCGCGCAGCAATCCGCAGGCAGAACTGATTAAAGATGTTTACGGCATTGATGACGCACTGCGCGCGATCGCCGGTGACAGCGTTTCAGGTCTTGGAACCGGCGGCATGAGCACTAAATTGCAGGCCGCGGACGTGGCTTGCCGTGCGGGCATCGACACCATTATTGCCGCGGGCAGCAAGCCGGGCGTTATTGGTGATGTGATGGAAGGCATTTCCGTCGGTACGCTGTTCCATGCCCAGGCAACGCCATTAGAAAACCGTAAACGCTGGATTTTCGGTGCGCCGCCGGCGGGTGAAATCACGGTAGATGAAGGGGCAACCGCCGCCATTCTGGAACGCGGCAGCTCCCTGTTGCCGAAAGGCATTAAAAGCGTGACTGGCAATTTCTCGCGTGGTGAAGTCATCCGCATTTGCAACCTCGAAGGTCGCGATATCGCCCACGGCGTCAGTCGTTATAACAGCGATGCATTACGCCGTATTGCCGGACACCACTCGCAAGAAATTGATGCAATACTGGGATATGAATACGGCCCGGTTGCCGTTCACCGTGATGACATGATTACCCGTTAAGGAGCAGGCCGATGCTGGAACAAATGGGCATTGCCGCGAAGCAAGCCTCGTATAAATTAGCGCAACTCTCCAGCCGCGAAAAAAATCGCGTGCTGGAAAAAATCGCCGATGAACTGGAAGCACAAAGCGAAATCATCCTCAACGCTAACGCCCAGGATGTTGCTGACGCGCGTGCCAATGGCCTTAGCGAAGCGATGCTTGACCGTCTGGCTCTGACGCCCGCACGGCTGAAAGGCATTGCCGATGATGTGCGCCAGGTGTGTAACCTCGCCGATCCGGTGGGGCAGGTGATTGACGGCGGTGTGCTGGACAGCGGCCTGCGTCTGGAGCGTCGTCGCGTACCGTTGGGCGTGATTGGCGTGATTTATGAAGCGCGGCCGAACGTGACGGTTGATGTCGCTTCGCTGTGCCTGAAAACGGGTAACGCGGTGATCCTGCGTGGCGGCAAAGAAACCTGTCGCACTAACGCTGCAACGGTGGCGGTGATTCAGGACGCCCTGAAATCCTGCGGTTTACCGGCAGGTGCAGTACAGGCAATTGATAATCCTGACCGCGCGTTGGTCAGTGAAATGCTGCGTATGGATAAATATATCGACATGCTGATCCCGCGCGGTGGCGCTGGTTTGCATACGCTGTGCCGCGAACAGTCGACAATCCCGGTGATCACAGGCGGTATAGGCGTATGCCATATTTACGTTGATGAAAGTGCAGAGATCGCTGAAGCCCTGAAAGTCATCGTCAACGCGAAAACTCAGCGTCCGAGCACATGTAATACGGTAGAAACGTTGCTGGTGAATAAAAACATCGCAGATAGCTTCCTGCCCGCATTTAGCAAACAAATGGCGGAAAGCGGCGTGACGTTACACGCAGATGCTGGCGCAATGGCGCAGTTGCAGGCAGGCCCCGCGAAGGTGGTTGCTGTTAAAGCCGAAGAGTATGACGATGAGTTTCTGTCATTAGATTTGAACGTCAAAATCGTCAGCGATCTTGACGATGCCATCGCCCATATTCGTGAACACGGCACGCAACACTCCGATGCGATCCTGACCCGCGATATGCGCAACGCCCAGCGTTTTGTCAACGAAGTTGATTCGTCCGCTGTTTACGTTAACGCCTCTACGCGTTTTACCGACGGCGGCCAGTTTGGTCTGGGTGCGGAAGTCGCGGTAAGCACACAAAAACTTCACGCGCGTGGCCCAATGGGGCTGGAAGCACTGACCACTTACAAGTGGATCGGCATTGGTGATTACACCATTCGTGCGTAAATAAAACCGGGTGATGCAAAAGTAGCCATTTGATTCACAAGGCCATTGACGCATCGCCCGGTTAGTTTTAACCTTGTCCACCGTGATTCACGTTCGTGAACATGTCCTTTCAGGGCCGATATAGCTCAGTTGGTAGAGCAGCGCATTCGTAATGCGAAGGTCGTAGGTTCGACTCCTATTATCGGCACCATTTAAATCAATAAGTTACACATCATTAGTACCTTCCTTATTTTTTGACTGGGACAAATTTGGGACCGATGGGTTCAGGATCGAGTCTATTTGCCGTGCGTGTTCGGTAAGGTGATTAGGTGCAAGGTGAGCATATCGACGAACCATTTCGATAGACTCCCAGCCTCCCATTTCCTGTAACACTGACAATGGGACTCCGGCTTGAACCAACCAACTTGCCCAGGTGTGTCTCAAGTCGTGAAGTCTGAAATCATCAATACCAGCTCGTCTCAGCGCCGCTTTCCAGGCTGTGTTTGCGTCATACCGCATCTTCCTGACTGTTGGCGCTTTCGTTCCGTCTGGTTTGGTACAGCTTTCCTTGTACACAAATACCCAACGGTGATGATTCCCGATTTGTTTTTTCAATACTCGACATGCAGTATCGTTTAGCGCAACGCCAATAGCGCGGTTTGATTTACTCTCTTCCGGGTTTATCCATGCCACCCGGCGCTGCACCGTTCGGTCAGCACTGGTATTGCCGGACGCAGTCTGACCGCTGACCTGATTGACTGTGCAGCCGAACCGACACAGTTTAACGGACGATCGCTGGTACAGATTGCGCAGGCACTTGCTGCGCCTTTCGGCATTGAGGTGGTGAACAACGGTGCGCCGTCGGGTGTTATTCCTGATGTCCAGCCTGATCACGGTGAAACGGTGATCGAGGTAATCAACAAAATACTCGGTCAGCAGCAGGCGCTGGCTTATGACGACCCGCACGGCAGGCTGGTGATTGGCGGTATTGGCTCAACGCGGGCACATACCGCGCTGGTACTCGGGGAAAACATCCTTTCCTGTGATACGGAGAAGAGTATCCGGGAGCGGTTTTCAGTTTACCAGGTGGCGGGGCTGCGTGCCGGAAACGACGATGATTTCGGTGAGGCCACCACCACCGCGCTGCGGGCCCGTACAGAGGACGCATTTATTGCCCGTTACCGTCCGATGTATATCAGGCAGACAGGGCAGGCCACGGGGGCAGGCTGTATTGCGCGTGCTGACTTTGAAGCCCGACAACGGGCGGCGCGGACGGATGAAACCACCTATGTGGTGCAGGGCTGGCGACAGGGTAACGGTACGCTGTGGCAGCCCAACCAGCGGGTGATTGTCTTCGATCCGGTCTGTGGTTTCGACAATACCGAACTGCTTGTCTCGGAAGTCACGTTTACTCAGGACCAGAACGGCACCCTGACGGAAATCCGTGTCGGCCCACCTGATGCTTATCTGCCTGAACCCGAAGCCCCCGGCGCGCGGAAAAAGAAAAAAGCCAGAGTACAGGAGGATCCGTTCTGATGAGGACGATTGAAGCCATGCAGCGACAACTCCTCGGCCTGATTGGGCGGGCCGTGGTGAAAAGCATCAGTGCCGCCACGAAATGTCAGACCGTGGATGTGTCCCTGATTGCCGGTGAACCCAAAGCCGGGATTGAACATCTTGAACCCTACGGTTTTACCGCAAGGGCAAACAGCGGTGCGGAAGCGGTGGTGTTGTTTCCGGATGGCGACCGTTCTCATGCGGTGGTTGTTACGGTGTCGGACCGGCGCTACCGCCTGAAAGGGCTGCAGACGGGGGAGGTGGCTGTCTATGACGATCAGGGGCAGTCCGTGACGCTGACCCGGGCGGGGATCGTGGTGGACGGTGCAGGTAAAACGATTACGTTTCGCAATGCGCCTAAAGCACGTTTTGAAATGGACCTGGAAGTGACCGGACAGGTGAAAGACCTGTGCGACTCCGGCGGCACCACCATGTCAGCGATGCGGCTTGCCTATAACGGGCATCGTCACAGAGAGAACGGTCAGGGCAGTAACACCGACAAACCTGATAAAGCGATGGAGGCATGATGGAACTGTGGCTGACGGTGAACGGTAAACGCACCTGCGCCAGCGCACCGCTGGATCCACTGACCCGCGCTGTGGTGATTTCCCTGTTTACCTGGCGGCGGGCGGAGCCTGATGACAATGCCGACGTCCCGATGGGATGGTGGGGGGATACCTGGCCTGCGGTACAGAATGACCGTTACGGCTCCCGACTGTGGCTGCTTCAGCGCAGCAAACTGACCAATCAGCTGGTGCAGACGGTAAGGGGGTATATCCGCGAATGCCTGCAATGGATGATTGATGACGGCGTGGTGTCCCGTATTGATCTGGATATCCGCCGCACCGGGATTAATGAGCTGGGTAACAGTGTCACCCTCTGGCGTCGTGACGGACCGATAATGGTTTCTTTTGATGATCTGTGGAGTGCGATAACGCATGGCGGACAGTGAATTTCAGCGCCCGACGCTGGCAGAAAATATCAGTATGCTCCGTAACGATTTATTCGCCAGGCTGGACGTCAGCGACACGCTCCGGCGCATGGATGAAGACGTGCGGGCAAAGGTGTATGCGGCGGCGCTGCATACGGTTTACGGTTACATCGATTATCTGGCAATGAACATGCTGCCTGACCTGTGCGATGAGTCCTGGCTGGCGCGACATGCTGCGATGAAACGGTGTCCGCGCAAGGGGGCCACGGCTGCCAGCGGGTATATGCGCTGGGAAGGTGTCAGCGATGGCCTGAAGGTGACCGCCGGGAGTGTTATTCAGCGCGATGACCTGGTTCAGTACACGGCAACTGCCGATGCAACCAGCTCCGGTGGTGTCCTGCGTGTGCCGATCGCCTGCTCAAGTGCAGGTGCGGTCGGTAACGCTGACGACGGTACGGCATTAATCCTGGTCTCCCCGGTGAATGGTCTGCCGTCTTCCGGCGTGTCAGACACCCTGACAGGTGGATTTGATACTGAAGAGCTGGAAACGTGGCGCGCCCGCGTCATTGAGCGGTATTACTGGACGCCGCAGGGCGGGGCTGACGGGGACTATGTCGTCTGGGCTAAAGAAGTTCCCGGCATTACCCGCGCATGGACATACCGACACTGGATGGGAACGGGGACTGTCGGTGTGATGATTGCCAGCAGCGACCTGATTAATCCCATTCCGGAAGAATCAACGGAAACGGCGGCAAGGCAACATATCGAGCCACTGGCCCCGGTGGCAGGCTCTGATTTGTATGTGTTCAGGCCGGTGGCGCATACGGTGGATTTTCATATCCGTGTGACGCCGGATACACCAGAAATACGGGCTGCCATCACCGCCGAGTTGCGTTCGTTCCTGCTGCGTGATGGTTATCCGCAGGGAGAACTGAAGGTATCGCGTATCAGTGAGGCGATTTCCGGTGCGAACGGGGAATACAGCCATCAGTTGCTTGCACCGGCAGACAATATCACCATTGCAAAAAATGAACTGGCGGTACTGGGGACGATTTCATGGATGTGACAAACGATGATTACATCCGTCTGTTGTCGGCACTGTTGCCCCCCGGTCCGGCGTGGTCAGCCAGCGATCCGTCGATTGCCGGTGCGGCACCGTCATTAACCCGCGTTCATCAGCGTGCGGATGCCCTGATGCGGGAGCTGGATCCACGCACCACCACTGAACTGATAAACCGCTGGGAGCGTCTGTGCGGTCTGCCGGATGAATGTATTCCGGCGGGAACGCAGCCCCTTCGCCAGCGTCAGCAACGGCTGGATGCGAAGGTTAACCTGGCGGGCGGCATCAACGAGAATTTTTATCTTGCACAGCTTGCTGCCCTGGGCAGACCAGATGCTACCATCACGCGATACGACAAAAGCACGTTCACCTGCTCATCGGCCTGTACTGACGCTGTGAACGCGCCTGAATGGCGGTATTACTGGCAGGTCAACATGCCAGCCGCCACCAACACCACCTGGATGACATGTGGTGATCCCTGTGATTCCGCGCTGCGCTTCTGGGGGGACACCGTTGTCGAGTGTGTTCTTAACAAACTCTGCCCGTCGCATACCTATGTGATTTTTAAATATCCGGAGTAATCCATGCATCGTATAGACACGAAAACCGCGCAGAAGGATAAGTTCGGCGCGGGTAAGAACGGTTTTACCCGTGGTAACCCCCAGACCGGCACGCCTGCCACCGATCTGGATGATGACTACTTTGACATGTTGCAGGAAGAGCTTTGTGGCGTGGTGGAGGCATCCGGTGCCAGCCTGGAGAAGGGACGGTATGACCAGCTGCTTACCGCGCTTCGTGCGCTGCTGTTAAGCCGCAAGAATCCGTTTGGCGATATCAAATCGGATGGCACGGTACCAACGGCTCTCGCAAACCTTGGTTTGGGAGAAGCGGCTAAAAGGAATGTAGGTACAGGGGCGAATCAGATACCTGATATGAGCCTGTTCGCGTCAATTAATACCGTAACGGCTGCTGCGCAAAAATTTCCGTCTGGATTAATTTTACAGTGCGGTCAGTTGAATGGTGCCCCGAATGTATCTTCAACATACGGGATGAGGTTTCCGATGACGTTCTCAAGAGTCATTGCTGTCGTAGTTACATTGAACGTTACTGGCGCGGCAGGGCAGCCGACTGTATCGGCGACAAGTGTCCAGAACACTGGATTTAATATTACGGTGTCGCCCGGTTCAGGATATGGTTCATCTGCTGATGCGTATTACATTGCAATGGGATATTAACGAAATGTCATATTTTTATTCTGCATCGACAAACGGATTTTATTCGACTGAATTTCACGGCACCAATATTCCTGATGATGCAGTGGAAATCTCGGAATCAGAGTGGAAAACACTGATTAATTCACAGAGTGTAACAAAAATGATTACCTGTGGTGAGAACGGTCACCCTGTCATTGTTGACCGTCCTTCTCCAACACCAGAACAATTAGCCTTAATAAATAATGAAAAGAAATCTGCACTGATAGCAGAGGCAACGAATGTAATAGCGCCGCTTCAGGATGCGGTTGATTTAGATATGGCAACAGATGATGAAACGAAACTGTTACTGGCATGGAAAAAATATCGGGTGCTGCTTATGCGTGTTAATGTAGTAAAACCCGAGTGGCCTATGCATCCAAATAAATAGACTTGTTAATCTAGGGTGATTGTTGGAATAATACGCATTTTTCAGTAGGTCCAGATAGCCTGGGTATAATGCTCACTTCTACAATGATTTCAACTTATTTTATTTAATTGATATTACGAAACTTAACTCATACATAAACAATATGACTCAATACTGTACTAAATAGCTGCGCAGAAAAGTGCTCCACTTATCGCTCAGCCCTTGCAGGGCGAGGCATCAGGACGGTGTTCTCAGCTAGGTTGTGTTATATCTGGCTTGAGTTTTGTTGCCCATACGCAACACATCACCCATCAGTAAACGATAAGTGTGACAGAATTAGGTGCAGCTATTTAGACTATATCGACGCAGTAACGATAATAGATATCGAAACTGTACTAGATATTAGCTACTTATGATTACCGGGGGGCTTTTGAGCACTGGTGTTATCAATCGACTTCAAATAATTTACCAATAAATTATATTGCGATAGCTCATCACCTTCCAGGCTTTTTATAGCCAGTTTATCAGCGTCACCACCTACTGTTCATGCTTTTATTTCTTTGATTAATAAGTATATGATATTTTAATTCATCTGGTGTATTTCTATCTCATGTGTTGGCCGGCTGAATATCTGTTCAGTGAAGGGGTAATTTTGTGTTTGCACTTCGAACATTCTCTTCAGTTGCCAGGAAAGAAAAACCCGTAACATTTGCGCATTAATTTTAACAGTATAATCTGAGCATAAATATGCGCTATATATCTATAAAAAGGCGCAATTAATTGCGCCTTTTTATCATTTTATCAAAAATGGCCCACCGACTGTCCTCGATAGCCAATGGCCAATTTTATCTGATACATATACACAAATACAGGTATATATGATTGCGCAGATAGGATTTGGAATGGTCACGCTGAAGCCTATGATTGCTAAAGCCATAGGGATAAATAATTTGGTGATATACTCCATTCCACATATGTTAAGAGTATTTCTTCCAGCTCTTACAATAAAGTCATTCCCACAAATTATTTTTGCTATAAAAATATTAAAGATTATCAAGCCTACCGTGGTGATAATAGTATTAATAGCTTGAATATAACTACTTGATATTATGTCTGCATTGAATATTGAGATAATCTTAAAAAGCAAAGGTTTCTGGTTAAGGAGTTGATACGCACTCATTATCGCGGTAATTGAGAAGACAATGAAACCAATTTTAGATTTTCCAAAAAACCTGTCACGTGTTAATTCTAAAAACATACATCTACCGAGAGGCAATAACCACCAGTATGCCATAGCGGAGTCTATGTTCCAAAACCATTGAGGATCTAGTAATGGGTTATGATTGAGCACTGTTTGTGACAACATGAACGATAATAGTGATATGATTAAAACCACTATATTGTTCTTGACTATTTCTTTAAAGATTGCATCAATTGCTATTATAACAAAAAGGCAGTTTATAAACCATATTGTTCCTACAAATTGGTTGTTTCTAACACCATATATTATATCATAAATGTGGCTATATATATAATCAATCGTCTCACCTGAGTTAATTGTGTTTATTATTAATATAGTAAATGCAAAAGTGAAATATGGAATCATTAATCTGTAAAACTTTGACTTGATATAATCGAAAATAGATAAGTCATTTTTTTTGATAGTAAAAAAACCAGCAGCGAAAAAGAATAGTGGGACGTGATAACTAAAAACAAAAGGATACAATTTGCCAGCCCCCAAACCAAGGTGACCTAAATATATAGCAAAAATACCGAGAAATTTTAAAGCATCAACCCAATCATGTCTTATTTTTCTGTTGCTGTCGATTTTGTTATTATACATTTAAAGTAGGATCTCCAGTTTTGTGTGGTTTTCAAACACTCATTGTAAATATGAATGCCTGAAAGTTTATGATTTTAATCAACGACTTCAATATTAATTTATTATTTTTCAAAGTCGCACTATTTAGGCATTTACTTCCGCAGTACCACCGATAGTATTGATTTCAAATCAGCCTGTGGTCGCGATAACTTTCGTAACATCCTGCCAGCGGCTTTGTTGAATAAATCAGGTTCAAGACAATCGTCTCTGCATCAGGTTAGAGTCTCAGGCAATACACACTCTTTCTGGCATAGCTGCCACTCTCGCACCATGGCCATAGCCTGTACGATCTGCATACTCACCAGACCAGAGCCCGCTCCCTTTCGGGGAGGAATGAGGGCTCTGATATTCTTTTGCCGTAGTTCATCGTGAAACCGTCGGATGTTATTTGGCCTGAGTGACCCATGCCTCCCAAAAGCAGAGTCGCTAGTGTTATGTAATTAGGCGGTTAAACTTCAATTCTCAGTGTTAAGTTTGGGTAAGCGCTTGTAAATGGTATTGCTAATTCTTTAATTGACTAATATTAGAAACGGTTAGTGTGATTGTATATAGATATTTGAGTGTAAGGCATTGAAAGGGGCATTCAGCCCCTCCGTCTATTTGTGATTGCATCCATTGATGTGTGTATTATTTTGAGCTTGAAAAAGGGAGGCGCTCTTTAATAATAAATAAATCTATCAAAGCTAAATATTAAATGGAAGCCACCCTTTTTTCTCTGATAGTTTTATTATCACCAAACCATTTATTTCAGTTATC
Source organism: Escherichia sp. E4702 (assembly GCF_963883545.1). Lineage (NCBI taxonomy): Bacteria > Pseudomonadati > Pseudomonadota > Gammaproteobacteria > Enterobacterales > Enterobacteriaceae > Escherichia > Escherichia sp. E4702. The sequence goes on along the minus strand of NZ_CAWORF010000024.1, from coordinate 77,042 downwards.
GAATCTGGATTCGGCCAGGAAGGTAAACTCTTCACAATTGGATAAATCTTCTCTATTTGTTCTTTATTTGCTGGTTTGCAATTACAGATTCCATAGTAATTCATAAATGCAACCATCCTAAAATAGTTGCCACCATCCCACCAAAAAAAAGATTTACCAAAAGTGTCTGCGCTCATGGAGAGCATGTTTCCTGAGTCGTTTGAACCATGTATATATATTTTTTTTTCCGTTAAGGGAAATGCCTTTTGTTTGAGATGTGTATGATATTTCTTTAGCTAAAGAGATATCTTTCTGTCTTGCGAGAGTATCATTCAAAAATAGATTTTTGGATATTGAAACGCCATTAAATATAATAAATAAAAAAAACATGCAGTTTAGGTATTTTATAGAGCGAAAATTGCTTAAGCAAGAAAACAAAATTACTGCTACTATTGGCATTAAAACAAACAGGCGAGGTGGTGCCCCTGAGCCAATAACAACGATAAATATAACCGGAAGTATATAAATGAAAATGATTGATGAAATCAAATAAATTGATCTTGTTTTTAATTTATATGTTAGGGTAAATATCAGAATTAATAAAGGAATTAGTAACCACTTGTATAGGTTTAAACCAGTGGGAGGATTGTTATAGAAATTATATATATTATCTATGGCTGATTTAACAAGCCATTTAATATCGCTTGCATTTTGTATATAATTTGAGATGTACTCGTTCGATTCAAGCGAAAAATAATGCTTGATAGCTTTGGTTAATAGCAGGTAAATTAAGGTAGATAAAGCTATGAGGGATAGAGATAAACATGAACTATAAAAAGACTCACGAATATTTTTCTCATTTCGTATTATCGAATTTATCTGCAACCCAATGACGAATGCAATAATATATGTTACGAATGTTTGGTAGATTGCCATTGAAAGAATGGACAGTACTATACCAGAAAATATCACAATCCTATTTTTTTGCGAGTGAAAAATAATTGCTGATATCGCTGCCAGTAGAAAAGCAATTCCCACAGTATCAGCTTGGTTAAGAAACTCTAATTGATAGGAGATCTGAGGGAAGGTAATAAATACTAACATACCTATCAATAATTCATAAGATTCTAGCTTTAGCGATCTGCAGATTATAAATGCTGAAATGATGATAAAAGATAAGGCTATTAATGGTGTTATATAAAGTGAAAAAGGCTCAGGGAGAAAATAATGTCGCAAAAAAGTGTGAAACCACCGTCCAAGCGTGATTGTTTGATAAAAATTATTTGTGAACTCGCCATCAATATTAAGTGTTCCATCGTACAACCACCCCCAATAACAATAAATTGATATTGCAAAACATGATATGAAGGCAAGGAGATTTGCATTTTTAAATAAATTAATTTTAATCATGGGTTACCTCGATGAGATTTTTTTATGATGTATTTGGGTCTATTTTTTACTTCAATATAGATTCTGCCTATATATTCACCGAGAACACCAATCCCGATCAACTGCACTCCACCCAAGAAAAGTATTGATACAAGAAGGGAGGGATACCCGCGTACTGGGTTACCAAAGATAAGAGTGTCTATAATCATCCATGCACCATATAAAAATGAAATGCTTGCAACAAACAAGCCTATATAAGTCCATACGCGAAGAGGAAAGGTTGAAAAACTTGTGATACCTTCCAGTGCCAGATTCCATAATTTCCAGCCATTAAATTTTGATATGCCAGCAACGCGCTCTGCTCGTACATATTCAACGACATCCGTCTGACCACCCACCCAGCTCAGTATGCCTTTCATGAAAAGATTGCGCTCAGGCAACAGTTTAATGTTCTCCACAACCTCACGAGACATGAGTCGAAAATCTCCGACATTTTCCTCGATCTTTGGGGTGCTTATTTTGTTGTGTAATTTATAGAACCACTCAGCTGTCTTACGTTTCAGTCGTCCATCAGTTGAGCGGTCTGAACGTTTAGCAAGCACCATGTCAGCACCAGCCTGCCACTTTTCAATAAGATGAGGGATAACCTCAATAGGGTCTTGCAGATCGACATCAATAGGAATTACAGCATCGCCGCTTGCATGGTCTAACCCTGCAAATAAGGCTGGTTCTTTACCAAAGTTGCGTGTAAATGACAGCGGAACAACTAGCGGGTCTGAAACAGCCAGCGCGTTAATAATTGACTCTGTGGCATCTTTACTTCCGTCATTTATGAATACAATTTCTACTTCATATGGCTTCAACTCTTGGAATTCACGTACCGTTTTATAGAAAACAGGTATCGCTTCTTCTTCATTGAAGACAGGAACGACAAGAGATATTTTCATTTCGCATCCCTAAAGACAATGAACTTTGAATAGACGAAACCGCACACCAGACTGATGGCGGAGAAGGTGATAAGAGTGACTATTGGAGGAAGTGAGCATTTATCAGCTGCCCAACCAACAATCACACTCAATATTCCCATGAATCCCACGTATAACATGTAGCGCATCGCTGTAGTCGATGCTTTGAATGTGAATCTTGCATTCGCGAAGAAGCTAAAGCTCACAGCCACTACGAAACCTGTGAAGTTTGCCAGGGCCTGACTGGTATGCGCGGCATAGATACATACACCAAAAATAACCCAGTGTATAAGTGTGTTCAGCACACCTATAGATGTGTACTTTACAAACAACTCTAACATTTATTTAACCAATGAGTTCCAAAAGACACGAAGTCTATCATCCAAGTCTCAATTGATCGATACTTGGTGTGGCTGATGAGACAAAACTGGGACACATAAGGCCTCACAATGGCTTGCAAGGCTTTACATGTTTTGATGTGGTGGGACGTGTGAGCGCAGTGTTGATGTGGTAATGCTTTGAATTAGAAGCGGATTCTTATAATTCGTAATGCGAAGGTCGTAGGTTCGACTCCTATTATCGGCACCATTTCAAACTCTTCCCAAGTCTATCTAAGTCAATTGACCCCGCACATACTACAGCTCACTGCCCGTTCCTTATCTTCCATTATCAACCGTATTTTCTTTAATGCGTTATCTGGTTACACAGGTAGTCCGCTGGTTGTTTTGGTGGCGAGATTGTTGATTATTACAGGTGTTCGAACCGGAGAGTGGAGAGCGGCGCTCTGGAGCGAATTCAACCTCGATAAAGCGATATGGGAGATCCCTGGGCAACGGATGAAAATGAGGCGACCACATATTGTTCCGCTTTCAATTCAGGCAATTACAATACTCAAAACGCTTCAGATAATGACAGGAAATTATCCTCTAGTGTTTCCTGGTCGTAAGGATCCAAATAAGTGCATGAGTAAAGCGCCGGTGAAATAACATGGAGCTACTGCCTGTAACTCCCGGAGCGGATACCGGGTTTTATGGTTGATACAATCCATATATCACAACTGACAGGATCATCACGTTCAATACGACGCTGATTGCGAAGTAGGTTCTGAATGGCTGTTTCTGTGTTTTATGTCGAAAGACCTGTTGACCAATAATTGCACCAACCCAACCTCCGACAAAGCCAAACACCAGCAGAGTAGCTTCTGGCACTCTGCGCCAGCCTCTACGTGCAGCCAGCTTATCAGTACCATAAATTACCAGGGTGAGCAGGTTTACGCATGTAACCCACGCAGCAAACGGCTCCGCCAGTAACACACTGCTGGCAGCCGTTAAAAGGAGGAGCAAATAGCAAAAACGATTCAGATTCATGGCGTATTTTAGTCATACCAGGCATGCGCTTGCTATCATTTTTGTATATCTCCCTAAACGGAATGGACTCAATTTTGGGGATTATGATGTTGTGTAAGTATCCCGCATAATCGTGGCTAGTTTTTGTTGACCACTTCAATCCCTTGTATAACAGTTTCGATACGCTCTTTTATTTCCTCAAGTTGTTGCTGACGACCTTCAGGTGTTAATGTCTGATCTTCGTTAACATCCAAAACCCATCGACGAGGAAGCAATGCGCCAAAAACAATATCCATTAGCATTCCAGCACAATTACCCGTATTTTTAACAGCAATACGCCCTTGAGATTGCTGAAGATCCAGCCATTCGATTAACAGTTCTCTTGAGCGAAGCGTTTTAGTGGCATATAAATAGTCTGAAAGCTCTGGAAAGAGAATTGATTCACGTGTCATTAATTTTAAGAGTGCTTCTCTCTCTTTAGCTTCTTCTTGACTTATATCTAATCGGAATATACGAAACAGAGTTTCATTAATGGGGAGCATCTCGTTTTCCGGTCTTGGGAGATCGAGGAACAGGGCTTTATATTCTTTAATTACTTCAGAAAAAATTTCCTTCTTATTACTGAATACCTCATAAATTGTTCTTTTTGATACTTTTGCCCGACGAGCAATTTCTGTGGTTGAGGTTTGGGCAAAACCAAGCTCAATGAAGGCACTATACGCGCCAATAACTATCGCTTTCTTACGCTCATCAAGCCCCGCACTTTTAGGTCTTCCCCGTCGCACCTGTGTCCTCACTTCGCTCTTGTTCTTCAAAATATTTACTCCTGCATTCATTTTTGGTACTTGACCAGTACCAAAAATGGTATCACTATACCAACAACATAAGCAATGATCATAACATGGTGTATGAAAACAACCAGGTAACATCACTTCATAAAATACAGGTCCTTATTTATGAGTCGATTAAATAATAGTATCTGCCCCATTCGTGATCCCCAGGTTATACGTGTTCTGGAACGCATGAATAATGAACGCAAACATCCCCCGCAGGAACTGTTTCGCGAAGCTCCGGCACTTGATCCTGAAAAATTTTCCAGTTATGGCTTTTCCATAGCCCCAGAACAGGGGGAACTTATCTACTTACTGTGCCGGGCAATGAAAGCCACTCGCGTTGTGGACTTTGCAACTTCTGTAGGTATGTCAGCGCTCTATTTTGCCGCTGCGATGAAAGATAATGGTGGCGGACTGGTGATTGGTTCTGAAATGGTACGGGAAAAGGCTGAAGTCGCGTCTCGAAATCTGGCAGAGGCAGGTCTTACGTCTTTTGTTGATATTCGTGTCGGTGATGCGAGAGAAACGCTGAAAGATCTCGGTGGTCCTGTCGATTTTATTCTTATTGATGGTTTCCCTCTTGCGGATGGCCCAAGCCTCGCTCGTAAGGTTACTGAGATCGTTGCGCCACAGTTACGAGTAGGAGGATATATATTAAATGATAACGCAGAACCGGATTTTTTATCTTATGTTCGTGATCCACAGAATGGTTTTATTTCTATAACATTGCCGATAAAACGAGGTACAGAGTTAGCACTGAAGATAAGTTAAATACAAGCACGAATGATAAAGTTGAAAAAATATAGTCCTGGTATCATGCTGATATTTATTTAATTTTTATCAAAAGTAAAGAGGGCATTTATGCCGACGCGCAGAGAGTTTTTAATTAAAAGTGTTGCGGGTGCTTTAGTTGTTTCAATGCCTCGCATTGTATTCGCAAACACAAACAACAAGGCAATAAAGGCTACAGCTATTACACAAGTTTTTGGTGACGGAGTTCGACTTATTGCGATAGCTGTAGAATTTGAAAAGCCTATAAATAAGGAAGAACTTTCGTCAACAGAGTTTAGCGTAAAAAATTATCATATCAATAAAGTGTTTATCAGTCAGTCAACAGCTTTGGTTGAGGCAAAATCAGGTAAGTACGCGATTCTTGAACTGGACCACAGCAAACCACAAAATGAATGGCAAGAAACTATAACGGACCCAACAATACAAAAAGCAGTTCCCAAACAAGGGCAAGGTAAACCCTCCTGGGTTGCAGGAGAAAAACTAAACCAAACTATTAGATATAAAGATGCATCTACAACTGTGATTACACAAAATACCACGCTGGAAACTAACGCCGTTTCAAATCTGGTGGTTGATAGTTTTAGATATGGTAAATATAAAGACAATGAAAGCGGAAAAATACTAGAATATAATTTCTTTATTCCTGAAGAACAAAATAAAGCATTACCATTGGTTCTTTTTATGCATGATGCAGGGGCTACCAGTGCACAAATAACAACGACTCTGTTTCAGGGGCTAGGTGCAGTAATTTGGGCAGAACCGGAAGAACAACTGAAACGTCCCTGCTATGTTTTAGCTCCTCAGTATAATGAAATCATTGCTGATGATGACTGGCGTACATCTACATTGCTTGATACAACAATAAATCTTGTTCAGTCTTTGATGAAAGAATATAAAATAGATCCTGAACGTATTTATGTTACTGGTCAGTCAGGGGGATGTATGCTGGCCATCGCTATGAATATCAAATATCCTGACTTTTTCACAGCGAGTTACCTGGTTGCAGGAAAATGGGATGCGGAACAGGTTGCTCCAATAGCTAAAAACAAATTGTGGTTTATGGCCTCAGAAGATGATGCAGGGGCTTTTCCTAGCTTCAACGCGATTACTGAACGTCTTGAGCAGTTTGGGGGAAAAGTTTCTCGTGCAGCATGGAATGGTCAATGGGACCCTGAACAATATCGATTTGCTGCCGACACATTGTTTGAAGAACAAAGTAATATCCGTTATACCGTTTTTATAAAAGACAGTGTATTTGATGAATACTCTTCGCGAGAAGGTGCCAGCGGGCATCGTAACACATGGCGTATTGCTTACAGCATAGAACCAGTTCGTGAATGGTTATTTAACCAACGCAAACAATAAAGTGTAGGCCAGACTGTCATCAGGTATCGTGTTGGCAGTCATTTTTACCGAGAGACAGAATGAAGGCGTTATTATTTGTAATTCTATTTTTTTCTGCATCTGTATATGCAGATACTCCACCAAAAATGAATTTTGATGAAATAATAACGCGCTCTGCTCAGGGAGATGCAGAAGCGCAAGCCAGATTGGGGGAAGCATACCTGAATGGAAACTACAATCAAACGGTGAATTATACTGAGTCTTTTAAATGGTTGACGAAATCAGCAGCCAGCGGAAACCCCCGCGCGAAACTGGATTTAGGGATTTTATATCTTAATGGATATGGCGTACCGTTTGATTATGCAAAAGCCTTAAGCCTTTTTGAGCAAGCTGACTTGGCGGGAGAAATGAAAGCTGCACGTTATCTTGGGATTATTTATGAAAGAGGATTAGGCGTTCCTCAGGATTATAATAAAGCGGCGAAATATTATAAGAAAGGCGATAAAAATAATGATATTACAGCGCAGTATCGTCTGGCTAAACTTTATGAACAAGGTAATGGCGTAAAACGCGATTATCAAAAAGCGATAAACCTTTATCTTAAACATATCAGCAGAATGGATCATATCACTGCTCCCAGTTTTGTGGCTTTAGGTGATATTTATTCTTTGGGATTGGGCGTAGAGAAAAATCCACAACTGGCTAAAAAATGGTATCAAAAAGCGGTTGATGCGGCTCATACACAGCATCAGCAGGTAGCAAGCCATTAATGAGTAAGAAGATACGTTTGCAGGAAAGTTAATGCTGGCGTACTGAATACACCAGCGTTAATCAGGCATGATTATGCAGCCAGCCTGGTGTCGTTGAACCTTCAAACTCAGAGTTAACGCTTTTTCTTGCGCCTCTGAACAGCCTTAAAGCGGGGATTAGATTTGCAAATGACATATAGCCGTCCTTTTCGCTTCACAATCTGACAGTCTGGATATGTGGGATTCCCGCAGCTAACTGAACGTGCCGGAAGTGAGAGATGTTGTTGGCTATCGTTGGTGACGGCACTATTCAGTAGCCGAACTGCTGATTTATGTCACTACCCGCTGATCGGTATGAACGCATTGAGAATGTGGGTGAGCCTTGCTTTACCGGCTGATTATTTATCACGCAGCCAAAGTAACAATTTGGTAAACCAACATGCGCATTGGGTAACTAAAATGCTGACTCAATGCGCAATCTCTTTTAGTGCGGCACAAATACGGTTTCTTTAAACTTCCCTTCGAAACCGTACGAATATCCTTCCCCCCTGGCATAACTCTTACAAAGTAGGTGGAGGATACATATTTTAAATATCACCTAAGGGAATTGTTTTTAGATGTAATTAATAGTAATGGAGGAATAAATAAGCATATTCTACAACTGCAACCAAAACAACAATATTAATCAGCTTATTACTGATTTCTTGTATCTTATTCTCTTTCATTGGTATTTCCTCGCTTTAAAAAAGAGCGCACCTCATAAGCGCCTCTTATATAGATAACGAGTTTGGTCAACCAATTTTTTGAACTGTATCACAAATTTGGAAAGATGTATTACATCAATTATTACTAATCGCACACAAGTGATCCATAGTTTACGCTGAGATTGGCCCTGAGGATTACGCTGCTCTCCTTGTATGATCCCCGCATAATTGTGCTATTCACACTTAGAAATGTACCGTGTTTACAATCTGCTGAGACTGCATTTTCGTCGTAAGGACAAGCCATGGAACCGATGCTCATGATAAACAGTCCATGGCACATCATTTACTATTTACTTATAGATTTCAGCAACTCCGTGCAGTTTGTTATTCCCCGTGGTAGACAGGATTTTGAACGACGTTGCTCCTTGCTCATCAGCCTTACGAGAAAGCGCATTCGATAACTCATCAAGCGTCAAGGCATTGCTGGCTGAGATTACACCAATCTTTTCTTTGCCATCTGTATGATTAATTTCTTGCGCTGCAAATGCAACATTCACCGAAATAAAGCCCATGACTAATGTAGTAACAAGTAGTGTTTTCATAACTAATACCTAATCTAAGTTATATGTTTGAAAATGAATTAATATAGGAGAGAACGTCTCTTTCCTGATAATTGTACAGATTAAAGCTGTCATAATACTGACCGCTATATGATAAAATTGTCATATTTTAAAATTAGTTAACCTTGGTGTGCAGATTCAGGTCATTAATAATACATTCAGGTTCTTCATGCAGAGGCATATTGTCTATATCGAAAACCCCATCGTTTTTTTGAGGATTATCACTCTGCAGGTTTGCAAACAGAGGGGGCAGATCCTGCTGCGCTTCTCCTCGTTCTGCGACCAGTTCGAATGTTTTATTTTTAGCGGCGTCGTTGCTCAGGGTACTGACCAGATCCACGGGCTGATGACCCATTGCAATAGCGGTATTTACTACATGAATACCGATGCATCCTGTTGCTCCTGCAACGAGTATTTTCATGGTAAACCTCATGATAATTAATCTTTATTTTCGATACATACAGATTATCAATTATCATAATTGTCAGTAATGTGGCTAAAATAATTGTATCTATGAACGCCCTTCATGAGTGCGCATTGAAAAGTGTGGATAAGGATATGATTGCAGTGCGGATTGGACCAGATATGTGGATGGCCGTGGTGGGGGCACCGGAGTATTTTGCCGCTAACGCCTTACCTGAAACGCCTCACGAGCTACAAAATCATCGCTGCATCAATATGCGTTTGCCAACCGCCGGTGGGCTTTACCACTGGGAGTTCGAGCGAGAAGGGAAACCACTTCGCGTCAAGGTTGAGGGGCAACTGACGTGTAGCCCATTGCCAGTAAGAATTGATGCCGCGTTATCAGGGTTTGGGATCGCTTTCCCTGAAGACATGGTTCAGAAGTATGTAAAGTCAGGCAAGCTTATTCAGGTGTTGCAGGAGCGGTGTCCAACTTTTCCCGGATATTACCTTTACTACCCCAGCCGCAAGCAGCATCCGCCTGCTTTTGCGCTGCTGATTGATGCACTTCGCTATTCAGAGTAACGGGTCCACATTTTGTTGTGGACCCGTTTGGGCATTAACGGCCTACGCGTGCCTGGTGCTCAGGCGAGTAACGTTCACCGACGATTTTAATTGTTTCCAGTGCCTCGGTTATCTGCTGCGTATCATTGCGCGAAAGAACAATGTCGACGGCACCCAGGTTTTCTTCCAGCCGGTGCAGTTTAGTGGTGCCAGGGATGGGAACAATCCACGGCTTTTGTGCTAACAGCCATGCCAGTGCGATTTGTGCAGACGTTACCCCTTTCTCCGCAGCCAGTTCACCTAACAAGGTGACCAGTTTTTCATTGGCTTCAATGGCTTGTGTCGCGAAACGCGGTACGGTGCTGCGGTAATCATCTTTGCCGAAAGTGGTTCCCGGCTTAATCGCCCCTGTCAGGAAACCTTTACCTAGTGGGCTGAAGGGGACAAAACCAATTCCCAGTTCCTCCAGCAACGGCAGAATTTCCTGTTCAGGCTCACGCCACCACATGGAATATTCGCTTTGCAGGGCGGTGACAGGTTGTACCGCATGTGCACGACGAATGGTTTGTGCTCCCGCTTCAGACAGGCCGAAATGTTTGACCTTACCTTCTGCAATTAGGTCTTTCACCGTTCCTGCAACATCTTCAATAGGAACATCCGGATCAACACGGTGTTGATACAGAAGGTCAATAACATCTGTCTTAAGGCGGCGTAATGAGCCTTCAACGGCTTCACGGATATGCTCCGGGCGGCTGTTTAAAATCTGCTGCTTATTATCATCGCCGAAGGTAAAACCGAATTTAGTGGCAATCATCACACGGTCACGAAACGGTTTTAAGGCTTCGCCGACCACTTCTTCATTCAGATACGGACCATACACTTCGGCGGTATCGAAGAAGGTGACGCCACGTTCAACCGCAGCACGAATAAGTTCGATAGCCTGACGGGTATCGGTCGCCGGGCCGTAGCCGTGGCTTAAGCCCATGCAACCGAGCCCAAGGGCGGAGACTTCGAGTCCGGATTTACCCAGATAACGTTTTTGCATTGAATGAATACCTCTTTTATCGCGGCTTAAACATCAAGTTTGCGGCCAGTCAGCCATTCCACCATTGCGGGATCGCGGTGAGAGAAGAACGCACTGGTTGCGGTATCCAGGGCGGTAATTTGCAGCATATCTTCAGGGCTGAGTTCAAAATCGAGAATGTTGATGTTCTCTTCTATGCGTTCTTTTCGCACTGATTTTGCCAGTGAAACAATGCCTCGTTGGTAGATCCAGCGCAGAACAACCTGGCCCACGCTTTTGCCATACTTCTCGCCAATTGCCGTGAGAACAGGATGCTGGAACAGACCATTTTTCCCTTCCGCAAACGGTGCCCAGGCTTCTGGCTGAATACCACGACTTTGCATCCACGGAACGGCCTGTAATTGCTGGTTGAAGGGGTTAACTTCAATCTGGTTTACCGCCGGAACGACGTTATTAAAGGCGATAAGGTCAGCCAGTCGGTCAGGATGGAAGTTACTGACGCCAATAGCGCGGATCTTGCCTGCCTGTTGCAGTTCTTCCATGGCGCGCCAGGCACCGTGGACATCACCGTAAGGCTGATGAATCAAATACAGGTCAACGTAATCAAGTTGCAGTCGATTCAGAGAGCGTTCGAACTGGGCTTTGGCCCCTTCGTAACTGGTATCCTGCAACCAGAGTTTGGTGGTGACAAAGAGCTCGTTACGCGCAATGCCGCTTTGTTTCAGTGCGTTCCCGACCTGGGTTTCATTTTGATAGGAGGCGGCGGTGTCAATCAGTCGATAACCGGTGTTAATAGCGTCAATGACCGCTCTTTCGCATTCGGCGGCATCGGTCATCTGAAATACACCAAAGCCCAGCAGGGGCATTTCAATACCGTTGTTCAGTTTTACTTTTTGCATGGTGTTATCCTTCCGTTATCGTTCATGAGAAGCATAACCTAAAGGGAAGAGCTCGATTAGACGGCAGGATTTGTCAGGGGTTATGAACGAAATTCATAAATCTGTTTGAGTGTTGAGATGAGCAGTGCAAGTTCGATATCCCCGGAATTTACAGTCCGATGAAGGAAAATGAATATCCATAAAAAATATATTGGTTTATCCTGGCGTATATACCTACTTCGACGTATTGCCAATCGTGGTAAATTAAAGACAGGTCATTATTATTCACTCTGAATAACGAATTATTCACTGTCCGCAGAGTAAGAAATATAACTTAGGTATCTATTTAATGACTTGCACAAAAAGCTAAATTTTCACCCATAAATAAAAATATAATCCCGCGCCCAACCACCTGATGAGTGGCTACAGGCACTGGATATATTAGGTGGCGGTGTACTTTCTTACATAAAGGTATTTCCTTTTCTGCGGAAAAGGAAACCGGGAAATCCCCGGTTTTTCTGACAAGCAGACGCCATTATTTGTGTCTGCCTATGTTCGTTAATTCGTTCATCAGGAAATTATCTCAATGTCACGTTATAAAACAGGTCATAAACAACCACGATTTCGTTATTCAGTTCTGGCCCGCTGCGTGGCGTGGGCAAATATCTCTGTTCAGGTTCTTTTTCCACTTGCAGTCACCTTTACGCCAGTAATGGCGGCACGTGCGCAGAATGCGGTTCAGCCACGGTTGAGCATGGAAAATACTACGGTAACTGCTGATAATAATGTGGAGAAAAATGTCGCGTCGTTTGCCGCAAATGCCGGGACATTTTTAAGCAGTCAGCCAGATAGCGATGCGACACGTAATTTTATTACCGGAATGGCCACCGCTAAAGCTAATCAGGAAATACAGGAGTGGCTCGGGAAATATGGTACTGCGCGCGTCAAACTGAATGTCGATAAAGATTTCTCGCTGAAGGATTCTTCGCTGGAAATGCTTTATCCGATTTATGATACACCGACAAATATGTTGTTCACTCAGGGGGCAATACATCGTACAGACGATCGTACTCAGTCAAATATTGGTTTTGGCTGGCGTCATTTTTCAGGAAATGACTGGATGGCGGGGGTGAACACCTTTATCGACCATGATTTATCCCGTAGTCATACCCGCATTGGTGTTGGTGCGGAATACTGGCGCGATTATCTGAAACTGAGCGCCAATGGTTATATCCGCGCTTCTGGCTGGAAAACATCGCCGGATATTGAGGATTATCAGGAACGCCCGGCGAATGGTTGGGATATCCGCGCAGAGGGCTATTTACCTGCCTGGCCGCAGCTTGGCGCAAGCCTGATGTATGAACAGTATTATGGCGATGAAGTCGGGCTGTTTGGTAAAGATAAGCGCCAGAAAGATCCGCATGCTATTTCTGCCGAGGTGACCTATACACCAGTGCCTCTTCTGACACTGAGCGCCGGGCATAAGCAGGGCAAGAGCGGTGAGAATGACACTCGCTTTGGCCTGGAAGTTAACTACCGAATTGGCGAACCTTTGGCGAAACAACTCGATACGGATAGCATTCGCGAGCGTCGGGTACTGGCAGGCAGCCGCTATGACCTGGTTGAGCGTAATAACAACATCGTTCTTGAGTATCGCAAATCTGAAGTGATCCGTATTGCTCTGCCTGAGCGTATTGCAGGTAAGGGCGGGCAGACGGTTTCCCTGGGGCTTGTGGTGAGTAAAGCAACTCACGGTCTGAAAAATGTTCAATGGGAAGCGCCGTCTTTGCTGGCCGCAGGCGGAAAAATTACGGGGCAGGGTAATCAGTGGCAAGTGACGCTCCCGGCTTACCAGGCAGGCAAAGACAATTATTATGCGATTTCTGCGGTTGCCTACGATAACAAAGGCAATGCCTCAAAACGCGTGCAGACAGAAGTGGTCATTACCGGAGCAGGTATGAGTGCCGAGCGCACGGCGTTAACGCTTGACGGTCAGAGCCGTATCCAAATGCTTGCTAACGGTAGTGAGCAAAAGCCACTGGTGCTTTCTCTGCGCGACGCCGAGGGGCAGCCAGTCACGGGTATGAAAGATCAGATCAAGTCTGAGCTGACGTTCAAGCCAGCTGGAAATATTGTGACTCGTACCCTGAAGGCCACTAAATCACAGGCACAGCCAACACTGAGTGAGTTCACCGAAACTGAAGCTGGGGTGTACCAGTCTGTCTTTACTACCGGAACGCAATCAGGTGAGGCAACGATTACGGTTAGCGTTGATGGTATGAGCAAAACCGTCACTGCAGAATTGCGCGCTACGATGATGGATGTGTCGAAGTCTACTCTGAGCGTGACTGAATCTTCAGGAGACGTGGTTGCCGATGGTCAGCAATCCCACACGCTGATGCTGACTGCGGTGGATACTGATGGCAACCCGGTGACGGGAGAGGCCAGCCGCTTGCGATTTGTTCCGCAGGATAGCAATGGTGTCACCATTGGTACCATTTCGGAGGTAAAACCAGGCGTTTACAGCGCTACGGTTTCTTCGACCCGTGCCGGAAACGTTGTTGTGCGTGCCTTTAGCGAGCAGTATCAGTTGGGCTCATTACAACAAACGCTGAAGTTTGTCGCCGGGCCGCTTGATGCAGCACATTCGACCATCGCCCTGAATCCGGATAAACCGGTGGTTGGCGGTACAGTTACGGCAATCTGGTCGGCAAAAGATGCTAATGACAACCCTGTAACTGGCCTCAATCCGGATGCACCGTCATTATCGGGCGCAGCCGCTGCAGGTTCTAAGGCCTCAGGCTGGACGGATAATGGCGACGGGACCTGGACTGCGCAGATTTCTCTCGGCACTACGGCGGGTGAATTAGAGGTTATGCCGAAGCTCAATGGGCAGAACGCGGCAGCGAATGCAGCTAAAGTGACCGTGGTGGCTGATGCGATATCTTCAGGCCAGTCGACAGTCTCTGTAGCCGCAGATCGCGTAAAAGCAGGCGAAAGCACAACCGTGACGCTTATTGCAAAAGATGCACATGGCAACGCTATCAGTGGTCTTTCCCTGTCGGCAAGCCTGACGGGTGCTGCGTCTGAAGGGGCGACTGTATCCAACTGGACCGAGCAAGGCGATGGTTCCTATGTCGCTACGCTGACCACAGGCGGAAAGACAGGTGAGCTTCTCGTTATGCCGCTATTCAACGGTCAGCCAGCAGCCACCGAGCTGCGCGGTTGACTGTCGTTGCGGGGGAGATGTCATCAGCGAACTCTACGCTTGTTGCTGACAATGAGGCTCCGACCGTCAAAGCGACGACGGAACTCACCTTCACCGCGAAGGATGCGTACGGGAACCTTGTCACCGGGCTGAAGCCAGATGCCCCGCAGTTTAGTGGTGCCGCCAGCACGGGGACAGAGCGACCTTCAACAGGAGACTGGACAGAAACAAGTAATGGGGTCTACGTGGCGACCTTGACTCTGGGATCTGCCGCGGGCCAGTTGTCTGTGATGCCGCGAGTGAACGGCCAAAATGCCGTTGCTCAGCCACTGGTGCTGAATGTTGCAGGCGATGCTTCCCAGGCAGTGATCAGTGATATGACGGTGAAGGTTGATAACCAGCTGGCAAATGGACAGTCGACTAACCAGGTAACCCTGACCGTTGTGGACACCTATGGTAACCCGTTGCAGGGACAAAATGTGACGCTGACTCTGCCGAAAGGTGTGACCAGCAAGACGGGGAATACGGTAACAACCGATGCGGCAGGTAAAGCCGACATTGAGCTGATGTCAACGGTTGCCGGGGAACACAGCATCGCGGCCTCAGTGAATAATACTCAGAAGACGGTTTCGGTAAAATTCAAGGCGGATTTCAGTACCGGTCAGGCGACCCTGGAGGTTGATGGCAGCACGCCAAAAGTGGCAAACGACAAAGATGCCTTTACGCTGACGGCAACGGTTAAGGATCAATACGGCAACCTTCTTCCTGGCGCTGTGGTCGTCTTTAATCTGCCTCGGGGCGTCAAACCGCTTGCAGACGGTAATATCATGGTGAACGCCGACAAGGAGGGTAAAGCGGAACTGAAAGTGGTTTCCGTGACTGCCGGAACGTATGAGGTCACGGCGTCGGCAGGAAATGACAAGCCTTCGGATGCGCAGACTATAACGTTTGTGGCCGATAAGGCTACCGCAACCGTCTCCGGTATTGAGGTGATTGGCAACTATGCATTGGCGGATGGCAAAGCCAAACAGACGTATAAAGTTACGGTGACTGATGCCAATAACAACCTGTTGAAAGATAGCGACGTGACGCTGACTGCCAGCCCGGCAAATTTAGTTCTTGATCCGTCTGGCACAGCGAAAACTAATGAGCAAGGACAGGCTATTTTCACCGCCACGACCACTGTCGCAGCGAAATATACACTCACGGCGCAAGTGGAACAGGCCGACGGTCAGGTATCGACGAAAACTGCCGAATCTAAATTCGTCGCGGATGATAAAAACGCGGAGCTCGTCGCAACATCTAATGTAGATTCTCTGGTGGCGGATGGGGTACAGACCGCAACAATGACGGTTACCCTGTTCTCGGCAAATAACCCTGTTGGGGGGAATGTGTGGGTCGACATTGAGGCTCCGGAAGGAGTGACGGAGAAGGATTATAAATTCCTGCCGTCGAAGGCCGACCATTTCTCGGGTGGGAAAATCACGCGTACATTTAGTACCAGCAAGCCAGGTGTCTATAAGTTCACATACAACGCACTGACGTATGGCGGGTACGAAATGAAGCCTGTGAAGGTGACAATTAACGCCGTTGCTGCAGAGACTGAAAAGGGCGAGGAGGAGATGCCATAATTTGAATAGTATGAAAGTTACGATCTAATAAAGAATAATGGTGTTGAAATATTCAACGCCATTATTCACTGAATACCTTGCCTGATACTGATTAAATAGTATCAGGCAAGGATAAAACTCAATAAGAGATAGCGACAAACTAAACCGGACGAACGGGAATAAAAATTTCGCAAACAACATCATTGCCATCCTTTTCTACGAAATCTTCATTGTAATAAAAGCGCTCAATATCGCTGCCGTTCACTCTGGCTAACCCCCTGGCAGGCAACGCTATCAGATAGATGTTCCGAACCCAGTCAGAGTAATGTTCCCAATTTCCTTCATAACGGAAAGAGGCATAAAGTCCTCGGGTCGTTGTCCACTCTTTCGGCATGTCAGCATATTCACATACCGTACCAGCAAAGGTTTCAACTGTGAGTAAATCGACCGACTTTGTTGATGGTTTAAACGTTGAGACGAAATAGATATCCGTCTTAAAATCCTTCATGCACCTGGCTAAATGATGACGCCGCAATTTGACTTCTTCATCCGGTGATTTATTCGATATTTCAGTATCATACTTAAATGAATTGCCAAAAATACGTGTTTCAGGGAAATGAATTAATGTGCAATCAGTTTTTGTATGTTGGCGTGCTAAAAATGGAGGGAAGATATTTTCCAGATCCCAATAATCACGGAGCCGGTATTCTCGGGGAGAGCATCCGAACAACTTTTTAAATTCGCGACTGAATGACTGCTGTGAATCAAAATGCAAAGATAGTGCAATATCAAGCATAGATTTCGCTGTAAGTCGGACAAGAATAGCTGCCCGGCAAAGTCTTCGTTTGCGAATGTATTCTCCCAGCGGCACATGCATGAAGTTTCTGAACAGGAGCTGGATATTGCGTCTACTGTAGCCAGATTTCTGTGCGATATCTTCGATTGAGATAGGGTTACCGAGATTGCACTCAATCCACTCCAGGAGTTGCTGCAAAATCTTCTGCCTGATCATAACATTCTCCATTTACCCTTCGCCATTTCGTACATTTTTCGTATGACAAAGGCTATTAGTGTATCAAAAACAGAAAGGTCCGAGGCCAGGCGACTGACAGTATCTCAGATTGTTGACAAATGCTTGTTGTGTATGCCGGAACTTATCCAGCCTACAAAATAGCGTAGATTCAATAAATTGCGATTCTCTGGTAGGCATGATAATCATAGCGCATCAGGCAATTTTGTGCTTGTCATCAATCTCATCGTATCTGCTTCATTTTTCCCATAATAGAGAAATTACAGTCCCCTATTATTAATGAAATTTTTACATAAGTGATATCAAAATCCACATACTAATCTGCGGTCATGTTTTAACGTAGACTGATGATTCATACGTAATGGAGGGACTGCTAGTGGAATTTTCCGTATTAAGCAACAATCTGAAAATGCCGATGATGGGATTTGGTGTTTTTCAGGTTACCGATAAAGAAGTATGTAAACAATCAGTGTTGAATGCTATCCGAACCGGTTATCGACTCATCGACACTGCAGCGGTATATGGTAATGAAGACGCCGTCGGCGACGCTATTCGTGAAGCCATTTCGGAAGGTTTCTGTACCCGCGAGGAGTTATTTATTACGTCTAAACTGTGGGTGCAGGACATGGTTGATCAGGATACGGCAAAAGCTGGTATTGAAGCGTCATTAAAAAAATCGGGACTTGAATACTTTGATCTCTATTTATTGCACCAGGCAATGCGCGATTATTTCAGTGCATGGCGTGCACTGGAAGAGGCCTATGAAGAGGGCAAACTGAAAGCGATTGGGGTTTCCAATTTCTATCCTCATGTTCTGGCAAACTTTTGTGAAACAGTCAGAATTAAGCCAATGGTCAACCAGGTTGAGTTGCATCCCTATTTTGCCCAACCAGAAGCGTTGGCAACCATGAAGTACTACAACGTGCAGCCTGAAGCATGGGCACCATTAGGCGGTGGAAGACATAAACCATTTGAAAACAGCCTGCTTCAGGGTATTGCAAATGCACACCAAAAATCGATTTCTCAGGTAATTCTACGCTGGAATATTCAACGGGGAGTGGTTGTTATTCCAAAATCGACTCATCAGCATCGTATTGAAGAGAACTTCGCTATCTGGGATTTTTCACTGACAGAGAAAGAAATAGCGCAAATAAGCTCACTTGATCTGGGGTATGTTGGCGAATCCGTAAAACATTTTAATCCTGAGTTTGTTCGTGGCTGTCTTGGCGTAAAAATACATAACTAATTAGACTTATCAGGATGCTACCTGACCCGCACTCTGAAAATATAACTTATAGCAGATGTTATTATATATTTTCCGAAGGCGGGATCTCATTATAAAAGTAAAAATACACACTGAATCGCTTCAGTAAGATAAAATTACAGTTATTAATGGTTGTGAAATTATTGTTAATAATTTCATTTATACTCATTTGGGGGACTGTTTTAATAGATACCAAATGAGTATCTCTAAATAGGCATTCAAGATAAATCCAATGAAATTCAATACGTTATTTTATCGAATGCATGATTCCGTGTTGTTAGTGGCGATCACTATAAAAATGTGAGCGACGCCGAAAGAAATAGAATTAGCTATTGCATCCAGGTATCCAATGATGGATTATTGATTTGTCATACAAATCAGTTTGAATTTGTATTCTGCTACCCAATAAAAAAGCCGCCATTTTTATTGATGTCTGATAACCCGGAAGGAGTGGTTGCGATCAGGCATAAGTAGAAATGAAGCAATGGAGTATTGGTTGTGAATGTAAATTTCTTTGTTACCTGTATTGGTGATGCCCTGAAATCAAGGATGGCACGCGACTCCGTGCTGCTCTTGGAAAAACTCGGCTGTCGCGTAAATTTTCCTGAGAAACAGGGATGCTGCGGTCAGCCTGCGATCAATAGTGGTTATATCAAAGAAGCGATCCCAGGAATGAAAAATCTGATCGCTGCACTTGAAGATAACGACGATCCCATTATTTCTCCCGCCGGTTCCTGCACTTACGCCGTAAAAAGTTACCCAACATATCTGGCTGACGAACCAGAATGGGCATCACGTGCAGAAAAGGTCGCCGCACGTATGCAGGATCTCACTTCTTTTATTGTCAATACATTAGGGGTAGTCGATGTAGGCGCCAGCTTGCAAGGGAGGGCGGTATATCATCCATCCTGTAGTCTGGCCCGTAAGCTGGGTGTGAAGGATGAACCACTTACGCTGCTAAAAAATGTACGTGGACTGGAGCTGTTGCCCTTTGCCGAACAGGATACTTGCTGCGGGTTTGGCGGTACGTTCTCGGTCAAAATGGCCGAAATTTCCGGCGAGATGGTGAAAGAAAAGGTTTCACACCTGATGGAGGTTTGTCCTGAGTATTTAATTGGTGCCGACATTAGTTGCTTGCTGAATATAAGTGGGCGATTACAACGGGAAGGGCAGAAAGTCAAAGTGATGCATATTGCTGAAGTGCTGATGAGCCGCTGAGGGTATAAAGATGTCGATCAAAACCAGTAATACAGAATTCAAGACACGCATCCGTCAGCAAATTGAAGATCCGATCATGCGCAAAGCGGTGGCAAACGCGCAGCAGCGTATTGGAGCAAATCGGCAAAAAATGGTCGATGAATTAGGTCACTGGGAGGAGTGGCGCGATCGTGCCAGCCAGATACGTGATCATGTTCTGAGTAATCTCGACGCTTATCTGTACCAGCTCTCCGAAAAAGTGACGCAAAACGGCGGTCACGTCTGGTTTGCAAAAACCAAAGAAGACGCTACCCGCTACATTTTACAGGTCGCCCAACGCAAAAATGCCCGGAAGGTGGTGAAATCTAAATCGATGGTGACCGAAGAGATTGGTGTCAATCATGTGTTGCAGGATGCTGGCATTCAGGTGATTGAAACCGATCTGGGTGAATACATTCTTCAGTTGGATCAAGATCCGCCATCTCATGTTGTGGTCCCGGCTATCCATAAAGATCGCCACCAGATCCGCCGGGTGCTACACGAACGTCTGGGCTATGATGGCCCGGAGACGCCTGAAGCGATGACCTTATTCATTCGTCAAAAGATCCGTGAAGATTTCCTCAGTGCCGAAATCGGTATAACCGGCTGTAATTTCGCGGTAGCAGAAACCGGTTCGGTATGCCTGGTGACCAATGAAGGCAATGCGCGAATGTGTACCACGCTACCTAAAACGCACATCGCGGTGATGGGGATGGAGCGTATTGCCCCCACGTTTGCCGAGGTTGATGTATTGATCACCATGCTGGCGCGTAGTGCCGTTGGCGCACGTTTGACGGGATACAACACCTGGCTGACAGGGCCGCGCGAAGCGGGGCATGTGGACGGGCCTGAAGAGTTTCATCTGGTTATTGTTGATAACGGGCGTTCTGAAGTGCTGGCCTCTGAATTTCGGGATGTGCTGCGTTGTATTCGTTGCGGAGCCTGTATGAATACTTGTCCGGCATATCGCCACATTGGAGGTCACGGATACGGCTCAATTTACCCAGGGCCAATCGGCGCGGTGATTTCTCCGCTACTTGGCGGCTATAAAGATTTTAAAGATTTACCTTACGCCTGCTCTTTATGCACGGCCTGTGACAGCGTGTGTCCGGTGCGTATTCCTCTGTCGAAACTGATTTTGCGTCATCGTCGGGTGATGGCTGAAAAAGGGAACACCGCAAAAGCAGAGCAACGGGCGATCAAAATGTTCGCTTATGCCAATAGCCATCCGGGATTGTGGAAAGTCGGGATGATGGCAGGCGCTCATGCGGCAAGCTGGTTTATCAGTGGTGGCAAAACACCACTCAGGATCGGTGCGATTAGCGACTGGATGGAAGCCCGCGATCTTCCTGAAGCTGACGGCGAGAGTTTCCGTAGTTGGTTTAAGAAACATCAGGCGCAGGAGAAAAAAAATGGATAATCGAAGCGAATTCTTGCAAAACGTTGCTCAGGCACTGGGCCGCCCGCTGCGACTCGAACCGCAAACGGAAGATGTGCCGCTTAACAACTATGCTAACGAGCGTCTTACTGAACTTAACCAGCAACAGCGCTGTGACGCGTTTATCCAGTTTGCCAGTGATGTCATGTTGACGCGTTGTGAACTGACCAGCGAGGCGAAGGCGGCAGATGCTGCATTACGCCTGTGTAAAGAGCTGGGAGAGCAGCCGGTGATGATTAGCGGTGACAGGCGACTGGAAGAACTGGGGATCCATGAACGTTTACAACAGGAATGCAATGCCGCCGTGTGGGATCCGCTGAAAGGTGCCGAGAATATCTCGCAGGCAGAGCAGGCTAAAGTTGGCGTAGTGTATGCTGAATATGGCTTAACAGAATCGGGAGGCGTGGTGCTTTTTTCCGCTGCTGAGCGTGGGCGCTCGTTGAGTTTGCTCCCTGAGTCCTCAATTTTTATCCTGCGCAAAAGCACCATCCTGCCACGTGTGGCGCAACTCGCAGAAAAATTGCATCAGAAAGCGCTGTCTGGTGAGCGTATGCCGTCCTGCATTAACATCATTAGCGGCCCTAGTTCAACGGCGGATATTGAGCTTATCAAAGTCGTCGGGGTTCATGGCCCGGTGAAAGCGGTATACCTGATTATTGAGGATTGCTGAGAGAGAGTAACATGAGAGTTACCTCACGTTTTTATAGCAGGATTCGGTCCCGTATCAAAACGGTAACTCTCAACCTTGCAAAGCCTACAGTCAAATCAAGTCGCGACTGAATTTTTAGCTCTAGCAGTATTCTATTCGCCACAAAATACGCAGCCGTGCTTCTCACCAATCATAATTGATGCATCCACCACGCGCAGGCCTTCCGGTTCGTATACGGCCCGCCGTCTCGTCGTAGTCTGTTCTGTACGCATCGCCCGGGGGAAAGGCGGTTTCGGTGCAATTACGCACAAGTTCGTTGAGCTGTTCATCGGTCTGACAATCGACACACAGGGAATAGTGTGATGTTCCAGGACGTGCATAAAACTGCACCATCTCTGCATATGGTACGGGAATCATTGACCCACTGTAGAATTTTATGCATATATTATATATAGTTGTAACTTCATATCTTGTAATTCCTCTTAGTCACTTGGAAATCTTATATTCTATTAATTAACGGTTTTATATGAATGAAAGCTGAATGGATTCAGTCTTATGCGCATATATATTTATTAATAAGACAATTCTTATAATTAAATACCTAATAAGAGTTATCACCTTTGTCGGTTATATATTAAATGTGTAACGCCTGCTTCTTGTTTATATTTTGAGTTGATTTGAGCTCTTAGATACATATAATGCGCATATGTTCGAGACTGGGTGCTAATGTAAGGATAAAGTTAAGATTGTTAATTTGAAATAGGTATCCGGTAGTAAGTTAATCTATTATTACTCTCTGAACTGCATACCCAGGTATGTGGTTATCAATGTTATGCGATTTTTTTGAATTTATATATGCCATGAGCAGCAACCGGGATGGCATTTTATACGTTGCTGTTTATGCAATCTTGGTTTTATTTGGATGTATTGCTGGAGATTGTGATGAATAAAATATATCGGCTAAAGTGGAACAGGTCCCGTAACTGTTGGAGCGTCTGCTCTGAACTGGGAAGCAAAATAAAAGGCAAAAAATCCCGGGCTGTTTTAATTAGCGCGATAAGTTTATATTCATCTCTGGCGTTCTCTGGTGATGTCATCGTGAATAAGGATGAGACTTATGCTTTTGGCAAAACTGACCAGCTCATCGATTACCGTATTACAGTGACCAATAATGCCAATCTGGTAATCGATGCGACAGACTCATCGCGTCCTCGTATGACTCTCGCTTCTGGTGGTGGACTGGATATCACCGGAGGGAAGGTGCGTATCAATGGCCCACTTAACTTTTTGCTGAAAGGTACAGGTTTCCTGAACGTCTCCAATGCTGGCAGCGAGTTATATGCTGATGATTTGTATGAGTCAAACTCAGGCATGAGACATGATAAAGGCTATTTTAACGTCTCCAACGGCGGCAAAATCCATGTTAAGGGCACCAGTCGTCTGACTTATACGCAGGGAAATGTCAGTGGTGAAGGTAGCCAGGTAAATTCCGAAACCTTCTTTATGGGCGTTTACAGCAGTTACGGTGGTGATCAGTACCTGTCAGTTAATAACGGCGGTGAAGTTAATGCCAGGAAGCAAATTAGCCTGGGCTATTATAATCAAAACTCCGATACCACACTTGCCGTTTCGGAAGGTGGTAAAATTTCTGCGCCGACTATTAGTTTAAGTACCAACTCTGAGTTAGCGTTAGGTGCACAGGAAGGAAGTACTGCGAAGGCAGCAGGGATTATTGATGCCGAAAAAATTGAGTTTGTGTGGGCTTCGACATCCGATAAGAAAATCACCTTAAACCACACGGATAAAGATGCGACTATTTCCGCGGATATTGTTAGTGGCAGCGAGGGCCTGGGCTATATCAATGCGCTCAATGGCACGACTTACTTAACCGGTGATAACTCTGCCTTTAGCGGTAAAGTCAAAATTGAGCAAAATGGCGCTTTAGGGATCACCCAAAATATAGGTACAGCAGAAATCACTAACCGCGGGAAATTACACCTGAAGGCTGACGATAGCATGACCTTTGCCAATAAGATTTCCGGCAACGGTACAATAAGTATCGACGGTGGGACGGTGGAGTTGACCGGCAATAACTATGCATTCAGCGGATATATTGATGTTGCTTCCGATGCTGTCGCGGTTATTTCTGAAGAAAAAAACATTGGCAACGCGGATCTGGATGTTGATGGCAAATTGCAAATTAATGCCAACAAAGATTGGGTATTTGATAACGATCTTGAAGGTAGAGGCATTGTTGAAATAAACATGGGGAATCACGAATTCTCCTTCGATGAGTTTGCTTATACAGACTGGTTCCAGGGTTCACTGGCGTTCCAGAACACGACATTTAACCTGGAAAAGAATGCTGAGTTTCTGCAGAAAGGCGGGATCACTGCGGGTCAGGGAAGCCTGGTAACAGTGGGTAAGGGCGCTCACTCCATTAGCACTTTGGGATTCTCCGGCGGAACCGTTGATTTTGGTGCCCTGACAGCGGGTGCACAGATGACAGAAGGGACAGTCAACGTTAGTAAAACGCTGGATTTGCGCGGCGAGGGTGTGATTCAGGTTTCTGACAGTGACGTTGTCCGCTCAGTATCTCGTGATATTGACTCCGCGTTATCGCTTACTGAAGTTGATGATGGTAACAGCGCCATTAAGCTGGTTGATGCGCAAGGTGCGGAAGTTCTGGGGGATGCGGGCAATCTGCAATTGCAGGATAAAAATGGGCAAATCCTCTCCAGCAGCGCCCAACGTGATATTCAGCAGAATGGGAAAAAAGCCGCCGTCGGCACTTACGACTATCGTCTGACGAGTGGGGTAAACAATGACGGTCTGTATATCGGTTACGGCCTGACCCAGCTTGATTTACACGCTACTGACAGCGATGCTCTGGTGCTGAGCTCTAACGGTAAAAGCGAGAATGCCGCCGATCTCAGCGCAAAGATTACCGGCAGTGGTGACCTGGCATTCAGCAGCCAGAAAGGTCAGACCGTATCGCTTTCTAACAAAGACAACGACTATACCGGTATTACCGATCTGCGCAGCGGGACGCTCTTGTTGAATAACGATAACGTGTTGGGTAATACCCAGGAACTGCGTCTGGCGGCGGAGACTGAACTGGATATGAATGGCCACAGCCAGACCGTGGGTACGCTCAATGGCGGCGCCGATTCGCTGCTGAACTTAAACGGCGGCAGTCTGACTCTTGCCAACGGGGGGACTTCAGCAGGTTCGTTAACGGGGAACGGAGAGCTGAATATTCAGAGCGGCACGCTGGACGTCGCGGGCGATAACAGCAACCTGACGGCTAATATGAATATTGCCAGCTCGGCTAAAGTGCTGGTAAGTCATGCACAGGGATTGGGTGGCGCAAACGTTGAGAACAACGGTACCCTGGTGTTGAATAATAGCGCTGAAAAAAGAGCGGCTGTGCCTGTGAATTACACCCTGGGCGGCAACCTGACTAACAACGGTACGCTGATGACCGGAGAGTCTGGACAGCAAGCGGGCAACGCGTTAGTGGTGAAGGGGAACTACCATGGTGATAACGGCCGACTGGTGATGAATACGGCACTGAATGGCGATGATTCAGTGACGGATAAACTGGTTGTTGAGGGCGATACCAGCGGCACGACCTCCGTTACGGTGAATAACGCTGGTGGTACAGGTGCTAAAACGCTTAACGGCATTGAACTTATCCATGTTGATGGTAAGTCTGAGGGGGAATTTGTTCAGGCGGGACGTATCGTTGCGGGCGCATATGACTACACTCTCGCGCGTGGTAAGGGGGCAAACAGCGGAAACTGGTATCTGACCAGTGGTGGTGATTCAGCTGAACCGCAACCGGAGCCAGAGCCGATGCCAAACCCGAACCCGGAGCCAAACCCGAATCCAGAGCCAAACCCGAATCCAGAGCCGACCCCTAACCCGACACCTACGCCGGGTCCGGATCTGAATGTGGATAATGACCTGCGACCGGAGGCGGGTAGCTACATCGCGAACCTTGCAGCAGCGAATACCATGTTCACCACGCGTCTGCATGAGCGTCTGGGTAATACGTACTATACCGACATGGTGACGGGTGAGCAGAAACAAACCACTATGTGGATGCGACATGAAGGTGGTCATAATAAATGGCGCGATGGCAGCGGCCAGCTGAAAACCCAAAGCAATCGCTATGTTCTGCAACTGGGAGGCGATATCGCGCAGTGGAGCCAAAACGGCAGCGACCGCTGGCATGTTGGGGTCATGGCGGGATATGGCAACAGCGACAGCAAAACCATTTCTTCGCGAACCGGTTATCGTGCAAAAGCGAGTGTGAACGGATATAGCACCGGCCTGTATGCCACCTGGTATGCCGATGACGAATCGCATAATGGCGCGTATCTCGACAGTTGGGCGCAGTACAGCTGGTTTGATAACACAGTGAAAGGTGATGATTTACAAAGTGAATCCTATAAATCAAAAGGATTTACCGCTTCACTGGAAGCTGGATACAAACACAAATTAGCTGAATTTAATGGCAGCCGGGGAACGCGTAATGAATGGTATGTTCAGCCACAAGCACAGGTTACCTGGATGGGAGTCAAAGCCGATAAGCACCGCGAAAGCAATGGGACTCTCGTTGATAGCAGCGGTGATGGCAACATTCAGACTCGACTTGGTGTAAAAACCTGGTTGAAGAGTCATCATAAAATGGACGACGGTAAATCCCGCGAGTTCCAGCCGTTTGTAGAAGTGAACTGGCTGCATAACAGTAAGGATTTCAGCACCAGCATGGATGGCGTGTCAGTCACTCAGGATGGAGCCCGAAATATTGCCGAGATAAAAACGGGTGTGGAAGGACAGCTAAATGCCAACCTGAATGTCTGGGGAAATGTGGGCGTTCAGGTTGCCGATAAGGGATATAATGACACCTCTGCAATGATTGGCGTTAAGTGGCAATTCTGATCTGAATAATAAGTAAAAGGAGAGAGCTGAATAGGTGCTAATTCGGCTCTCTGTGTCATTTTCTTGCAGCCAGCTTTTCCTGCCAGAGTGAAGACAAGCAGATTAAGCTGGCGCACAAGATTTAATCAAGGTGTGTTAAATGGCTTCGCATGATTTGAGTGTTTTTTTGGAAGAGTTCGGCGCAACGGTGAATTTGACGTTGCCTGGTATCGTGTCCGAAAAAGAACGGCTTTTACTCAAGCTGCTAATGGAGGGAATGTCGGTTACAGAAATCTCACAGTACAGAAATCGCAGTGCAAAGACAATTTCACATCAAAAGAAGCAGCTGTATGAAAAACTAGGCATCCAGAGTGATATTACCTTCTGGCGGGATATCTTTTTTCAGTATCACCCGCAGGTAACCACTGCCACGGGAAATAAAAATAAAATTTATCTTCCTGACAACCGTTGTCACCATATTGTCACACCTGAAGCCATCAGTCTGGCGCTGGAAAACCATGAATTCAAACCATGGATCCAACCGGTATTTTGTGCTCAGACAGGAGTACTGACAGGTTGTGAAGTGCTTGTTCGCTGGGAACATCCGCAAACGGGAATCATCCCGCCGGATCAATTTATTCCTCTGGCGGAGTCATCTGGTCTTATCGTCATAATGACCCGCCAGTTGATGAAACAGACTGCGGATATTCTGATGCCGGTAAAACATTTGCTGCCGGACAACTTCCATATTGGTATCAACGTCTCGGCGGGCTGTTTTTTGGCTGCGGGATTTGAAAAAGAGTGTCTGAACCTGGTTAAGAAATTAGGTAACGATAAAATCAAACTGGTTCTTGAGCTGACGGAACGTAACCCCATTCCGGTAACGCCAGAAGCCAGAGCGATATTTGATAGCCTTCATCAGCACAATATTACCTTTGCGCTGGATGACTTTGGTACGGGTTATGCGACCTATCGTTACTTGCAGGCGTTCCCGGTCGATTTTATTAAGATCGATAAGTCATTTGTGCAAATGGCGAGCGTGGACGAAATCTCCGGTCATATTGTCGACAATATTGTCGAACTGGCGCGTAAGCCTGGTCTGAGTATCGTAGCGGAAGGGGTAGAAACCCAGGAGCAGGCGGATTTAATGATCGGTAAAGGCGTTCACTTTTTGCAGGGCTATTTGTACTCCCCGCCAGTTCCGGGTAATAAATTTATCACTGAATGGGTAATGAAAGCAGGTGGTTGATGTAAACCGCTATTCACAGCGCATCGGGAGGTTGGCAGCGATTAATTCTCCCGATGCAGTAAATCCTGATAGATCCCCGTTAATATGCCATTTGGCGCAAATTGTTTTTTAATCCACTGCGTCACCTGACCCGTAGCAGAATGCTGAGTCGCCAGTAACATGCGCGAATCCTGGCGCGGATTATGGATTTGTCGGGTAACCAGCAGGGATTGCGTCATCGCCTCACGGACCATGTAATCCGGCAAAAAACCAATCCCTTCACCTAAAATCTGGCACTGACATTTGGTGTTGAAATCTGGCACCAGAATTGACTCCTGCCCGTGCAGCAACCAGCCCACTTTTTTATTAATCGTATGCGCGGTGTCCTCCACCATAATATTAGGGTAGAGACGCAGTTGGCTTTCGGCGATCGGCTCCGGCACAAAGGCTAACGGGTGATCCGGCGCGATAGCAAAAGCCCAGCGAATCGCGCCAATTTCAGTGTAATCAATGCCGCCACCGTCCAGCAGTGTATCGGGTGCGCCGATGGCGATATTTGCCTGATTATTAATAATTGCATCCCAGACGCCGTTATACACTTCGGTCGTCACGGTAATCTGGCAGGTAGGAAACTGCTTTTTCAGCACCTGTAATAAGCGCGCGGTGTGTTTGGGCGTATAAAGCAGCTGATTAATACAAATGCGCACCCGTGCTTCTATGCCCTGCGAAATAGTATCGATACTGCGTTTAATGGCGTGAAAATCATTCAGCAGGTCGGTAGCTTTGCGGAAAAAATAACGCCCGGACTCGGTTAACTCAATGCTGCGGGTGTTGCGAGTGAACAGCACCACATCCAGGCCCGTCTCCATACGCTTGATGGTGTAGCTAATGGCGGAAGTGGTTAAACCCAACTCTTCTGCGGCTTTACTGAAACTGCCAAAACGCGCAGCGGTAGTAAATGCCAACAGATTCTCTTCGGTAAAAATTGAGTTCATTAAACCATTCCCGCCATTATCTACTATGAATTTCTCCAGCTATGACTGTAGAGGTATCGGTTAAAGATAGATAATCATTTTTGAATAACTTTTAATACCCGTCGCGTTTAGTCGTCGCTTCGCTTAATTTTTGTCCGCCATATTCTGAAATTATCCCCACGCAGTTACCCGCCAGAAAACCCAGTAACGTTACCGTCCAGTTCATCCCGCTGGCAAAAAACAGCGTCATGCCGAGAAAGCCACCGGGAATAAATGACAGTAACCAGAAACGCCCTTGCCAGACCACCACCGCCGAGAAGGGTACGGTAGTAATTACGCTCGCCCAGAACGCGGACAGTCCACTTACAGAGGCCAGCCAACCGGCAGCCAGTGCGGCGAAAAACGCCCACACCATCCCGGAATAATTAACCGCCAGACTTCTGATAAACCCCGATTTACCGCCGCCTGCGGCATAAAAACTGCAAAAGGCGACGAACCCAATGGTACCTAATAATTCCCATCCCTGAGAAAGCCCAACATGTGAAGACACTAACTGCCAAAGCCCTGCACAAACACCGACGGTTATACCCGTTGCAGTGAGTCCGTTCATCTTGTTCCCCTCTGGTTAGACATGGACGAAAGCTGCGCTTACATGTGCAGACTATAGAGAAATAAAACCTGATTGAGTGAAAGGGTATCGGGTCAAAGAAACAAATATTGCACTACCGCACACTGCGAAAAGATTGTTGAACATCATTCAACAAAAAGGCGAAATACGGCGAATTAAATTTAAGCGGGTTCTTTTATCAGATTATCGTTGCTATTCTCAATTCATCGAAAACAGCCACAAAAACCAGGGGAATGTGAATGAGTATAAAAAATCTACCTGCCGACTATTTATTGGCTGCACAACAGGGCGATATCGATAAAGTAAAAACCTGTCTTGCGCTGGGTGTCGATATAAATACCTGCGATCGCCAGGGGAAAACGGCAATTACGCTGGCAAGTTTATATCAGCAATATGCTTGCGTTCAGGCATTAATTGATGCCGGGGCGGATATTAATAAACAAGACCTGACATGTTTAAATCCTTTTTTAATGAGCTGCCTGAACGGTGATTTAACGCTGCTACGAATTATTTTACCGGCTAAACCAGACCTTAATTGCGTCACCCGTTTTGGCGGTGTCGGCCTGACGCCTGCCTGTGAAAAAGGCCATTTAAGTATTGTAAAAGAGCTTTTGGCGCATACGGAAATTAACGTTAACCAGACCAACCATGTTGGCTGGACGCCACTACTGGAAGCGATTGTGCTTAACGATGGCGGGATTAAACAGCAGGCGATTGTCCAGCTATTGCTGGAACACGGTGCCAGTCCGCACATGACGGATAAATATGGCAAAACGCCGCTGGAACTGGCGCGGGAACGGGGCTTTGAAGAGATTGCGCAGTTACTGATTGCCGCAGGTGCATAAACCGGGAGGCTTGCTATCAACACACCAGAAAAACGGTGTGTGTGGGCGCTAACTGCGGATGCGGATTTTCTGGCGCAGCGGGGGCAAGGACAGGTTGAACAGGTCTTTGCCAGAGCGGTAAATATCGTACTCCCGGCCTGCCAGCAGTTGCTGACGCTGCTTTGTGAAGAGTACGACAATGCGCCAAACAGTTGTCGGTTGGCACTCACTCACTTTGATGGTCTGTTCCGGCATGGTGATAAGGTTCAGTTTGACGATCAAGGCATTACGGTTGGTCAACATCTTCATATAGAGATGAGTCGTTGTCGGCGTTGGCTGTCCCCAACCTTGCAAATGACCGCTGTGAATTTTCACCTTATCGCCTGGCAACAGTGGCACGACATTATTCATCAGCACCTGGGGGGAAATGAAACCCTGTTTAATTATCGCGGCGATAATCCGTTTTATCAGGCGTTAAATAAAGAACTACATATTAAACGACAAGCAGTTATTCAGGCAGTAAACGATAAACAAAATATCGCCTTAGCAGTCGCCAGTATGATGGGCTTAGGGATTGGCCTTACGCCATCAGCTGACGATTATTTAACAGGACTGGCGCTTATTTTATTTATATCCGGGCATCCGGCGGAAAAATACAAAGAGGAATTTTATCTCGGTCTGCAACGCGGCAAAAATAATACCACGTTATTAAGTGCCATAACGCTGGAAGCCGCATTACAACAACGCCGCCGGGAAAATATTCATCGTTTTATACACGACATTATTTATGACATCCCTGGGAACGCAACTCAGGCAATAGAAAAAATTAAACATATTGGCTCCAGTTCCGGCTGCGACATGCTGTATGGCATGGCCGATGGTTGTGCGCTGAGCCAAACCTACGGAGGGAATTATGTCAGTTAAAATAGTCATTAAACCGAATACCTATTTTGATTCTGTCTCGCTGATGTCTATCTCCACGCGTGCAAATAAACTCGACGGCGTCGAGCAGGCATTTGTGGCGATGGCGACCGAAATGAACAAAGGCGTGCTGAAGAATTTAGGGCTGCTGACGCCGGAGCTGGAGCAGGCGAAAAATGGCGACCTGATGATTGTCATCAACGGCAAAGCAGGCGCGGACAACGAGCAGTTGCTGGTGGAGATTGAAGAGCTGTTCAACACCAAAGCGCAAAGCGGCTCGCACGAGGCGCGTTACGCCACTATTGCCAGCGCCAAAAAGCATATCCCGGAAAGTAACCTGGCGGTGATTTCGGTCAACGGCCTGTTTGCCGCTCGTGAAGCGCGTCAGGCGCTGCAAAACGATCTTAACGTGATGTTGTTTTCCGATAACGTCTCAGTTGAAGATGAACTGGCGCTCAAACAGTTGGCCCACGAAAAAGGGCTGCTGATGATGGGGCCAGACTGCGGCACGGCGATTATTAACGGCGCGGCGCTCTGTTTTGGTAACGCCGTGCGTCGTGGCAACATCGGTATTGTTGGCGCATCTGGCACCGGCAGCCAGGAACTGAGCGTCCGTATCCATGAATTTGGCGGCGGCGTTTCGCAACTGATTGGCACCGGCGGGCGCGACCTGAGCGAGAAAATCGGCGGCCTGATGATGCTCGACGCTATCGGGATGCTGGAAAACGATCCGCAAACTGAAATCATTGTGCTTATCTCCAAACCGCCAGCGCCTGCGGTGGCCCGCAAAGTGCTGGAACGTGCGCGCGCCTGCCGCAAGCCGGTAGTGGTCTGCTTCCTCGGTCGTGGCGAAACGCCAGTGGATGAGCAGGGGCTACAGTTTGCCCGTGGTACCAAAGAAGCGGCGCTGAAAGCAGTGATGCTCTCCGGCGTGAAACAGGAACATCTCGACCTGCATACGCTGAACCAGCCGTTGATTGCTGATGTGCGTGCGCGTCTGCAACCGCAGCAGAAGTACATTCGTGGCCTGTTCTGCGGCGGCACGCTGTGTGACGAAACCATGTTCGCGGTGATGGAAAAACACGGCGATGTCTACAGCAACATTCAGCCCGATCCTGAATTCCGCCTGAAAGATATCAACCGCAGCATCAAACACACCTTCCTCGACTTTGGCGATGACGACTTCACCAACGGCAAGCCGCACCCGATGATTGACCCGACCAACCGTATCAGCCGCTTGATCGAAGAAGCGCGCGATCCAGAAGTAGCGGTGATCGTGATGGATTTTGTGCTCGGGTTTGGATCGCATGAAGATCCGGTCGGCTCCACCATTGAGGCGATCAAAGAAGCGAAAGCGATCGCCGCAGCCGAAGGACGCGAGTTGATCATTCTCGCCTATGTTCTGGGTACCGATCTCGATACGCCATCGTTAGAACAACAAAGCCAGATGCTGCTTGATGCCGGAGTGATTCTGGCGAGCAGCAGCACCAATACCGGATTGCTGGCGCGTGAATTTATCTGCAAAGGGGAGGAAGCCTGATGAGCCAGTCACTGTTTAGCCAACCGTTGAATGTTATTAACGTCGGCATCGCCATGTTTAGCGATGACCTGAAAAAGCAGCATGTAGAAGTGACCCAACTTGACTGGACGCCGCCGGGGCAGGGCAATATGCAGGTGGTGCAGGCACTGGACAACATTGCCGATTCACCGCTGACAGACAAAATCGCCGCCGCTAACCAGCAGGCGCTGGAACGCATTATTCAGTCGCATCCGGTGCTAATCGGATTTGATCAGGCGATTAACGTGGTGCCGGGCATGACGCCGAAAACCATTCTTCACGCCGGGCCGCCCACCACCTGGGAAAAAATGTGCGGCGCGATGAAAGGCGCGGTCACCGGAGCGCTGGTGTTCGAAGGGCTGGCGAAAGATCTCGATGAGGCGGCTGAACTGGCGGCCTCCGGGGAGATCACCTTCTCGCCGTGCCACGAGCACGACTGCGTGGGATCGATGGCGGGCGTTACCTCTGCCTCGATGTTTATGCACATCGTGAAAAACAAAACCTACGGCAACATCGCTTATACCAATATGAGCGAGCAGATGGCGAAGATTTTGCGTATGGGCGCTAACGACCAGAGCGTGATTGACCGCCTGAACTGGATGCGCGATGTGCAGGGGCCAATGCTGCGCGACGCGATGAAAATTATCGGCGAGATCGATCTGCGCTTAATGCTGGCGCAGGCGCTGCATATGGGCGATGAGTGCCATAACCGCAATAACGCCGGGACGACGCTGCTGATTCAGGCGCTGACGCCGGGGATTATTCAGGCAGGTTATTCCGTCGAGCAACAGCGCGAAGTGTTTGAGTTTGTCGCCAGCAGCGACTACTTCTCCGGCCCGACGTGGATGGCGATGTGTAAAGCGGCGATGGATGCGGCGCACGGCATCGAATACAGCACCGTGGTGACCACGATGGCGCGTAACGGCGTCGAGTTCGGCCTGCGGGTCAGCGGCCTGCCGGGGCAATGGTTTACCGGCCCAGCGCAGCAGGTCATCGGCCCGATGTTTGCCGGTTATAAGCCGGAAGATTCGGGGCTGGATATCGGCGACAGCGCCATCACCGAAACCTACGGTATTGGCGGATTTGCTATGGCGACCGCGCCTGCGATCGTCGCGCTGGTGGGCGGCACGGTGGAAGAGGCTATCGATTTCTCTCGTCAGATGCGTGAAATCACTCTTGGGGAAAACCCCAACGTCACCATTCCGCTGCTCGGTTTTATGGGCGTGCCGTCGGCAATCGATATCACCCGCGTGGGCAGCAGCGGCATTCTGCCGGTGATCAACACCGCCATTGCCCATAAAGATGCGGGCGTCGGCATGATTGGTGCGGGCATTGTGCATCCACCATTCGCCTGCTTCGAGAAAGCCATTCTTGGCTGGTGCGAACGTTACGGCGTCTGAACTGTAAAGTGCGCGTTGTTTCTGCCGGATGCGGCGTGAACGCCTTATCCGGCCTACGAGTGGCACGAGAATTTGTAGGCCTGATAAGCGTAGCGCATCAGGCAATTTGGCGTTGGTCATAACCTCATCACCCTCTGTAGCGGACATAACAACATGAAAGAACTTGTGGTCGTTGCCATTGGTGGCAACAGCATTATCAAAGATAACGCCAGCCAGTCGATTGAGCATCAGGCGGAGGCGGTGAAAGCCGTCGCCGATACGGTGCTGGAAATGCTGGCTTCCGATTACGACATTGTGCTGACCCACGGCAACGGGCCGCAGGTCGGGCTGGATTTACGCCGTGCGGAGATTGCCCACGAGCGCGAAGGGCTGCCCTTAACGCCGCTGGCGAACTGTGTGGCGGATACGCAAGGCGGCATTGGCTATCTGATCCAACAGGCGTTGAACAACCGACTGGCGCGTCACGGCGAGAAAAAAGCCGTCACCGTGGTGACGCAGGTGGAAGTGGATATAAACGATCCGGGATTTGCTCATCCCACCAAGCCCATCGGCGCATTCTTTAGTGAAAGCCAGCGTGACGAACTACAAAAGGCAAACCCTGACTGGCGTTTTGTTGAAGATGCCGGACGGGGCTATCGCCGCGTTGTCGCCTCGCCGGAACCGAAACGTATTGTCGAAGCACCTGCCATTAAGGCGCTGATCCAACAAGGCTTTGTGGTGATTGGCGCGGGCGGCGGCGGAATTCCGGTGGTGCGCAGCGAAGCAGGGGATTACCAAAGCGTGGACGCGGTTATCGACAAAGATCTCTCCACCGCGCTACTGGCTCGCGAAATTCACGCCGATATTCTGGTGATCACCACCGGCGTCGAAAAAGTCTGTATCCACTTTGGCAAACCGCAGCAGCAGGCGCTCGATCGGGTGGATATTGCCACCATGACCCGCTATATGCGGGAAGGACATTTCCCGCCCGGCAGCATGTTGCCAAAAATTATCGCCAGCCTGACATTTTTAGAACAGGGCGGCAAAGAAGTGATTATCACCACGCCGGAATGCCTGCCAGCGGCGCTGCGCGGTGAAACGGGCACCCATATTATTAAAACGTAAGGACGTAAGATGAAAGAAAGCAATAGCCGTCGTGAGTTTTTGAGCCAGAGCGGTAAGATGGTTACCGCCGCTGCGCTGTTTGGTACCTCTGTGCCGCTCGCCCATGCGGCGGTTCCTGGCACTACAAACTGCGAAGCGAACAACACCATGAAAATCACTGACCCGCATTACTATCTCGACAACGTGCTGCTGGAAACTGGATTTGACTACGAAAATGGCGTGGCGGTGCAGACCCGCACGACGCGTCAGACCGTGGAGATTCAGGACGGTAAAATTGTCGCCCTGCGCGAGAATAAGCAGCATCCGGACGCCACGCTGCCGCACTATGACGCTGGCGGTAAGCTGATGCTGCCCACCACCCGCGACATGCATATTCATCTCGACAAAACCTTTTACGGCGGGCCGTGGCGCTCGCTCAATCGCCCGGCAGGCACCACCATCCAGGACATGATTAAGCTCGAGCAGAAAATGCTGCCGGAGCTGCAACCCTACACTCAGGAGCGGGCAGAAAAGCTGATCGATTTATTACAGTCGAAAGGCACCACCATTGCCCGCAGCCACTGCAATATCGAACCGGTTTCCGGCCTGAAAAATCTGCAAAATTTGCAGGCGGTGCTGGCGCGACGTCAGGCGGGCTTCGAGTGCGAAATTGTTGCCTTCCCGCAGCACGGTTTGCTGCTGTCGAAATCGGAACCCTTAATGCGCGAAGCGATGCAGGCGGGGGCGCATTACGTCGGCGGGCTGGACCCAACCAGTGTTGATGGCGCGATGGAAAAATCCCTCGACACCATGTTCCAGATTGCGCTGGACTACGACAAAGGCGTCGATATTCACCTGCACGAAACCACTCCGGCGGGCGTGGCAGCCATCAATTATATGGTTGAAACGGTGGAGAAAACGCCACAGCTCAAAGGCAAACTGACCATCAGTCACGCCTTTGCGCTGGCTACGCTCAACGAACAACAGGTCGATGAACTGGCGAACCGGATGGTGGCGCAGCAAATTTCTATCGCCTCGACGGTGCCGATTGGCACGTTACATATGCCGCTTAAACAGCTGCACGACAAAGGCGTAAAAGTGATGACTGGCACTGACAGCGTTATCGACCACTGGTCGCCTTACGGCCTGGGCGACATGCTGGAAAAAGCCAATCTGTACGCGCAGCTCTATATTCGTCCTAACGAACAGAACCTCTCCCGTTCGCTGTTTTTAGCCACTGGCGATGTATTGCCGCTGAATGAAAAAGGCGAGCGTGTATGGCCAAAAGCGCAGGATGACGCCAGCTTTGTGCTGGTGGACGCCTCCTGTTCCGCCGAGGCGGTGGCGCGTATCTCGCCGAGAACGGCGACGTTCCATAAAGGGCAACTGGTGTGGGGGAGTGTGGCAGGTTGATACGCATTTGATATGTCTGCAACGGTGAATAGTGAGAGATTTAAGCCCCAGGGAGTGGGGCTATCTGAATATGAGTGTGTCGGCAGTGGTTTGCTCATGAATCATCCTGAACTTTATAATCTCCAGGCATAATTTTTAGGGGATTATTTGAGAGAAATACACAAAAAAAGAGTGTTAACAAAGATATTTATCAAGCCATAAATGTGACCTGCTTCGGATAAAAAAGATTAAGCGTAGAAAAACCAATGATACTCTTGCTGATTATTATCAAGAGTAATTATGATGTGATTTATTTTTCCATGATTGCGTAAATATTCCCATGTCCATAGAAGAAAATATCTCACAAAAATATCCTCATGCTTCCTGTTGTACTTTTGGCGATTCAGCAGCGTTGGCCGATCACCTCGCAACGTTGATTGCGACTGGTGTTAAAACTGCTTCCTGCGGTTCGCTGGCGGGATGTATTGAGGACAACGCGTTTCCGATGATTGGTGAGTATAAGATTGTGCAAAATAGCGCTGGCGAGCCTGTTTGTGTTATCAGAATTATTGGCCTGCATTTACTGCGCTTTTCTGATGTCACTGAAGAGTTTGCCCGTAAGGAAGGCGAAGGTGATCTCAGTCTTAAATATTGGCGTAATGAACACCGTCGTTTTTTCGAGGCGGAAGGAAGTTATTCGCCAGAAATGGACGTTATCTTCGAAGAGTATGCCCTTATTGACGTTGTGTAGATAATTAATTTATCTGCGCCCAAAAACCAACATAAATATCGCCAGTTTTATTTATTTTGCGCTTTTACGCATGGCAAAAAACACTTCTATTGGCCCTGTGGGGAACGTTGCTGCTCTGTTTCATTCAGGTACGCGGTATGTTGGGGCTGGATCGGGCGGCTTAAATATTGGCTATATTCAATGGACGCGTTTTGCCGCGATGACATATCAGGCATCGCCAAACACACATAGCTAACCAGGAGTAAACGCAATGAAGATCAAAGCTATTGGTGCATATTCCGCTAAACAACCGCTGGAACCGATGGACATCACCCGCCGTGAACCGGGGCCGCATGATGTCAAAATCGAAATCGCTTACTGTGGCGTCTGCCATTCCGATATCCACCAGGTCCGTTCGGAGTGGGCGGGGACGGTTTATCCCTGCGTGCCTGGCCATGAAATTGTGGGTCGCGTGGTGGCCGTTGGTGATCAGGTGGAAAAGCATGCGCCAGGCGATCTGGTGGGCGTCGGCTGTATTGTCGACAGTTGTAAACACTGCGAAGAGTGTGAAGACGGGCTGGAAAATTACTGTGATCACATGACAGGGACCTATAACGCGCCGACGCCAGACGAGCCGGGCCATACTCTGGGCGGTTATTCGCAGCAAATTGTTGTTCATGAGCGTTACGTTTTGCGTATTCGCCACCCGCAAGAGCAGCTTGCCGCCGTTGCGCCGTTGCTGTGTGCAGGCATTACGACCTATTCACCGCTGCGCCACTGGCAGGCCGGGCCAGGTAAAAAAGTGGGCGTGGTCGGCATTGGCGGTCTGGGGCATATGGGGATCAAGCTGGCCCACGCGATGGGGGCGCATGTGGTGGCGTTTACCACTTCTGAATCAAAACGCGAAGCGGCAAAAGCCCTGGGGGCTGATGAAGTCGTTAACTCGCGTAATGCCGATGAAATGGCGGCCCATGTGAAGAGTTTCGATTTCATTTTAAATACAGTTGCTGCGCCGCATAATCTCGATGATTTTACGATTTTGCTGAAACGCGATGGCACCATGACGCTGGTTGGCGCTCCCGCTACGCCGCATAAGTCGCCGGAGGTTTTTAACCTGATCATGAAACGTCGCTCAATTGCCGGCTCGATGATTGGCGGCATTCCAGAAACTCAGGAGATGCTCGATTTTTGCGCCGAACATGGCATCGTTGCTGATATAGAGATGATTCGGGCCGATCAAATTAACGAAGCCTATGAGCGAATGTTGCGCGGCGATGTGAAATATCGCTTTGTGATTGATAATGGCACGCTAACGGACTGAAAAATTAAATATAGCGCATAGTGCTGCATATAACGTCGCTCTCCGGCACTAAGAGAGCGACAACATTCAGCGCAGGGGCAAGAGTTCGCTGCCTGTGTAAAGTGCTCAGCCGACATAAACTCAGTGTTGCTTACTAAATGATCAACAAAGATATTTTGTGAATGTATGAGTTGACATTCATATGAAAAAAATCATAATTCCGTCATGTTCGCGTAGGGCAGTTTCTGTATCTTATGCATCGCACCAGGGCCTGACAGGAAATATGCTGTAAGGTTCGTATCAAAAAACCGCCATTAGCTCATCAGGAAGAGCAGACGACAACCAGGATTGTTGTATGGTACGGGGTTCGAGGCCTCGATGGCGGTCCAATTTCTCAATTGGGTTGGTTACAATTATCAGCTCACCGATGTGTCACTCCTTCATAAATCAGCCGTAGCGCAAAGACACCAATAATCGCACCAATAACCCGACTGGCAACGCGCTGCATACGCCCGTATGCACGACGCACGGCGGGTAAAGAAAACGCCTGACTAAGAAATACACGCCAGATAATAGATGCGAGCACAATTCCCGCCCAGGCCATAAACCGCGCCCAGGTCGGCGTTTCTGCGCTTAACGTCACTGAGAAGATACTGATAAAAAATAAAACTGTTTGTGGATTAGAGAGATCGGTAATGAGTCCACGGCGGAAAAATACATACCAGGGAGCATTAAGCGGCTGCTGTAATGCGCTCATCTGTGGTGTTGATTGTCGGCGCATACTGTTCCAGGCAAACCATAAAAGATAAGCGCCGCCGACGATTTTAATGAGTGAGAATATCTCTTCACACTGGGTAATGAGCGTCGCCATCCCAAACAATCCCAACCCGGAATAGATGGCATCGCCAAGCGCCACGCCAAGCCCGGTGAGTACACCTGCACGACGGCCTGAGGCCAGGCTGGTTTGTACCACGACAAAAAGATTTGCCCCCGGATTAAAAAAGGTGATGACGAACAGTCCGACGGTCAGGTAAACGGCGTGCAAAGGGTCCATAGTGATTTCACCCATAAATAAGCTGAATTAACTTCATCATATTTATAGTAAAAATGACTGAATGCGAGCGCGATCACAAAGACCGTGGATCTCAAAAGAGTGCCACCTGTACGTGACAGGTGGCAAAGTGGCATTAAAAGAGATATTTCATGCCCAGCATTCCCTGGGTATCACTGTAACCATTGTCGCCCAACTGCTGGGCGACGTTACCCCACAGTTGCAGACGCGGAGTAAGCTGACCTTCCACCCCGACTTTTAACTCGCCTGCGTTACGCGCGCCGATGATCTCATCGCTGATGCCATCCATCTTCATGCTGTAATTGCGGGAGTTATAAATCCAGTTGGCTTCCACGAAAGGCTGGAAAGAACGCTCTTTATGATCATCAATAGCATGATGACCCTGCAGATATGCTTTCACCCCCAGACGTGTTTGCAGGTTGCCTTCGGTGCTGTCCTCAACCAGCGTGCCATTGTCTTCCGTATGGTTGTCTGCCTTCACATCCATCCATGTCAGTTGCATTTTGGGCTGCAGCCAGTAGCTGGTGCGGGCATCTGCGCTTTCACCAAGACGGAAGGTATAACCCGCTTCAATGGCGGCGGTGATGCCGTCAGAGTGATACTTTTCACTGGGCAGATACTCGCCGGAGACGGTGTTATCAAACCAGTTATAGAGCAACCAGCTGTCAACGTAAGTCCCTGTTTTGTCTGCTTCATTAGCGTACCAGGTGCCATACACGCCCACGCTGTAGCCGTCGATTTGCCCACGTGAGTTGTACCCGGTCAGGCTGGAGTGCGTGTGACTCTTGCTGTTGGCATAGCCAGCCATCAGCCCGAGATGCCAGCGATCGAGTGCGTTACTGCTCCATTGCGCAAGATCGCCGCCAAGTTGCAGAACATAACGGTTGCTCTGAGTGCTCAATTCATCCGAGCGATCTTTAAAACGATTATGTCCGCCAATGTTACGCATCCACAAGCTGGTCACTTTCTGCTCGCCGGTTAGCAGGTCGGTGTATTGTGTTTCCCCCAGACGGTCATGCAGCCGGGTATTAAACAGCGTATTTGCCGCCTGAATATTGGCCAGATAGCTACCAATTTCCGGGCGATACAGATGTTTTCGTTCTGGTTGTGGAACAGATGGCGTAACAGGCGGCTCCGGTGTCACAGGCGGTTCTGGTGTTACAGGGGGCTCAGGTGTTACAGGTGGCTCAGGATCGGGTTCCGGGATGACGGGCAGTTCTGGTGGAGTATATGGTCCTGCGGGAATTTCACTGGTTAAAAACCAGTTCTGGTTGTCGCTTTTTACCACGTTGTAATCATAAGGACCGGCAACAATACGACCTTCTTTACTGAAAACGCCCTCTGACAGGCCGTCAACCTCGACAATTTTTATCCCTTCCAGAGTATCCGCGCCCAGGCCGCCCGCATTGTTGACCATGACGCGGGTACTACCGGAAGTATCACCTTTTACGATGAGTTTATCCGTTGCGGAATTATCATCGCCTAATACAGTATGCATGACTAACAGGCCGTCATTGGCGGTGTAGTTGCCGTTAATGGTCAGCGTGGTCGGCGTGAACGCGTGACCCTGTTCATACGAAGACAACGTTGTTGTTCCAGCCAGCGTCAGCGTTTTTAACGCTTGCGAATAACCGTTTAAATCGAGATGGCCTTCACTGTTGACAATATAATCGGAGTTGGGGCTGAAGGTATTTTCTTTACCTGCGCGTAGGCTGCCTTTGGTTATATAGGTATCACCAGCATAGTTATTCGAGCCGGATAATGTGGTTGTCCCGGAACCTACCTGGTTAACCTGGCCGTTCCCCTGGATAGGTGAGGCCAGGATAAAATCGGTACTGGAGTGATTAAAGTTTACTATCGAAGAGGAAGAAGCATCTGCGGCTCCCAAATGAATAAATGGCGTATTAATCGAACCAGCAGCCTGTTCAGCCGCACCTTGCGCACCACCAATATTTAAAACGCCTGTGGCGCCAGGTGCGAGAGTAACCCAGATAAACGAATTGGCATTGATTGTTGCACCATTATTAACGGTAAGGATACCGGTAGTATTAAAAGCAACATCTGGACTGAATCCACCAAGATAAACATATTTAGCATTCAATGTTGAATTTTTACCATCAACCAGAACCTCGCCATAACTATCACGATTTTTTGATGCACTATTGCCTGGATAAGAATATCCAATAGCTACCTGAGCTGAGGTAGTGAGTGTACCGCCATTCGTAATACGTAAATTGCCAATTCCCTGATCGCCAACAAG
Organism: Escherichia sp. E4702; assembly: GCF_963883545.1. Classification (NCBI taxonomy): domain Bacteria; kingdom Pseudomonadati; phylum Pseudomonadota; class Gammaproteobacteria; order Enterobacterales; family Enterobacteriaceae; genus Escherichia; species Escherichia sp. E4702. Next base: position 34,719 of record NZ_CAWORF010000024.1, on the reverse strand, counting down.
AGCAATGTTAGAGGAAACCGATGAGTTTTCCCCATCAATAACCATCAACCCTTTGGCATCACCATAATACTCACCAATCCTTAGTTCCTGCAGGCCACTTATCTTACTGCCTTCTAACACATATACCGTGCCGGAACCTTCATTTGTACCCAAATACAAGTTGGATGTAGAACTATTAAACTGCCAGTTGGTATGGTTGGATAAAGTGAGGGTACCTTCAGAGTTATTACCTACGGTAGCACTGGCAGTAATAAATGAAAGATTATCAATAAGTAATGAGCCATTAGAGTCTTTACCTACAGTCAAAGAAGTAAAATTATCCCATCCGGGATCGTAACCTTCAGAGGCAATGATTTTTACCTCTTCGCCATTATTAATGATAACAACGCTATCTACATCTGTGGGTGGGGTTACGGCCAGGGATATGGGTGTAAATAATATCGTTGAAATGGCTATGGACAGGGTTGATAAAGCATGTTTTCTTAACTTCATATCACTCACTTTCATCCTTAAAAATTAAACGACGAGATGCTTTCTATTGCACGGGTTTTCTTCCTGAAACCTTGTAAGGCGTAACCATGCAAGTTGCTAAACAATAGTATCTGTAATATTGTCTGTAACAAATTTAATTAAGTACTGGTTTTTTATTGCATCGATAGATTTTTTAGGTTTGTAAGTGATATTAATGTGTTTTTTTTATGTTGTTTAGCAAAAACACATCTAATAATCCTAAAGTTTATGCAAGTGAAATAAAGAAAAGGTATGGAAATCACATTAATAGATGGTTGGTGGCTTTTTTGTTCAGAAAAATAATGCGGCTTATGTGAATTTCATATTGGATTTTAGCGGACGCAGGAATTTGGGATTTTTATGAAAATTAATTTAAGGAACACCAGCGATAATTGTCATGAGCGTTATTAAACAACAGGAGAGATGTGGCTATTGTTGAGAAAAATACAAATATATTCCCTTTTTCTGTAGATTTTTCCTAACAAAGACCGTGGATCTAAAAAGAGAGCCACCTGTACGTGACAGGTGGCAAAGTGGCATTAAAAGAGATATTTCATGCCCAACATTCCCTGGGTATCACTGTAACCGTTGTCACCCAACTGCTGGGCGACGTTGCCCCACAGTTGCAGACGCGGAGTAATCTGACCTTCCACCCCCGCTTTTAACTCGCCAGTGTTACGCGCGCCGATGATCTCATCGCCGATGTGATCCATCTTCACGCTGTAATTGCGGGAGTTATAAATCCAGTTGGCTTCCACGAAAGGCTGGAAGGAACGCTCTTTATGATCATCAATAGCATTATGACCCTGCAGATACGCTTTCACCCCCAGACGCGTTTGCAGGTTGCCTTCGGTGCTGTCCTCAACAAGCGTGCCATTGTCTTCCGTATGATTGTCTGCCTTCACATCCATCCATGTCAGTTGCATTTTTGGCTGCAACCAGTAGCTGGTACGTGCATCTGCGCTTTCACCAAGACGGAAGGTATAACCCGCTTCAATGGCGGCGGTGATGCCGTCAGAGTGATATTTCTCACTGGGCAGATACTCGCCGGAGACGGTGTTATCAAACCAGTTATAGAGCAACCAGCTGTCAACATAAGTCCCTGTTTTGTCTGCTTCGTTAGCGTACCAGGTGCCATACATGCCCACACTGTAGCCGTCGATTTGCCCACGTGAGCTGTACCCGGTCAGATTGGAATGCGTGTGACTCTTGCTGTTGGCATAGCCAGCCATCAGGCCGAGATGCCAGCGATCAAGGTCATTACTGCTCCATTGTGCGAGGTCACCACCCAGTTGCAGAACATAACGGTTGCTCTGGGTACTCAGTTCATCCGAGCGATCTTTAAAACGATTATGTCCGCCAATGTTACGCATCCACAGACTGGTCACTTTCTGTTCGCCAGTGAGCAGGTCGGTGTACTGTGTTTCCCCCAGACGGTCATGCAGCCGGGTATTAAACAGCGTATTTGCCGCCTGAATATTGGCCAGATAGCTACCAATCTCCGGGCGATACAGATGTTTTCGTTCTGGTTGTGGAACAGATGGCGTAACAGGCGGCTCCGGTGTCACAGGTGGTTCTGGTGTTACAGGGGGCTCAGGTGTTACAGGTGGCTCAGGATCGGGGTCCGGGATGACGGGTAGTACCGGAGTATACGGTCCTGCGGGAATTTCACTGGTTAAAAACCAGTTCTGGTTGTCGCTTTTTACCACGTTGTAGTCATAGGGACCGGCAACAATACGACCTTCTTTACTGAAAACGCCCTCTGACAGGCCGTCAACCTCGACAATTTTTATCCCTTCCAGAGTATCCGCGCCCAGACCGCCCGCATTGTTGACCATGACGCGGGTACTACCGGAAGTATCACCTTTTACGATGAGTTTATCCGTTACGGAATTATCATCGCCTAATACAGTATGCATGACTAACAGGCCATCATTGGCAGTATAGTTGCCGTTAATGGTCAGCGTGGTCGGCGTGAACGCGTGACCCTGTTCATACGAAGACAACGTTGCTGTTCCAGCCAGCGCCAGAGTATTTAATGTTTGCGAATAAGTGTTTAAATCGAGATGGCCTTCACTGTCGACAATATAATCGGAGTTTGGGCTGAAAGTATCAACCGTGCCAGCGCGCAGACTTCCGTTGCTAATATAAGTATTACCGGTATAGATATTCGCGCCGGATAATGTGGTTGTCCCTGAACCTACCTGGTTAACCTGGCCTTTACCGTCTATGTACGAGGTCAGAACAAAATCAGCGTTGGTGTGATTAAAGTTTAATATTGAAGTGGTTGACGCATTTGTCCCCCCTAAATAAATTCGGGGAGTATTAATTGAACCAGCAGGTTGGGCAGACTCACCTTGCGCACCTCCAATATTTAATATTCCTGTTCCGTTAGAGGAGACACCAACCCAGATATATGAATTCGCATTGATTACACCATCGTTGCTGACAGTGAGAACTCCGGTAGTATCAGAAGTAGAAGATGTGTTATATCCGCCAATAAGTATATTTGGGGCATTCACTGTTGAATTTTTATCGGCAACCTGAACTTCTCCATAACTACTCTGGTTAGCTGACAGAGGAGAATGGGCGTCAACATACCCAATATTCAGTTGAGTCAGGGAAGTGAGTGTACCGCCGTTAGTAACAGATACTTTCCCTGTTCCCTGATCGCCAACAATAGCAATGTTAGAGGTGACTGATGAGCTTTCCCCATCAATAACCAACGTCCCCCTGGCGTCACCATAAAACTCACCAACTCTTATTGATTGCAGGCCACTTATCTTACTACCTTCTAACACGTATAACGTACCGGAGCCTTCGTTAGTGCCTAAAAAAATATTGGAGGTAGTGGTGTCGAACTGCCAGTTGGTATGGTTTGTTAAAGTGACGGAGCCTTCAGCATTATTACCAATGCTGGCTGCTGAAGTGGTAAGTGAAAGATTATCAATGAGTAATGAACCATTAGAGTCTTCACCTACTTTCAATGAGTTAAAATGCTCCCATCCGGGATCGTAGCCTTCTGACGCAATGAGTTTTATCTCTTCATTATTATTAATGATAACATTACTATCTGAATTTGTAGGTGGGGTAATAGCCAAGGATACTGGCGTAAATAATATGGTAGAAATGGCTATCGCCCGTGTCGATAAGCTTTTTTTTGCTGATTTCATATCACTCACTTTTATCCTTAAAAATTAAATGGCAAGATGCTTTTTATTGCACTGTTTTTCTTCCTGAAGCCTTGTAAGGCACAAACATGCAAGTTACTAAATAAGAATATCTGTAATATTAGATGTAATAAATTTATTAAAGTGTTAGTTGTTCATTGCATTGATTGGTTTTAGTGGTTTGTAAGTGGAGTTAATGCGGTTTTTTTATGTCGTTTAGAAAAAATACATCTAATAATCCTAAACTGCATGTAAGTGAAATAAAGAAAAGGTATGAAAATCATATCAATATATAGTTGGTGGTTTGTTGTTCAGAAAAGTAATACGGCTCATGTGAATTTTATATTGGATTTTAGCGGAAGAAGGAATTTAAGATTTTTATGAAAATTAATTTAAGGAACACCTGCGATAATTGTAGTGAGCGTTATTAAACAACTGGGGGAATGTGGCTATCGTTGAGAAAAATACAAATATATTCTCTTTTCCTATAGATTTTTCCTAACCGCTGAACTACTTATTAATCAACCCTGATGATGACTGTTAGCTTCAGGGCATTGGCCAATCACACATTATGGAGTTCATCGATGAAAACTGGAACTAAGCTCTTAGTTGGTGCGTTAGCTTTTGTTGTCACAAATGTCTATGCCGCTGAATTGATGACCAAAGCGGAATTTGAAAAAGTTGAATCGCAATATGAAAAAATAGGTGATATTTCAACCAGTAATGAAATGTCGACCGCAGATGCAAAAGAAGATCTGATCAAAAAAGCGGATGAAAAAGGTGCGGATGTGTTGGTTCTGACCTCCGGTCAGACTGACAATAAGATCCACGGCACGGCAGATCTTTATAAGAAGAAGTAATTCTGAAGCTCATGTAAACAAGCCCGATGCGCACGTCTATCGGTGAACGCAATATATTGAAATTCATGTTTTTGTCGGCCGGATGCGGCGTTAACGCCGCATCCGGCAATTTAATTTTTTAGCCGCCGCCAGAACGTCGTCCGGCTGATACCTAAATAATTCGCAGCTGCTGTTTTATCACCATTAAATTTCTCCAGTGCCTGTCGTGGTGTCAGCAAGGATGGGGCGATGACGTTACCCGATTTTTGTGTCAGTTCTGGTAATAATTGCTGCAAAAATTGCGGCGTTAAATCCGGTGTCGGTTCCACACTTAAAAACAGCGCCAGCCGCTCCATCATATTGCGCAGTTCACGAATATTGCCCGGCCAGTCGTAGTGCACCAGCACGGTTTCGCTTGCCTGTAACCCCTGGCGTAATGCGGCAGAAAACGGGGCGGAGAGCGCCGCCAGAGACACTTTCAAAAAGCTCTCTGCCAGCGGCAGAATATCCGCCACTCGCTCACGCAGTGGCGGTAATTGCAGACGCAAAATACTCAGCCGATAAAACAGATCACGGCGAAACTGCCCTTGCTGCATATCTTCTTCCAGATTGCAGTGAGTGGCGCTAATAACCCGTACATCCACCGGAACAGGCTGATGCCCGCCGACGCGGGTGACCTCTTTTTCTTCCAGCACTCTTAACAGGCGAGTCTGCAATGGCAGAGGCATTTCGCCTATCTCGTCAAGAAACAGCGTGCCACCGTGGGCAATTTCGAACAGCCCGGCGCGACCTCCGCGTCGCGAGCCGGTAAACGCCCCTTCCTCATAGCCAAACAGCTCCGCTTCCAGCAGCGATTCGGCAATCGCCCCACAGTTAACGGCAACAAACGGATGCGACTTTTTGCCCTGTCGCGCATCGTGGCGGGCAAAATATTCCCGATGAATCGCCTGGGCCGCCAGCTCTTTGCCCGTCCCCGTTTCCCCCTCAATCAACACCGCCGCACTGGAGCGGGCATAGAGCAAAATAGTCTGCCGTACCTGTTCCATCTGTGGTGATTGACCGAGCATATCGCCCAGCACGTAACGAGTTCGCAGGGCGTTACGGGTGGCATCGTGAGTGTTATGGCGTAACGACATGCGTGTCATATCCAGCGCATCGCTGAACGCCTGGCGCACGGTGGCGGCGGAATAGATAAAAATTCCGGTCATTCCGGCTTCTTCTGCCAGATCGGTAATCAGCCCTGCGCCGACCACCGCTTCGGTGCCGTTGGCTTTCAGCTCGTTAATCTGCCCGCGCGCGTCTTCTTCCGTGATGTAGCTACGTTGATCGAGGCGCAAATTAAAGGTTTTTTGAAACGCCACCAGCGCCGGAATAGTTTCCTGATAAGTGACAACGCCGATAGAAGAGGTGAGCTTTCCGGCTTTTGCCAGTGCCTGTAACACATCGTAGCCGCTCGGTTTAATCAAAATAACTGGCACTGACAGGCGGCTTTTCAGGTACGCGCCGTTAGAGCCAGCAGCGATGATGGCGTCGCAGCGTTCGTTTGCCAGTTTCTTGCGGATGTAGGTCACCGCTTTTTCAAAGCCAAGCTGGATAGGGGTAATGTTCGCCAGGTGATCAAACTCGAGGCTGATATCGCGAAACAGCTCGAACAGGCGCGTTACAGATACCGTCCAGATAACTGGTTTGTCGTCATTCAGCCGTGGTGGATGTGCCATAGCGCACCGCAAAGTTAAGAAACCGAATATTGGGTTTAGTCTTGTTTCATAATTGTTGCAATGAAACGCGGTGAAACATTGCCTGAAACGTTAACTGAAACGCATATTTGCGGATTACTTCATGACTTTATTGCTAACAAATTGAAATTAAAGATTTAATTTTATTCAGGCAATTGTGGCACACCCCTTGCTTTATGTTTATCAACGAAAATAACAAGTTGATAACAAAGGATGGGCTATGTCTCTACACTCTCTAGGTAAAGCGTTTCGCGCTGCACTAAGCAAAGAAACCCCGTTGCAAATTGTCGGCACCATCAACGCTAACCATGCGCTGCTGGCACAGCGTGCCGGATATCAGGCGATTTATCTCTCCGGTGGTGGCGTGGCGGCAGGTTCGCTGGGGCTGCCCGATCTCGGTATTTCTACCCTTGATGATGTGCTGACCGATATTCGTCGTATTACCGACGTTTGTTCGCTGCCGTTGCTGGTGGATGCAGACATCGGTTTTGGTTCTTCGGCTTTTAACGTCGCCCGCACCGTGAAATCGATGATTAAAGCCGGTGCGGCAGGATTGCATATTGAAGATCAGGTTGGCGCGAAACGCTGCGGCCATCGCCCGAATAAAGCGATCGTCTCGAAAGAGGAGATGGTGGATCGGATCCGCGCGGCGGTGGATGCGAAAACCGATCCTGATTTTGTGATCATGGCGCGCACCGATGCGCTGGCGGTTGAAGGACTGGATGCGGCGATCGAGCGTGCGCAGGCCTATGTTGAAGCGGGTGCCGAGATGTTGTTCCCGGAGGCGATTACCGAACTCGCCATGTACCGCCAGTTTGCCGATGCGGTGCAGGTGCCGATCCTCGCCAACATTACCGAATTTGGTGCCACGCCGCTGTTTACCACCGACGAATTACGCAGCGCCCATGTTGCAATGGCGCTGTACCCACTTTCAGCGTTTCGCGCCATGAACCGCGCCGCTGAACATGTCTACAACGTCCTGCGTCAGGAAGGCACGCAGAAAAGCGTCATCGACACCATGCAGACCCGCAACGAGCTGTACGAAAGCATCAACTACTACCAGTACGAAGAGAAGCTCGACGACCTGTTTGCCCGTAACCAGGCGAAATAAAAAACGCCCGTTGATTGTATTCGACAGCCGATGCCTGATGCGCCGCTGACGCGACTTATCAGGCCTACGGAGGCGTACTGAACTGTAGGTCGGATAAGACGCATAGCGTCGCATCCGACAACCGATGCCTGATGCGCCGCTGACGCGACTTATCAGGCCTACGGGGTGAACTGAACTGTAGGTCGGATAAGACGCATGGCGTCGCATCCGACAACAATCTCGACCCTACAAATGATAACAATGACGAGGACAACATGAGCGACACAACGATCCTGCAAAACAGTACCCATGTCATTAAACCGAAAAAATCGGTAGCACTTTCCGGCGTTCCGGCGGGCAATACGGCGCTCTGCACCGTGGGTAAAAGCGGCAATGACCTGCATTACCGCGGCTACGATATTCTTGATCTGGCGGAACATTGCGAATTTGAAGAAGTGGCGCACCTGCTGATCCACGGCAAACTGCCGACCCGTGACGAACTCGCCGCTTACAAAACGAAACTGAAAGCCCTGCGCGGTTTACCGGCTAACGTGCGTACCGTGCTGGAAGCCTTACCAGCGGCGTCGCACCCGATGGATGTTATGCGCACCGGCGTTTCCGCGCTCGGCTGCACGCTGCCAGAAAAAGAGGGGCACACTGTCTCTGGCGCGCGGGATATTGCCGACAAACTGTTGGCGTCACTTAGCTCGATTCTTCTCTACTGGTATCACTACAGCCACAACGGCGAACGCATCCAGCCGGAAACCGATGACGACTCCATCGGCGGTCACTTCCTGCATCTGCTGCACGGCGAAAAGCCGTCGCAAAGCTGGGAAAAGGCGATGCATATTTCGCTGGTGCTGTATGCCGAACATGAGTTTAACGCCTCCACCTTTACCAGCCGGGTGATTGCGGGCACTGGCTCTGATATGTACTCAGCCATTATTGGCGCGATTGGCGCATTGCGCGGGCCGAAACACGGCGGGGCGAATGAAGTGTCGCTGGAGATCCAGCAACGCTATGAAACACCGGATGAAGCCGAAGCAGATATCCGCAAGCGGGTGGAAAACAAAGAAGTGGTCATTGGTTTTGGGCATCCGGTTTATACCATCGCCGACCCGCGTCATCAGGTGATCAAACGCGTGGCGAAGCAGCTCTCGCAGGAAGGCGGCTCGCTGAAGATGTACAACATCGCCGATCGCCTGGAAACGGTGATGTGGGAGAGCAAAAAGATGTTCCCCAATCTCGACTGGTTCTCCGCTGTTTCCTACAACATGATGGGCGTTCCCACCGAGATGTTCACACCACTGTTTGTTATCGCCCGCGTCACCGGCTGGGCGGCGCACATCATTGAACAACGTCAGGACAACAAAATTATCCGTCCTTCCGCCAATTACGTTGGACCGGAAGACCGCCAGTTTGTCGCGCTGGATAAGCGCCAGTAAACCTCTACGAATAACAATAAGGAAACGTACCCAATGTCAGCTCAAATCAACAACATCCGCCCGGAATTTGATCGTGAAATCGTTGATATCGTCGATTACGTGATGAACTACGAAATCAGCTCCAGAGTGGCCTACGACACCGCACATTACTGCCTGCTCGACACTCTCGGCTGCGGTCTGGAAGCTCTCGAATACCCGGCCTGTAAAAAACTGCTGGGGCCAATTGTCCCCGGCACCGTCGTACCCAACGGCGTGCGCGTCCCCGGAACTCAGTTCCAGCTCGACCCCGTCCAGGCGGCATTTAATATCGGCGCGATGATCCGCTGGCTCGATTTCAACGATACCTGGCTTGCGGCGGAGTGGGGCCATCCTTCCGACAACCTCGGCGGCATTCTGGCAACGGCGGACTGGCTTTCGCGCAATGCGGTCGCCAGCGGCAAAGCGCCGTTGACCATGAAACAGGTGCTGACCGCAATGATCAAAGCCCATGAAATTCAGGGCTGCATCGCGCTGGAAAACTCCTTTAACCGCGTCGGTCTCGACCACGTTCTGTTAGTGAAAGTGGCTTCCACCGCCGTGGTCGCCGAAATGCTCGGCCTGACCCGCGAGGAAATTCTCAACGCTGTTTCGCTGGCGTGGGTGGACGGTCAGTCGCTGCGCACCTATCGCCATGCGCCGAACACCGGCACGCGTAAATCCTGGGCGGCGGGCGATGCCACTTCCCGCGCGGTACGTCTGGCACTGATGGCGAAAACGGGCGAAATGGGTTACCCGTCAGCCCTGACTGCGCCTGTGTGGGGCTTCTACGACGTCTCCTTTAAAGGTGAATCGTTCCGCTTCCAGCGCCCGTACGGTTCTTACGTCATGGAAAATGTGCTGTTCAAAATCTCCTTCCCGGCGGAGTTCCACTCCCAGACGGCAGTTGAAGCAGCGATGACGCTCTATGAACAGATGCAGGCAGCAGGCAAAACGGCGGCGGATATCGAAAAAGTGACCATTCGCACCCACGAAGCCTGTATTCGCATCATCGACAAAAAAGGGCCGCTCAATAACCCGGCAGACCGCGATCACTGCATTCAGTACATGGTGGCGATCCCACTGCTGTTCGGGCGCTTAACGGCGGCGGATTACGAAGACAAGGTTGCGCAAGATAAACGCATTGACGCCCTGCGCGAGAAGATCAATTGCTTTGAAGATCCGGCGTTTACCGCTGACTACCACGACCCGGAAAAACGCGCCATCGCCAATGCCATTACCCTTGAGTTCACCGACGGCACACGATTTGAAGAAGTGGTGGTGGAGTACCCAATTGGTCATGCTCGCCGCCGTCAGGATGGTATTCCGAAACTGGTCGATAAATTCAAAATCAACCTCGCGCGCCAGTTCCCGACTCGCCAACAGCAGCGCATTCTGGAGGTTTCTCTCGACAGAACTCGCCTGGAACTGATGCCGGTCAATGAGTATCTCGACCTGTACGTCATTTAAGTAAACGGCGGTAAGGCGTAAGTTCAACAGGAGAGCATTATGTCTTTTAGCGAATTTTATCAGCGTTCGATTAACGAACCGGAGCAGTTCTGGGCCGAGCAGGCCCGGCGTATTGACTGGCAGACGCCCTTTACGCAAACGCTCGATCACAGCAATCCGCCGTTTGCCCGTTGGTTTTGTGAAGGCCGAACCAACTTGTGTCACAACGCTATCGACCGCTGGCTGGAGAAACAGCCAGAGGCGCTGGCGCTGATTGCCGTCTCTTCGGAAACAGAAGAAGAGCGCACCTTTACCTTTCGCCAGCTTCATGACGAAGTAAACGCGGTGGCGTCAATGCTGCGCTCGCTGGGCGTGCAGCGTGGCGATCGGGTGCTGGTGTATATGCCGATGATTGCCGAAGCGCATATTACCCTGCTGGCCTGCGCGCGCATTGGTGCTATTCACTCGGTGGTGTTTGGGGGATTTGCTTCGCACAGCGTGGCGGCGCGAATTGATGACGCCAAACCGGTGCTGATTGTCTCGGCTGATGCCGGAGCTCGCGGTGGCAAAATCATTCCCTATAAAAAATTGCTCGACGATGCGATAAGTCAGGCACAGCATCAGCCGCGCCACGTTTTGCTGGTTGATCGTGGGCTGGCGAAAATGCCGCGTGTTAGTGGGCGGGATGTCGATTTCGCGTCGTTGCGCCATCAACACATCGGCGCGCGGGTGCCGGTGGCGTGGCTGGAATCCAACGAAACCTCCTGCATTCTTTACACCTCCGGCACGACCGGCAAACCTAAAGGCGTGCAGCGTGACGTCGGTGGATATGCGGTGGCGCTGGCGACCTCGATGGACACCATTTTTGGCGGCAAAGCGGGCGGCGTGTTCTTTTGCGCGTCGGATATCGGCTGGGTGGTGGGACATTCGTATATCGTCTACGCGCCGCTGCTGGCGGGGATGGCGACCATTGTTTACGAAGGATTACCGACCTGGCCGGACTGCGGTGTGTGGTGGAAAATCGTCGAGAAATATCAGGTTAGCCGGATGTTCTCAGCGCCGACCGCCATTCGCGTGCTGAAAAAATTCCCTACCGCTGAAATTCGCAAACACGATCTCTCGTCGCTGGAAGTGCTCTATCTGGCTGGAGAACCGCTGGACGAGCCGACCGCCAGTTGGGTGAGCAATACGCTGGATGTGCCGGTCATCGACAACTACTGGCAGACCGAATCCGGCTGGCCGATTATGGCGATTGCTCGCGGTCTGGACGACAGGCCGACGCGTCTGGGAAGCCCCGGCGTGCCGATGTATGGCTATAACGTGCAGTTGCTCAATGAAGTCACCGGCGAACCGTGCGGCGTCAACGAGAAAGGGATGCTGGTGGTGGAAGGGCCATTGCCGCCGGGGTGTATTCAGACCATCTGGGGCGACGACGACCGCTTTGTGAAGACGTACTGGTCGCTGTTTTCCCGCCCGGTGTACGCCACCTTTGACTGGGGCATCCGCGATGCTGACGGTTATCACTTTATTCTCGGGCGCACTGACGATGTAATTAACGTTGCCGGGCATCGGCTGGGGACGCGCGAGATTGAAGAGAGTATCTCCAGTCATCCGGGCGTTGCCGAAGTGGCGGTAGTTGGGGTGAAAGATGCGCTGAAAGGGCAGGTGGCGGTGGCGTTTGTCATTCCGAAAGAGAGCGACAGTCTGGAAGACCGCGAGGTGGCGCACTCGCAAGAGAAGGCGATTATGGCGCTGGTGGACAGCCAGATTGGCAACTTTGGCCGCCCGGCGCACGTCTGGTTTGTCTCGCAATTGCCAAAAACGCGATCCGGAAAAATGCTGCGCCGCACGATCCAGGCGATTTGTGAAGGACGCGATCCAGGGGATCTGACGACCATTGATGATCCTGCGTCGTTGGATCAGATCCGCCAGGCGATGGAAGAGTAAGGTATTGTCGGATAAGGCTCGCGGCGCATCCGACACCGTGCGCCGATGCCTGATGCGACGCAGACGCGTCTTATCATGCCTACAGGTCTGAACCGTAGGTCGGATAAGGCGCTCGCGCCGCATCCGACACCGTGCGCAGATGCCTGATGCGACGCTGACGCGTCTTATCATGCCTACGGACCTGAACCGTAGGTCAGATAAGGCGCTCGCGCCGCATCTGACATCGTGCGCCGATGCCTGATGCGACGCTGACGCGTCTTATTATGCCTACCCACTGTTTTTACACCGATAATTTTTCCCCCACCTTTTTGCACTCATTCATATTAAAAATACATTTCCCCGCGAAAACGATTGCTTTTTATCTTCAGATGAATAGAATGCGGCGGATTTTTTGGGTTTCAAACAGCAAACGGAGGAATTTCGTGTCGCAAGATAACAACTTTAGCCAGGGGCCAGTCCCGCAGTCGGCGCGGAAAGGGGTATTGGCATTGACGTTCGTCATGCTGGGATTAACCTTCTTTTCCGCCAGTATGTGGACCGGCGGCACTCTCGGAACCGGTCTTAGCTATCATGATTTCTTCCTCGCAGTTCTCATCGGTAATCTTCTCCTCGGTATTTACACTTCATTTCTTGGTTACATTGGCGCAAAAACCGGCCTGACCACTCATCTTCTTGCTCGCTTCTCGTTTGGTGTTAAAGGCTCTTGGCTGCCTTCACTGCTGCTGGGCGGCACCCAGGTTGGCTGGTTTGGCGTTGGCGTGGCGATGTTTGCTATTCCGGTGGGCAAGGCAACCGGGCTGGATATTAATTTGCTGATTGCCGTCTCCGGTTTACTGATGACCGTCACCGTCTTCTTTGGCATTTCGGCGCTGACAGTTCTTTCGGTGATTGCGGTTCCGGCTATCGCCTGTCTTGGCGGTTATTCCGTGTGGTTGGCCGTTAACGGCATGGGCGGCCTGGACGCATTAAAAGCGGTCGTTCCCGCACAACCGTTAGATTTCAATGTCGCGCTGGCGCTGGTTGTGGGGTCATTTATCAGCGCGGGTACGCTCACCGCTGACTTTGTCCGCTTTGGTCGCAATGCCAAACTGGCGGTGCTGGTGGCGATGGTGGCCTTTTTCCTCGGCAACTCGTTGATGTTTATTTTCGGTGCAGCGGGCGCTGCGGCACTGGGGATGGCGGATATCTCTGATGTGATGATTGCTCAGGGCCTGCTGCTGCCTGCGATTGTGGTGCTGGGGCTGAATATCTGGACCACCAACGATAACGCGCTCTATGCGTCGGGTTTAGGTTTCGCCAACATTACCGGGATGTCGAGCAAAACGCTTTCGGTGATCAACGGTATTATCGGTACGGTCTGCGCATTATGGCTGTATAACAATTTTGTTGGCTGGCTGACCTTCCTTTCGGCAGCTATTCCTCCGGTGGGCGGCGTGATCATCGCCGACTATCTGATGAACCGTCGCCGCTATGAGCACTTTGCGACCACGCGTATGATGAGTGTCAATTGGGTGGCGATTCTGGCTGTCGCGCTGGGGATTGCCGCAGGCCACTGGTTACCGGGAATTGTTCCGGTCAACGCGGTATTAGGTGGCGCGCTGAGCTATCTGATCCTTAACCCGATTTTGAATCGCAAAACGACAGCTGCAATGACGCATGTGGAGGCTAACAGTGTCGAATAACGCTTTACAAACAATTATTAACGCCCGGTTACCCGGCAAAGAAGGGCTGTGGCAGATTCATTTTCACGACGGAAAAATCAGCGCCATTGATGCGCAATCCGGCGTGATGCCCATAACTGAAAACAGCCTGGATGCCGAACAAGGTTTAGTTTTACCGCCGTTTGTGGAGCCGCATATTCACCTGGACACCACGCAAACCGCCGGGCAACCGAACTGGAATCAGTCCGGCACGCTGTTTGAAGGCATTGAACGCTGGGCCGAGCGCAAAGCGTTATTAACTCATGACGATGTGAAACAACGCGCCTGGCAAACGCTGAAATGGCAGATTGCCAACGGCATTCAGCATGTGCGTACCCATGTCGATGTTTCGGATGCAACCCTGACTGCGCTGAAAGCAATGCTGGAAGTGAAGCAGGAAGTCGCGCCGTGGATTGATCTGCAAATCGTCGCTTTCCCGCAGGAAGGGATTTTGTCGTATCCCAACGGTGAAGCGTTGCTGGAAGAGGCGCTACGCTTAGGGGCAGACGTTGTTGGGGCGATTCCGCATTTTGAATTTACCCGTGAATACGGCGTGGAGTCGCTGCATAAAACCTTCGCCCTGGCGCAAAAATACGACCGTCTCATCGACGTTCACTGTGATGAGATCGATGATGAACAGTCACGCTTTGTCGAAACCGTTGCTGCCCTGGCGCACCGTGAAGGCATGGGTGCGCGAGTCACCGCCAGCCACACCACGGCAATGCACTCCTATAACGGGGCGTATACCTCACGCCTGTTCCGCTTGCTGAAAATGTCCGGTATTAACTTTGTCGCCAACCCGCTGGTCAATATTCATCTGCAAGGACGTTTCGATACGTATCCAAAACGTCGCGGCATCACGCGCGTTAAAGAGATGCTGGAGTCCGGCATTAACGTCTGCTTTGGTCACGATGATGTCTTCGATCCGTGGTATCCGCTGGGAACGGCGAATATGCTGCAAGTGCTGCATATGGGGCTGCATGTTTGCCAGCTGATGGGCTATGGGCAGATTAACGATGGCCTGAATTTAATCACCCACCACAGCGCCAGGACGTTGAATTTGCAGGATTACGGCATTGCCGCCGGAAACAGCGCCAACCTGATTATCCTGCCGGCTGAAAATGGATTTGATGCGCTGCGCCGTCAGGTTCCGGTACGTTATTCGGTACGTGGCGGCAAGGTGATTGCCAGTACACAACCGGCACAAACAACGGTGTATCTGGAGCAGCCAGAAGCCATCGATTACAAACGGTAATCGGCTGGGGGACAGCGAGCGTAGTTTATGCCGGATGCGGCGTGAACGCCTTATCCGGCCTACGTAGAGCACTGAACTCGTAGGCCTGATAAGCGTAGCGCATCAGGCAATTCCAGCCGCTGATCTGTGTCAGCGGCTACCGCGATTCATTCCCGCCAACATCCGCGCATTCTTCCAATGCCATGTGCAAAAATGCCTTCGCGGCGGCTGTCTGCCAGCTATTTTTCCTCCGCAACAAAACCGCCGTTCTCTCCAGTAGTGGCGGGGCAAGAGAAATCGCTTTAAGCCCATCATGTTGTGTGGCAATCGCCGCAGGCAGCAAGGTGGAAAGAGAAGTGCGGCGAATCAGCTCCAGAACCGCGCTAATTGAGTTCGCCTCTATCACCACCTGTGGATGCAGCCCCGCTTTCTCGCAGTAGTGGTCAATTTGCTCTCTGGTGGCAAATTCCGCGCTGAGCAGGACCAGTTTTTCATCATGCAAGCGACTCAATGCCACCTGTTCCTGGTCAGCCAGCGGATGATGTTTCGCCACCACCAACGCTAAACTTTCTGTCAGTAAAGGAATTGCCTCCAGCTCCGGCGAATGCACAGGCGCGAAGGCAATCCCAACGTCCAGCTCGTCGCGACAAAGCAGATCTTCGATTTTCTCCTGCGACATTTCCTGTAGCTGGAGCGTGATGCCGGGGTAGCGCGCATAGAAATCCGCCACTAAAGGGCCGATAAAGTAGCTCGTAAAGGTGGGGGTGACGGCGATACGCAGCGATCCTCGCGTCAGATCGGCAACATCATGAATCGCCCGTTTACCCGCCCCCAGTTCCTGTAACGCCCGGCTGGCGTACTGTCGCCAGACTTCCCCCGCATCGGTGAGACGAATCGTTCGCCCGCTACGGTCAAACAGCGGCACGCCTAAACTCTCCTCTAACTGGCGAATCTGCTGGGAAAGCGCAGGCTGGGAGACGTGCAACGCACTGGCTGCACGGGTGAAGCTGCCATGTTCAGCCACGGCAAGAAAGTAATTGATATGTCGAGAGAGCATTCGCCAACCTATAAGTAAATCCAATAGAACTCATCATAAATGAGTCTTTTACCTTATGACAATCGGCGAGTAGTCTGCCTCTCATTCCAGAGACAGACAGAGGTTAACGGTGAAAGAGATTATTGATGGATTCCTTAAATTCCAGCGCGAGGCATTTCCTGAGCGGGAAGCCTTGTTTAAACAGCTGGCGACACAGCAAAGCCCGCGCACACTTTTTATCTCATGCTCCGATAGCCGTCTGGTCCCTGAGCTGGTGACGCAACGTGAACCTGGCGATCTGTTCGTTATTCGCAATGCGGGCAATATCGTCCCTTCCTACGGGCCGGAACCCGGTGGCGTTTCTGCTTCGGTGGAGTATGCCGTCGCTGCGCTTCGGGTATCTGACATTGTGATTTGCGGTCATTCCAACTGTGGCGCGATGACCGCCATTGCCAGCTGTCAGTGCATGGACCATATGCCGGCCGTCTCCCACTGGCTGCGTTATGCCGATTCAGCCCGCGTCGTTAATGAGGCGCGCCCGCATCACGATTTACCGTCAAAAGCTGCGGCGATGGTACGTGAAAACGTCATTGCTCAGTTGGCTAATTTGCAAACTCATCCATCGGTGCGCCTGGCGCTCGAAGAGGGGCGGATCGCCCTGCACGGCTGGGTCTACGACATTGAAAGCGGCAGCATCGCAGCTTTTGACGGCGCAACCCGCCAGTTTGTGCCACTGGCAGCGAATCCTCGCGTTTGTGCCATACCGCTACGCCAACCGACCGCAGCGTAACCTTATTTTTAAACCATCAGGAGATCCACCATGATTCAGTCGCAAATTAACCGCAATATTCGTCTTGATCTTGCCGATGCCATTTTGCTCAGCAAAGCTAAAAAAGATCTCTCATTTGCCGAGATTGCCGACGGTACCGGTCTGGCAGAAGCCTTCGTAACCGCGGCTTTGCTGGGGCAGCAGGCGCTTCCTGCCGACGCCGCCCGCCTGGTCGGGGCGAAACTGGATCTCGACGAAGACGCCATTCTACTGTTGCAGATGATTCCACTGCGTGGCTGCATTGATGACCGTATTCCAACCGACCCAACGATGTATCGTTTCTATGAAATGTTGCAGGTGTACGGCACAACCCTGAAAGCGTTGGTTCATGAGAAGTTTGGCGATGGCATTATCAGCGCGATTAACTTCAAACTCGACGTTAAGAAAGTGGCGGACCCGGAAGGTGGCGAACGTGCGGTCATCACCTTAGATGGTAAATATCTGCCGACCAAACCGTTCTGACAGCCATGCGCGACCATCAAAAGACGTTCACGATGCTGCTGGTTCTGGTGCTGATTGGTCTTAATATGCGACCACTGCTCACCTCCGTCGGGCCACTGCTACCGCAATTGCGCCAGGCAAGCGGAATGAGCTTTAGCGTGGCTGCCCTGTTGACGGCTCTGCCGGTGGTCACCATGGGCGGGCTGGCGCTGGCCGGAAGCTGGCTTCATCAGCATGTCAGCGAACGTCGCAGCGTCGCCATCAGCCTGTTGCTGATTGCCGTCGGTGCATTGATGCGTGAGCTTTACCCCCAAAGTGCGCTGCTGCTTAGCAGCGCACTGCTTGGTGGGGTGGGGATCGGCATCATTCAGGCGGTGATGCCTTCGGTGATTAAACGGCGGTTTCAGCAGCGCACGCCACTGGTGATGGGGCTGTGGTCCGCGGCTCTGATGGGCGGCGGTGGACTTGGTGCCGCCGTGACGCCCTGGTTAATTCAACATAGCGAAACCTGGTATCAAACACTCGCCTGGTGGGCGCTGCCTGCCGTTGTTGCGCTCTTTGCCTGGTGGTGGCAAAGCACCCGCGAGGTCGCCTCTTCCCACAAGACAACAACCACTCCGGTTCGCGTGGTTTTCACTCCTCGCGCGTGGACGCTGGGTGTTTACTTCGGTCTGATTAACGGCGGTTACGCTAGCCTGATTGCCTGGTTACCCGCTTTCTATATTGAGATTGGTGCCAGCGCGCAGTACAGCGGTTCCTTGCTGGCATTGATGACGCTTGGGCAAGCCACAGGGGCATTGCTAATGCCTGCTATGGCTCGCCATCAGGACCGACGCAAACTGTTAATGCTGGCGCTGGTGTTACAACTGGTGGGTTTCTGCGGCTTTATCTGGCTGCCGCTGCAATTGCCGGTATTGTGGGCGATGGTGTGTGGGTTAGGTCTGGGCGGCGCGTTTCCGCTCTGTTTGCTGCTGGCGCTCGATCACTCTGCGCAACCTGCTATTGCTGGCAAGCTGGTGGCGTTTATGCAGGGGATCGGTTTTATCATCGCCGGGCTTGCCCCGTGGTTTTCTGGCGTGCTGCGTAGTATCAGCGGCAATTACCTGATGGACTGGACGTTTCATGCGCTGTGCGTCGTTGGGCTGATGATCATAACCCTGCGTTTTGCACCAGCACGTTTTCCGCAGCTGTGGGTCAAAGAGGCATGATGCGACGCTTGTTCCTGCGCTTTGTTCATGCCGGATGCGGCTAACGTAGAACACTGAATTTGTAGGCCTGATAAGCGAAGCGCATCAGGCAATTTTGCTAATTTAAACTGACGATTCAACTTTGTAATCTTTGTAATAATATTGCTTATCCCGGTCGTTTATTTCGCGAATAACCCGACAAGGAACGCCAGCAGCCACGACGTTTGGTGGAATGTCTTTTGTGACGACACTACCCGCGCCAATAACAGAATTATCCCCGATGGTGACGCCTGGATTAATGACCACATGACTCCCGATCCAGACATTATTGCCAATCGTTATCGGAAAAGAGTACATCTCTCCGTTTTTTCTCAATTCATGGTGTACAGGGTGTCCCGTAACGGAAAGAGTAACGTTGGGTGCAATCAGTACGTTATCACCGATTGTTACCGTGTAGTCATCGACAATGGTTAAATTGAAATTTGCATAAAAATTGCGGCCTATATGGATGTTGGAACCGTAAGAGAAATAGACGGGTGGTTCTATCCAGGCATTTTCCCCTACTGTGGCAAACATTTCTTTAATCAGGCTTTCCCTTTTTTCAACTTCTGATGGATGCGAGTGATTAAACTCATACATTAACGTTTTCCCACGAAGTCTTTTTTCAGGTAAGCCTTCGCACATATCGGTAAATAGCTTGCCTGCTTTTATTCTTTCGGTCATTGGCATGTTCATTGCGATCATTCCGTCCTGATATGTTGGTCGGATAAGGCGCTCGCGCCCCATCCGACATTAAT
This sequence comes from Escherichia sp. E4702, assembly GCF_963883545.1. Taxonomy (NCBI): domain Bacteria; kingdom Pseudomonadati; phylum Pseudomonadota; class Gammaproteobacteria; order Enterobacterales; family Enterobacteriaceae; genus Escherichia; species Escherichia sp. E4702. The sequence goes on along the minus strand of NZ_CAWORF010000024.1, from coordinate 15,294 downwards.
TGCTTAAGCGACTTTATTCACCTGGCGACGCAGTAGAGAAAGCGGGCCGGGGCCGCTAAGTGTGAACACGGAAATCAAGGTGAAGCCCAGCGCCACCAGACCCAGCACCAGATAAGCACCCTGGAAACCGATGCTTTCATACATATTGCCCGCCAGTACAGACATAAAAATCATCGCCAGTTGCTTAAAGAAGCAGAAACAGACCAGATAAATCGTCGCTGAAAAACGCACTTCAAACTGGCTGGTAATATATTTAAAGCAGCCCACCAGCAGGAACGGTACTTCAAACATATGCAGCGTCTTCAGAATAACCACTTCCAGCGCCGAGGTGGCGAACGATGAGCCAATAATACGTACAGACATAATAGTGCCAGCCAGCAGCAGGGCGTTTTTCCCACCGATGCGATTAATGATCAGTGGTGCAAAGAACATAATCGAGGCGTTAAGTAATTCGCCCATTGTTGTTACGTAGCCAAATACCCGCGTACCCTGTTCACCGGTGGCAAAGAACGAAGTAAAGAAATTAGCAAACTGTTGGTCAAAAACATCGTAGGTACAGGAAACGCCAATAACATAGAGCGACAAAAACCACAGTTTGGGCTGTCTGAACAATTCCAGCGCCAGCTTAAGGCTAAAAGCCGAATGGTTGGCACCTACCGCATTGGCAACCGTGGCGGAAGAAGGGGCATCCGTTCTGGCAAAAAAGAGCAAAACGGCGAGGATGAGCGCACAGCCAGAACCCAGCCAGAAAACAAACTGGTTATTGATGGTGAACATGATGCCGACAATCGAGGCACACAGCGCCCAGCCAACACAGCCAAACATCCGCGCGCGACCAAATTCGAAATTACTGCGACGGCTGACTTTCTCGATAAATGCCTCTACTGCTGGTGCACCGGCGTTAAAACAAAAGCCAAGATAAATACCACCAACAATCGACCCTACTAAAATGTTGTACTGTAACAGCGGGCCGAAGATAAAAATAAAGAACGGCGCAAACATCACTAACATGCCGGTAATAATCCATAGCAGATATTTGCGCAGTCCAAGTTTGTCAGAAAGCAAGCCAAACAGTGGTTGGAATAACAGAGAGAACAGGGAAATCGCGGCAAAAATAATACCCGTATCACTTTTGCTGATATGGTTGATGTCATGTAGCCAAATCGGGAAAAACGGGAAATAGGCACCCATGATAAAAAAGTAAAAGAAAAAGAATAAGCCGAACATCCAAAAGTTTGTGTTTTTTAAATAGAACATAATGGATTTCCTTACGCGAAATACGGGCAGGCATAGCCTGCCCGGTTATTATTATTTTTGGCACCAGATCAACTGGTAATGATAGCGACCTGCGCTCAGTTGAAATTCTGCCGACACTGACGGGCTCCAGGAGTCGTCGCCACCAATCCCCATATGGAAACCGTCGATATTCATCCATGTGCCTTCTTCCGCGTGCAGCAGATGGCGATGGCTGGTTTCCATCAGTTGTTGTTGGCTGTAGCGGCTGATGTTGAACTGGAAGTCGCCGCGCCACTGGTGTGAGCCATAATTCAATTCGCGCGTTCCACAGCGCAGACCGTTCTCGCTCGGGAAGACGTACGGCGTATACATTTCTGACAATGGCAGATCCCAGCGGTCAAAACAGGCCGCAGTAAGGCGGTCGGGATAGTTTTCTTGCGGTCCCAGTCCCAGCCAGTTAACCCGCTCTGCGACCTGCGCCAGCTGGCAGGTCAGGCCAATCCGCGCTGGATGAGGTGTATCGCTCGCTACTTCAACATCCACACTGACGACCATCTCACCGTGTCCATCGATACGGTAGGTTTTCCGGCTGATAAATAAGGTTTTCCCCTGATGCTGCCAGGCGTGGGCAGTCGTAATCAGCACCGCGTCGGCAAGTGTATCTGCCGTGCACTGCAACAACGCCGCTTCGGCCTGGTAATGGCCCGCCGCCTTCCAGCGTTCGACCCAGGCGTTAGGGTCAATGCGGGTCGCTTCACTCACGCCGATATCGTTATCCAGCGGCGCACGGGTGAACTGATCGCGCAGCGGCGTCAGCAGTTGTTTTTCATCGCCAATCCACATCTGTGAAAGAAAGCCTGACTGGCGGTTAAATTGCCAACGCTTATTACCCAGCTCGATGCAAAAATCCGTTTCGCTGGTGGTCAGATGCGGGATGGCGTGGGGCGCGGAGGGGAGTGCCACGCTGAGGTTTTCCGCCAGTCGCCATTGTTGCCAGGCGCTGATGTGTCCGGCTTCTGACCATGCGGTCGCGTTCGGTTGCACTACGTGAACCGTTAGCCAGAGTTGTCCGGCGCTCTCCGGCTGCGGTAGTTCAGGCAGTTCAATCACCTGTTTACCTTGTGGAGCGACATCCAGAGGCACTTCACCGCTTGCCAGCGGCTTGCCATCCAGCGCCACCATCCAGTGCAGGAGCTCGTTATCGCTATGACGGAACAGGTATTCGCTGGTCACTTCGATGGTTTGCCCGGATAAACGGAACTGGAAAAACTGCTGCTGGTGTTTTGCTTCTGTCAGCGCTGGATGCGGCGTGCGGTCGGCAAAGACCAGACCGTTCATGCAGAACTGGCGATCGTTTGGCGTATCGCCAAAATCACCGCCGTAAGCCGACCACGGATTACCGTTTTCATCATATTTAATCAGCGACTGATCCACCCAGTCCCAGACGAAGCCGCCCTGTAAACGGGGGTACTGACGAAACGCCTGCCAGTATTTAGCGAAGCCGCCAAGACTGTTACCCATCGCGTGGGCGTATTCGCAAAGGATCAGCGGGCGCGTCTCTCCAGGTAGCGAGAGCCATTTTTTGATGGACCATTTCGGCACAGCCGGGAAGGGCTGGTCTTCATCCACGCGCGCGTACATCGGGCAAATAATATCGGTTGCGGAGGTGTCGGCTCCGCCGCCTTCATACTGCACCGGGCGGGAAGGATCGACAGATTTTATCCAGCGATAGAGTGCGTCGTGATTAGCGCCGCGGCCTGATTCATTCCCCAGCGACCAGATGATCACACTCGGGTGATTACGATCGCGCTGCACCATTCGCGTTACGCGTTCGCTCATCGCGGGTAACCAGCGCGGATCATCAGTCAGACGATTCATTGGCACCATGCCGTGGGTTTCAATGTTGGCTTCATCCACCACATACAGGCCGTAGCGGTCGCACAGCGTGTACCACAGTGGATGGTTCGGATAATGCGAACAGCGCACGGCGTTAAAGTTGTTCTGCCTCATCAGCAGGATATCCTGCATCATCGTCTGCTCATCCATGACCTGACCATGCAGAGGATGATGCTCGTGACGGTTAACGCCGCGAATCAGCAACGGCTTGCCGTTCAGCAGCAGCAGGCCATTTTCAATCCGCACCTCGCGGAAACCGACATCGCAGGCTTCTGCTTCAATCAGCGTGCCGTCGGCGGTGTGCAGTTCAACCACCGCACGATAGAGATTCGGGATTTCGGCGCTCCACAGCGCCGGGTTTTCGACGTTCAGACGTAGGGTGACGCGATCGGCATAACCACCACGTTCATCGATAATTTCACCGTCGAAAGGCGCGGTGCCGCTGGCGACCTGCGTTTCACCCTGCCACAAAGAAACCGTCACCCGTAGCTCATCGCGCAACTCGCCGCACATCTGAACTTCAGCCTCCAGTACAGCGCGGCTGAAATCATCATTAAAGCGAGTGGCAACATGGAAATCGCTGATTTGTGTGGTCGGTTTGTGCAGCAACGAGACGTCACGGAAAATACCGCTCATTCGCCACATATCCTGATCTTCCAGATAACTACCGTCACTCCAGCGCAGCACCATAACGGCGAGGCGGTTTTCTCCGGCGTGTAAAAAGGCGCTCAGGTCAAATTCAGACGGCAAACGACTGTCCTGCCCGTAACCGACCCAGCGCCCGTTGCACCACAGATGAAACGCCGAGTTAACGCCATCAAAAATAATTCGCGTCTGGCCTTCCTGTAGCCAGCTTTCATCAACATTAAATGTGAGCGAGTAACAGCCAGTCGGATTTTCTGCGGGAACAAATGGCGGATTGACCGCAATGGGATAGGTCACGTTGGTGTAGATGGGCGCGTCGTAACCGTGCATCTGCCAGTTTGATGGCACTGATACGCAATCGGCATCAGGAAGATCGCACTCGAGCCAGCTTTCCGGCACCGCTTCTGGTGCCGGAAACCAGGCAAATTGCCACTCACCATTCAGGCTGCGCAACTGCCGGGAAGGGCGATCGGTGCGGGCCTCTTCGCTATTACGCCAGCTGGCGAAAGGGGGATGTGCCGCAAGGCGATTAAGTTGGGTAACGCCAGGGTTTTCCCAGTCACGACGTTGTAATACGACGGCCAGTGAATCCGTAATCATGGTCATAGCTGTATCCTGTGTGAAATTGTTATCCGCTCACAATTTCACACAACATACGAGCCTGACGCATAGAGTGTAAAGCCTTGGGGGCCTAATGAGTGAGCTGACTCACATTAATTGCGTTGCGCTCACTGTCCGCTTTCCAGACGGGAAATTTGCCTTGCCAGCTGCATTAATGAATCGGCCAACGCGCGGGGAGAGGCGGTTTGCGTATTGGGTGGCAGGGTGGTTTTTCTTTTCACCAGTGAGACGGGCAGTAGCTGATTTCCCTTCACCGCCTGCCCCTGAGAAAGTTGCAGCAAGCGGTCTACGCTGGTTTTCCCCAGCAGACGAAAATCCTGTTTGATGGTGGTTAACGGCGGGATATAACATGAGCTGTCTTCGGTATCGTCGTATCCCACTACCGAGATATCCGCGCCGACGCGCAGCCCGAACTCGGTAATGGCGCGCATTGCGCCCAACGCCATCTGATCGTTGGCAACCAGCATCGCGGTGGGAATGATCCCCTCATTCAGCATCTGCATGGTTTGTTGAAAACCGGACATGGCGCTCCAGTCGCCTTCCCGTTCTGCTATCGGCTGAATTTGATTGCGTGTGAGATATTTGTGCCAGCCCGCCAGACGCAGACGCGCCGAGACAGAACTTAATGGGCCCGCTAACAGCGCGATTTGCTGGTGACCTAATGCGACCAAATGCTCCACGCCAAGCCGCGTACCGTCTTCATGGGAAAAAATAATACTGTTGATGGGGGCCTGGTCGGAGACATCAAGGAATAACGCTGGCACGTTACCACAGGCGGCTTCCACCGCAATGGCATCTTGTTCATCCAGCGGATAGTTGATGATCAGACCGCTAACGCGTTGCGCGAGAAGGTTGTGTACCGCCGCTTTACAGGCATCGACGCCGCTTCGTTCTACCATCGACACCACCACGCTGGCACCCAGTTGGTCAGCGCGGGATTTAATCGCCGCGACAATTTGTGACGGCGCGTGCAGGGCCAGACTGGAGGTGGCAACGCCAATCAGCAACGACTGTTTGCCCGCCAGTTGTTGTGCCACGCGGTTGGGAATGTAATTCAGCTCCGCCATTGCCGCTTCCACTTTTTCCCGCGTTTTCGCAGAAACGTGGCTGGCCTGATTCACCACGCGGGAAACGGTCTGATAAGAGACTCCGGCATACTCTGCGACATCGTATAGCGTTACTGGTTTCACATTCACCACCCTGAATTCACTTTCTTCCGAATGCTATCATGCCATACCACGGAAGGTTTTTCGCCATTCGGCGGCGTTAACGCAAATGCACGCCACTTCGCCGTCCGGCCACCAGAATAGCCTGCGATTCAACACCTTCTTCAATCTGTTTTGCTACCCGTTGCAGCGCCGGAAGATGTTTTTCTGCCGCCTGTTCGATGGTCATTGCGCTCGCCATATACACCAGATTCAGGCAGCCAATCACCCGTTGTTCACTGCGCAGCGGTACGGCGATAGAGGCGATCTTCTCCTCCTGATCCCAGCCGCGGTAGTTCTGTCCGTAACCCTCTTTGCGCGCGCGCGCCAGAATGGCTTCCAGCTTTAACGGTTCCCGCGCCAGTTGATAGTCATCACCGGGGCGGGCGGCTAACATTTCGATTAACGCCTGGCGTTCTTTTTCCGGACAAAAGGCCAGCCAGGTCAGGCCCGAGGCGGTTTTCAGGAGCGGTAAACGCCGCCCGACCATTGCCCGGTGAAAGGATAATCGACTGAAACGGTGGGTGGTTTCGCGTACCACCATTGCATCAACATCCAGCGTGGACACATCTGTCGGCCATACCACTTCGCGCAACAGATCGCCCAGCAGCGGGGCCGCCAGTGCAGAAATCCACTGTTCGTCACGAAACCCTTCGCTTAATTGCCGCACTTTGATGGTCAGACGAAAACTGTCATCGGAGGTACTGCGCCGGACATATCCCTCTTCCAGTAACGTCTCCAGCAGTCGCCGCACAGTGGTGCGATGCAGACCGCTGAGTTCCGCCAGCAGCCCGACGCTGGCACCGCCGTCAAGTTTATTTAACATATTTAATAACATTAGACCGCGGGTTAATCCGCGCACGGTTTTGTATTCCGTCTGCTCATCGTTCTGCATATTAATTGACATTTCTATAGTTAAAACAACGTTGTGCACCTGGTGCACATTCGGGCATGTTTTGATTGTAGCCGAAAACACCCTTCCTATACTGAGCGAACAATAAAAAATCATTTACATGTTTTTAACAAAATAAGTTGCGCTGTACTGTGCGCGCAACGGCATTTTGTCCGAGTCGTGAGGTACTGAAATGGCAATACAACACCCTGACATCCAGCCTGCTGTTAACCATAGCGTTCAGGTAGCGATCGCTGGTGCCGGTCCGGTCGGGCTGATGATGGCGAACTATCTCGGCCAGATGGGCATTGACGTGCTGGTGGTGGAGAAACTCGATAAGTTGATCGACTACCCCCGTGCGATTGGTATTGATGACGAGGCGCTGCGCACCATGCAGTCGGTCGGCCTGGTCGATAATGTTCTGCCGCATACTACGCCGTGGCACGCGATGCGTTTTCTCACCCCGAAAGGCCGCTGTTTTGCTGATATTCAGCCAATGACCGATGAATTTGGCTGGCCGCGCCGTAACGCCTTTATTCAGCCGCAGGTCGATGCGGTGATGCTGGAAGGGTTGTCGCGTTTTCCGAATGTACGCTGCCTGTTTTCCCGCGAACTGGAGGCTTTCAGCCAGCAAGATGACGAAGTGACCTTGCACCTGAAAACGGCAAAAGGGCAGCGGGAAACGGTCAAAGCCCAATGGCTGGTGGCCTGTGATGGTGGGGCAAGTTTTGTCCGTCGCACCCTGAATGTGCCGTTTGAAGGTAAAACCGCGCCAAATCAGTGGATTGTGGTGGATATCGCCAACGATCCGTTAAGTACGCCGCACATCTATTTGTGTTGCGATCCGGTGCGCCCGTATGTTTCTGCCGCGCTACCTCATGCGGTACGTCGCTTTGAATTTATGGTGATGCCAGGAGAAACCGAGGAACAGCTGCGTGAGCCGCAAAATATGCGCAAGCTGTTAAGCAAAGTGCTGCCTAATCCGGACAATGTTGAATTGATTCGCCAGCGTGTCTACACCCACAACGCACGACTGGCGCAACGTTTTCGTATTGATCGCGTACTGCTGGCGGGCGATGCCGCGCACATCATGCCGGTGTGGCAGGGGCAGGGCTATAACAGTGGTATGCGCGACGCTTTTAATCTCGCCTGGAAACTGGCGTTGGTTATCCAGGGGAAAGCCCGTGATGCTCTGCTCGATACCTATCAACAAGAACGTCGCGATCACGCCAAAGCGATGATTGACCTGTCCGTGACGGCGGGCAACGTGCTGGCTCCGCCGAAACGCTGGCAGGGTACGTTACGTGACGGCGTTTCCTGGCTGCTGAATTATCTGCCGCCAGTAAAACGCTACTTCCTCGAAATGCGCTTCAAGCCGATGCCGCAATATTACGGCGGTGCGCTGGTGCGTGAGGGCGAAGCGAAGCACTCTCCGGTTGGCAAGATGTTTATTCAGCCGAAAGTCACGCTGGAAAACGGCGACGTGACGCTGCTCGATAACGCGATCGGCGCGAACTTCGCGGTAATTGGCTGGGGATGCAATCCTCTGTGGGGGATGAGCGACGAGCAAATCCAGCAGTGGCGCGCGTTGGGCACACGCTTCATTCAGGTGGTGCCGGAAGTGCAAATACATACCGCACAGGATAACCACGACGGCGTGCTACGCGTGGGGGATACGCAAGGTCGCCTGCGTAGCTGGTTTGCACAACACAATGCTTCGCTGGTGGTGATGCGCCCGGATCGCTTTGTTGCCGCCACCGCCATTCCGCAGACTCTGGGCAATACGCTGAATAAACTGGCGTCGGTGATGACGCTGACCCGCCCTGATGCCGACGTTTCTGTCGAAAAGGTAGCCTGATATGCACGCTTATCTTCACTGTCTTTCCCATTCGCCGCTGGTGGGGTATGTCGACCCGGCGCAAGAGGTACTCGATGAGGTCAATGGCGTGATTGCCAGTGCCCGCGAGCGTATTGCGGCTTTCTCCCCTGAACTGGTGGTGCTGTTTGCGCCAGATCACTACAACGGTTTTTTCTATGACGTGATGCCACCGTTCTGTTTAGGCGTTGGGGCGACGGCAATTGGTGATTTCGGCAGTGCAGCAGGAGAGCTGCCCGTGCCTGTGGAGCTGGCGGAGGCCTGTGCGCATGCCGTCATGAAGAGCGGGATCGATCTTGCCGTTTCTTACTGTATGCAGGTAGACCACGGGTTCGCCCAGCCGCTGGAGTTCCTGCTCGGCGGGCTGGATAAGGTGCCAGTTCTGCCTGTTTTCATCAACGGCGTCGCCACGCCTTTGCCTGGTTTCCAGCGTACCCGTTTGTTGGGTGAAGCCATTGGACGTTTCACCAGCACTCTCAATAAACGCGTGCTGTTCCTTGGGTCCGGTGGGCTTTCCCATCAGCCGCCGGTGCCAGAACTGGCGAAAGCCGATGCCCATATGCGCGACCGTTTGTTGGGGAGCGGGAAAGATTTACCCGCCAGTGAGCGTGAATTGCGTCAGCAACGGGTGATCAGCGCCGCTGAGAAGTTTGTTGAGGATCAGAGAACTCTGCATCCGCTCAACCCGATTTGGGATAACCAGTTCATGACTTTGCTGGAGCAGGGACGCATACAGGAACTGGATGCCGTCAGTAACGAAGAGCTTTCCGCCATTGCCGGAAAGTCGACACATGAAATCAAAACCTGGGTCGCCGCTTTTGCCGCTATTTCTGCGTTTGGCAACTGGCGTAGCGAAGGGCGTTATTACCGCCCAATCCCGGAGTGGATTGCCGGATTTGGCTCGTTAAGCGCCAGAACAGAGAACTGAATATGCAGGAGAAGATGATGAGTTATCAGCCACAAACCGAAGCCGCTACCAGCCGTTTTCTGAATGTAGAAGAAGCGGGTAAAACGCTGCGCATCCATTTTAATGACTGTGGACAAGGCGACGAAACCGTTGTCCTGCTGCACGGTTCCGGCCCGGGTGCTACTGGCTGGGCGAACTTCAGCCGCAATATCGATCCGCTGGTAGAGGCGGGCTATCGGGTGATCCTGTTGGATTGTCCGGGCTGGGGTAAGAGCGATGCGATCGTTAATAGTGGTTCGCGATCGGATCTTAATGCACGCATCCTGAAAAGCGTGGTGGATCAACTGGATATCGCCAAAATCCACTTGCTGGGCAACTCGATGGGCGGCCACAGTTCTGTGGCGTTCACTCTTAACTGGCCGGAGCGCGTCGGCAAACTGGTGCTGATGGGCGGCGGTACGGGCGGCATGAGTTTGTTTACGCCGATGCCAACCGAAGGTATTAAGCGACTGAATCAGCTTTATCGCCAGCCTACTATCGAAAACCTGAAGCTGATGATGGATATCTTCGTTTTTGATACCAGCGATTTGACCGACGCCCTGTTTGAAGCGCGCCTGAATAATATGCTGTCGCGTCGCGATCACCTGGAAAACTTCGTTAAGAGCCTGGAAGCCAATCCGAAACAGTTCCCGGATTTTGGCCCACGTCTGGCGGAAATCAAAGCACAAACCCTGATTGTCTGGGGGCGCAACGACCGTTTTGTGCCGATGGATGCGGGTCTGCGTCTGCTGTCCGGCATTGCCGGTTCTGAACTGCATATCTTCCGCGACTGTGGTCACTGGGCGCAGTGGGAACATGCCGATGCTTTCAATCAACTGGTGCTGAATTTCCTCGCACGCCCTTAAGGAATGGTCATGACGAAGCATACTCTTGAGCAACTGGCGGCGGATTTACGCCGCGCCGCAGAGCAGGGCGAAGCGATTGCGCCGCTGCGCGATCTGATTGGTATTGAAAACGCGAAAGCCGCCTACGCCATTCAGCGCATCAATGTGCAACATGGCGTCGCTCAGGGACGGCGAGTGGTGGGGCGCAAAGTGGGACTGACGCATCCGAAAGTGCAACAACAACTGGGCGTTGATCAACCGGATTTTGGGACGTTATTTGCCGACATGTGTTATGGCGATAATGAAACCATTCCTTTTTCCCGCGTCTTGCAACCCCGCATTGAAGCGGAGATCGCACTGGTTTTGAACCGCGATTTGCCCGCGACCGATACCACGTTTAACGAACTGTATAACGCCATTGAATGGGTACTTCCGGCGCTGGAAGTGGTGGGTAGCCGCATCCGCGACTGGTCGATTCAGTTTGTCGATACCGTGGCAGATAACGCCTCCTGCGGGGTGTATGTCATCGGCGGTCCGGCGCAACGTCTGGCGGGGTTAGATCTGAAAAACTGCGCCATGAAGATGACGCGTAATAACGAAGAGGTTTCCAGCGGGCGCGGCAGCGAATGCCTGGGGCATCCGCTTAATGCCGCTGTCTGGCTGGCACGCAAAATGGCCAGCCTGGGTCAACCGCTGCGCGCTGGAGATATCATTCTTACCGGGGCATTAGGCCCGATGGTGGCGGTGAATGCGGGCGATCGTTTTGAAGCCCATATTGAAGGCATAGGTTCAGTTGCTGCGACATTTTCAAGCGCAGCCCCAAAAGGAAGTCTGTCATGAGTAAGCGTAAAGTCGCCATTATCGGTTCTGGCAACATTGGCACCGATCTGATGATTAAAATTTTGCGTCAAGGTCAGCATCTGGAGATGGCGGTGATGGTCGGCATTGATCCTCAGTCCGACGGTCTGGCGCGTGCCAGACGTATGGGCGTCGCCACCACCCATGAAGGGGTGATCGGACTGATGAACATGCCTGAATTTGCTGATATCGACATTGTATTTGATGCGACCAGCGCGGGCGCGCATGTGAAAAACGATGCCGCTTTGCGCGAAGCGAAACCGGATATTCGCTTAATCGACCTGACGCCTGCTGCCATCGGCCCTTACTGTGTGCCGGTGGTTAACCTTGATGCGAATGTCGAACAACTGAACGTCAACATGGTCACCTGCGGCGGCCAGGCCACCATTCCAATGGTGGCGGCAATTTCACGCGTGGCGCGTGTTCATTACGCCGAAATTATCGCTTCTATCGCCAGTAAATCTGCCGGACCTGGCACACGTGCCAATATCGATGAATTTACGGAAACCACGTCGCGCGCCATTGAAGTGGTGGGCGGCGCGGCAAAAGGGAAGGCGATTATCGTACTTAACCCAGCAGAGCCACCGTTGATGATGCGTGACACGGTGTATGTATTGAGCGACGAAGCTTCACAAGATGATATCGAAGCCTCAATCAATGAAATGGCTGAGGCGGTGCAGGCTTACGTACCGGGATATCGCCTGAAACAGCGCGTGCAGTTTGAAGTTATCCCGCAGGATAAACCGGTTAATTTGCCGGGCGTGGGGCAGTTCTCCGGACTGAAAACGGCGGTCTGGCTGGAAGTCGAAGGCGCAGCGCATTATCTGCCTGCCTATGCGGGCAACCTCGACATTATGACTTCCAGTGCGCTGGCGACAGCGGAAAAAATGGCCCAGTCACTGGCGCGCAAGGCAGGAGAAGCGGCATGAACGGTAAAAAACTTTATATCTCGGACGTCACGTTGCGTGACGGTATGCACGCCATTCGTCATCAGTATTCGCTGGAAAACGTTCGCCAGATTGCCAAAGCACTGGATGATGCTCGCGTGGATTCGATTGAAGTGGCCCATGGCGACGGTTTGCAGGGTTCCAGCTTTAACTATGGTTTCGGCGCACATAGCGACCTTGAATGGATTGAAGCGGCGGCGGATGTGGTGAAGCACGCCAAAATCGCGACGTTGTTGCTGCCAGGCATCGGCACTATTCACGATCTGAAAAATGCCTGGCAGGCTGGCGCGCGGGTGGTTCGTGTGGCAACGCACTGTACCGAAGCTGATGTTTCCGCCCAGCATATTCAGTATGCCCGCGAGCTCGGAATGGACACCGTTGGTTTTCTGATGATGAGCCATATGACCACGCCGGAGAATCTCGCGAAGCAGGCAAAGCTGATGGAAGGCTACGGTGCGACCTGTATTTATGTGGTGGATTCTGGCGGTGCGATGAACATGAGCGATATCCGTGACCGTTTCCGCGCCCTGAAAGCAGTGCTGAAACCAGAAACGCAAACCGGCATGCACGCTCACCATAACCTGAGTCTTGGCGTGGCGAACTCTATTGCGGCGGTGGAAGAGGGCTGTGACCGAATCGACGCCAGTCTTGCGGGAATGGGGGCGGGCGCAGGTAACGCGCCGCTGGAAGTGTTTATTGCCGCCGCGGATAAACTGGGCTGGCAGCATGGGACCGATCTCTATGCGTTAATGGATGCTGCTGATGACCTGGTGCGTCCGTTGCAGGATCGTCCGGTACGAGTCGATCGCGAAACGCTTGCGCTGGGATACGCTGGTGTTTACTCCAGCTTTCTGCGTCACTGTGAAACAGCGGCGGCGCGTTATGGCTTAAGCGCGGTGGATATTCTCGTTGAGCTGGGCAAGCGCCGGATGGTTGGTGGTCAGGAGGATATGATTGTCGACGTGGCGCTGGATCTGCGCAACAACAAATAATGATGACTGCCGAGAACGTGCATTTTGTATGCCCATCCCAGGCATGATAAGACGCGCAAGCGTCGCATCAGGCATCTGTGCACGACTGCCGGATGCGGCGTAAACGCCTTATCCGGCCTACGGATGGCGCGGGAATTTGTAGGCCTGATAAGACGCGTCAGCGTCGCATCAGGCATGGTGCACGACTGCCGGATGCGGCGCAAACGCCTTATCCGGCCTACATTTCGCCTGCAGGCTGTCATTAAATGGTTCTGATTACGCGGCTGGCAATGTATCAGCCGCGATTCACCTGCACTCACAACGAGGTTCATCTTATGTCGACTCGTACCCCTTCATCATCTTCATCCCGCCTGATGCTGACCATCGGGCTTTGTTTTTTGGTCGCCCTGATGGAAGGGCTGGATCTTCAGGCGGCTGGCATTGCGGCGGGTGGCATCGCCCAGGCTTTCGCACTCGATAAAATGCAAATGGGCTGGATATTCAGCGCCGGAATACTCGGTTTGCTACCCGGCGCGCTGGTTGGCGGAATGCTGGCGGACCGTTATGGTCGTAAGCGTATCTTGATTAGCTCAGTTGCGCTGTTTGGTTTGTTCTCGCTGACAACGGCTATTGCCTGGGATTTCCCATCACTGGTCTTTGCACGGCTGATGACCGGTGTCGGACTGGGGGCGGCGTTGCCGAATCTTATCGCCCTGACGTCTGAAGCCGCGGGTCCACGTTTTCGTGGGACGGCAGTGAGCCTGATGTATTGCGGTGTCCCCATTGGCGCGGCGCTGGCGGCGACGCTGGGTTTCGCGGGGGCAAACTTAGCCTGGCAAACGGTGTTTTGGGTCGGTGGTGTGGTGCCGTTGATTCTGGTGCCGCTATTAATGCGCTGGCTGCCGGAGTCGGCGGTTTTCGCTGGCGAAAAACAGGCTGCGCCACCACTGCGTGCGTTATTTGCGCCAGAAACGGCCACCGCGACGCTGCTGCTGTGGTTGTGTTATTTCTTCACTCTGCTGGTGGTCTACATGTTGATCAACTGGCTGCCGCTGCTTTTGGTGGAGCAAGGATTCCAGCCATCGCAGGCGGCTGGGGTGATGTTTGCACTGCAAATGGGGGCGGCGAGCGGGACGTTAATGTTGGGTGCATTGATGGATAAGCTGCGTCCAGTAACCATGTCGCTACTGATTTATAGCGGCATGTTAGCTTCGCTACTGGCACTGGGAACGGTGTCGTCATTTAACGGTATGTTGCTGGCGGGATTTGTCGCGGGGTTATTTGCGACAGGTGGGCAAAGCGTTTTATATGCCCTGGCACCGTTGTTTTACAGTTCGCAGATCCGCGCAACAGGTGTGGGAACAGCCGTGGCGGTAGGGCGTCTGGGGGCTATGAGCGGTCCGTTGCTGGCCGGGAAAATGCTGGCATTAGGCACTGGCACGGTTGGCGTAATGGCCGCTTCTGCACCGGGTATTCTTGCTGCTGGGTTGGCGGTGTTTATTTTGATGAGTCGGAAATCAAGAATGCAGCCGTGTGCTGATGCCTGACGTGCCTTATCAAGCAGGGGCGAAAGGGACTTGCCCCCAATACACCTACGGCGTTTACAGGTATACTCGCTAAAAATTATTCAGCGGGTTTGGAAACAAAGATGGCAAAACTTACCTTACAAGAGCAGTTGCTCAAAGCAGGATTAGTCACCAGCAAAAAAGCGGCGAAGGTCGAGAGAACGGCGAAAAAATCGCGCGTTCAGGCGCGTGAAGCTCGGGCGGCGGTAGAAGAAAATAAAAAGGCACAGCTTGAGCGTGATAAACAGCTTAGCGAGCAACAAAAACAAGCGGCGTTGGCGAAAGAATATAAAGCCCAGGTGAAGCAGCTTATTGAAATGAACCGAATCACCATTGCCAATGGCGATATTGGTTTTAACTTTACCGATGGTAATCTGATTAAGAAGATTTTTGTTGATAAGCTCACACAGGCGCAGTTGATTAATGGTCGTCTGGCGATTGCTCGCTTGTTGGCCGATAACAATAGCGAAGGTGAATACGCCATTATTCCCGCCAGCGTTGCCGATAAAATTGCTCAGCGTGATGCCAGTAGTATTGTGTTGCATAGTGCACTCAGCGCCGAAGAGCAGAATGAAGATGATCCGTATGCCGACTTCAAAGTGCCTGATGATTTGATGTGGTAAACATGGATAAGCCGTGCACAGATGCCTGATGCGACGCTTTGCGCGTCTTATCAGGCCTACGATTTATGGGCGAAATTTAGGCCGGATAAGGCGTTCACGCCGCATCCGGCAGGTGTGCGCCATGCCTGATGCGACGCTTTGCGCGTCTTATCAGGCCTACGGTATATG